>JAIXPT010000430.1 GCA_027486095.1 Planctomycetaceae bacterium | reverse complement strand
GCCGGGCCGACCTCTCCCCTGCCTGCCACTATTACGACGAGCTCGACCGCGAGAAGAAGCGGGCCGACACGATCGCCAGCGCCATCGAGATCAACCGGCCGGTGAACCTCAACAAGTGTCTGCGGGCCCTCGAGGTGTGCGACGGCGTGGTGCGCGAGGTGAGCGAGCAGGAGATTCTCGACGCCAAGGCCCAGGTGGGCGCAGGCGGCTTCGGCTGCGAGCCGGCGAGTGCCGCGAGCGTGGCCGGGGCGAAGCAGCTCGTGGCCGAGGGCGTGATCGGCCGCGACGAGCGCGTGGTGTGCATCCTCACCGGCCATCAGCTCAAAGACCCCACGGCCACCGTGGCCTACCACACGACCGACCAAAAGCTCTTCAACGAGGTGCTCGGCAGCCGCGGAGTGAGCCGGGCGAGCTTCGCGAATCGCTCGGTGAGCGTGGGCAACCGGCTCGACGAAATCGTGCAGGCGATCGAGCTCTATGGCTGAGCCGATTCGCCTCGTCGTGCATGGTGCCGCCGGCCGCATGGGGCAGCGGGTGATCGCCTGCGCCGCCGCCGATGCCCATCCCTGGCAGCTTGTCGCGGCGATCGAGCGGCCGGGGCATCCGCGGGCCGGCGTCGATGCCGGCACGCTCGCCGGGCTCTCGCCTGCGGGCGTGGCGGTGGCCGACGGATGGAGCTGCCCTGCCGACGTCGTCATTGATTTTTCACTGCCCGAGGCGGTGCCCGGGATCATCGCCAGCTGTGTGGCGAAGCAGGTGCCGCTCGTGGTAGCCACCACGGGGCTCGATGTGCCGGCCCGCGAGGCCCTCGCCGCGGCGGCGAAGCAGATCGCCGTGCTGCAGTCGCCGAGCATGAGCCTGGCCGTGAACATCGCGATGGACCTCGTGGGCCGGGCCGGGGGGCTCGTGAAGCGCGTGGGCACGCGGGCCGACGTGGAGATCCTCGAGGTGCATCATCGCCACAAAGAAGATTCGCCGAGCGGCACGGCTTTGAAATTCGGCCAGATCGTGCAGGATGCCATGGGGCAGACGAAGGCGGCCCATGGCCGCGAGGGCCGGCCCGGAGCCCGCCCTGCCGACGAGATCGGCTACCACGCCGTGCGGGCCGGCGACAACCCCGGCGAGCACACGATTCTCTTCGGGCTCGAGGGGGAATCGCTCTCGGTGAACGTGCGGGCCACGAGCCGCGATTGCTATGCCCAGGGCGCCCTCGCCGCCGCGGCGTTCCTGATCGGCAAGCCGGCCGGCCTCTATTCGATGCGCGACGTCCTCGGCCTGTAGCGACGGAGCTCCAGCTCTGTCGAATCGGTTACCGCTGTAGCGACGGAGCTCCAGCTCTGTCGAATCCGGGCGGCCTTCCGACAGGCCTGAAGCCCCTTGCTACAGGCGGTCGTCGCCAGGAATCATCGTGACCATCAGCACGGTCACGCGGCGGTCATCAGGTTCAACGTCGTAGACTACGAACAGCGGCAAACAAACAAGAATCCGGCTGCTGAGGAGCGAGGGCTCGCCCACTCCAAGCGGACGCTCCCGCAGCAGGCGGTCGATCTCGTCTGCTGCCGTGGAGACCTTTTCACGGCAGTCTGAGTCGAGCCACAGGGTGGCCAGTGCCTCGACGGCGCTGGGTTTCCACGTGACCGTAAAGGTCATTGAACGCTCAGGCGGGCCCACACGTCGGCAAGCGTGCTTCCACCTTCTTCGGCTCTCGCGACTTTGAGATCCCCTGCTGTCACCCGGCTTTGTGCCCAGTCGTACAGCAATCGTTCGTGAAGCGCTGGTGGAAGAAAATACCCGATCCGGTGGCCGGTTGCGTCGCGCACCTCCACTTGCTCGCGAGCCGCCGCCAGCGCTGCGGCAGCCTTATCATCAACCGTCACATTCACCATGAATCGAGCTCCCATGGGGTGAACAGCGTTAAGCGACGAAAACGCCATTCTTCTTAAAGTGTACGCCAGTATATTCACAGCCGCAAGCTCCCGGCATGCGCGACGCCGTCAGCCCTGAGCGACGGAGCTCCAGCTCTGTCGAATCGATTGCCGCTGTAGCGACGGAGCTCCAGCTCTGTCGAATCGATTGCCGCTGTAGCGACGGAGCTCCAGCTCTGTCGAATCCGGGCCGCCTTCCGACAGGCCTGGAGGCCCGTCGCTGCCTGTCCGTCGCTACCGCCGCAGCACCCACCACCCCGCGGCGAGTTGGGCGAGGAGCACCATGAGCCCGGTGCGTGATTCTCCCGTGGCGGCGTAGGCCGCGCCGAAGAGCAGGCTCGCCACGAAGCCCGCGAGCTTCGTGCCCACCTGCAAGAGGCCGAAGGTCGCCCCGAAACGGCCGGCGGGCGCGAGCCCCGCGATCGTGGCCCGCACCACGCTCTGCACGCCGCCGAGCACGAGCGCGAGCAGCACCGCGAGCCCCGTAAGCTGGCCGGGATTCTGCACGAATGCCGCAAGCACGATCACGGCGATCCAGCCGGCGAGGCAGAGCACCAGGGCCCCCGCCCTGTTCCACCGTGTGGAGAGCCATCCCATGAAGAGGGCGCCGGGCAGGGCCACGAACTGTACGAGCAGCACAAGCCGCACGAGCGCGGCGGAATCGAGCTGAAATCGTTCGAGCGCGAGGCTCGAAAACTGCGCGATCGCCGTCTGCACCGCCCCGAGCACGAGCACGGCCCCGAGAAGCGTGCGGCCGAGGCTGCCTGCGGTCTCGCCAGCAAGCGACCGCGCGAAGCCGAGGAGCTCACCGGCCGACGAGGCGGCATGGTCGGCCGAGCGGCCGTCGCCCATCCGCACGAATGCCGCCGGTAGCGAGAAGGCGAGCCACCAGCCTCCCATCACCACGAACGACCAGCGGAGCGCGTCGGGGGCGGCAAGCCCGAGCGCCTCGCGGTTGGTCACGACGGCCGTGGCGAGGATGAGCGCGATTGCGCCGCCGAGGTAGCCGGCGCCGAAGCCTGCAGCGGAGAGCCTGTCGGCATCAACGCCCCTCGCGATCCGCGGCAGGAGGCTACCGGTGAAGATCTGGGCCATGTCGAAGCCCACGGCCGCGATCACGATCGCCGCCGCCACAGCGAGCCGGGCCGTGGGCGGCACGGCAGCGAGCCCGAGGCTCGCCCCGGCTCCGACGGCCGTCGCGATCAGGAGCCAGCGTTTGTGGCCGTGGGTGCGATCGGCATGGGCGGAAAGCAAGGGTGCGAGCAGGGCCGACGCAAGCATCGCCGCCGCCATGATCCACGCCCAGACGACGCCCCCGGGCACACCCCACGCCGCATCGGCAAACACGACGCGTTCGACATATGCCACGACCAGCGTGATCAGGATCGTCGAAAACGCACTGGCCGCCCAGTCGAGAAGGATCCAGGCAAGGGCCGCAGAGCGACTAGATCGCCACACGCTGGATTCCATCTACACAGCGTCGCTGTCAAGCGACACACAAAAAGATGGCAAATTCTGAAAGTACGGTCTACTCAAGTCCGACCGCTTCAGAGCAGTTGCGCGAGGCCAGGCCAGTCAGCACGGACTCGCTTGTTGACTCCGACAAGAACCGGATCGCGCCATCACATGTGGCAACCTGAACACCCCCAGGATGATCCGAGAACAATGGAGTGCTGGCAAAGTCCTGCCAGATTTCCGTTGCCGTGTTGGATGGATTGATCATTGGAATGGAAAGCGGCGATGGGTTAGCTCCGTTTCCTATGTAGATACAGTTTGTCGATGCAGCCCACACACCGCGGCCATTCACCGTCGAGCCAGTCTGCGTCACCCCTCTTCCGCTTATCTCACAGAGTAATAGTGTCTTTGAGAGACCATCAGTTATGTCTTTGAATGCAATTCCACTGTTCATCGACTGAACAGGTGTCGGAAGAATGACTCCGAGGTTTGCCCCATAGCGATTACCTTGGGGGGTTTTGTAGCGGTCATTGTCCCGGACCGGCCCCCCATTGCCAGCGTAATCGATGCAGGCATAACCCTCGAAGTTCCCCAAATCAACGGTCCCGTTGTTATTCCAATCTCTGATCCGATTACCGTCACGCGAAGCATGCGTGCGGCGGGTGCTAGGACACAGATATAGTGGGATAACTGTTGAGGCAGCGCGTTGGTTGTATTGGCTGTTCAGCTTTGCGCGCAAGTAAAAACGTGAGTCTGGTGCGGGAACCGTATCGGCATTTGCGGGGACCGTGTCCCATGTAGCTTCGACCTGATTCTGCTCGATGAACGGTAAAAAGAATGCCGACCAGGCAATAGACTTAAATCCGGAGCCTACAACGGATTGCAACTGGCCAGGGGGAAGTCGCCGCCGTACGTCTGCAAAATTGATCATTCCCAGGCTGATCTGCTTCAGATTGTTCTGGCACGATGACCGACGGGCAGATTCGCGAACCGTCTGCACCGCGGGAAGCAGCAGAGAAATCAACACGCCGATGATGGCGATCACCACTAAGAGCTCCACGAGGGTGAAGCCGCGGCGGGGCCGAGAGTGAAGCATCGATGCTTCTCCGAGGCGGGGGCGGGGACCTGCGGGCAGTGCTCCAACTGCCGCAACAAGATAACCGACCGTGACGGTACGGAAAGACTGTGAGAAATTCGTGAGCCGCCGGCCCCCCACGGCCGCGTTTTCGAGCGGATTTTCACGGTCCGTGGCATGCTCGAGGCAATGGCTTTTCAGACTGGCGACGCGCGGCCACGATGGCTGAACCGGCCTCGACCGCTCTTTGCCACAGCTCGACGGGGGCCAGGAGCACGTGCCTCGGCTCCGGACCTCCGGAGCCGACTGAAGGATTCATACATGCTCGATGCCACACAGTGGGCTGCCTAGCAGCGAGTGCAGCAAAAACCCCGGCCTGGCGGGGGGCACCGGGCCAGGGCTTCCTTCTCGCTTAGGGGGATCGCCCGAGCGAGGCTTTCGTGGCAGGGGCATTCAGATGGTCAGACAGGGCGGCGACGCTTCCAAGCAGCGTAGCCGGCGAGGGCCGCGCCGAGGCCGGCGAGGGCGAAGGCCGAGGGCTCGGGCACGATGACCATCTGCATCGATTGGCCATTTGTAATCGTGCCGCCTACGAACGCCGCGGACGCGACGTTGGAGGTGCCGATGGTCACGCCCAGCGATTGACCGTTCGCATTGTTCCAGTCGCCAAGCGTGCGATAGGTGAGCCCCTCGTAGGTGACGCCGCCGGCGTTGTCCTGCACGAAGTAGCTGAACGTCGCAGAGGCGATCGAGCCGAGGAAGGTGCCAACCTGGGCAGTCGTGGCATCAAGGAAGAAGCCGCCCACGTAGGTCTGGCCCTCGGCGACCGACGAAGGCAGATAGATCTTCACCGCATTGCTGGCGCCGAGGCTCGGAAGGAAAGGCGTGGTGGTGTCGGTGAGCCGGAGGACGTCGTTGACGCTTGCGGCCGCGTTTGTGTAGTCGGGCGTGAGGCCGGTGAACTCGAAGTTGTAATCGAGGCCGCCACTGGGATCGGTGTTCGGCGCCGAAAAGATGCCGGGCGAATTGCCCGGACCGACGGCGCCGGCCCCGGCGAGCGTGCCGCCGATCGAGCCCGAACCCCCGATCTCGGCACCGCTCGCGACGGTGACGAGCGGCGTCTGGGAGAGCGAGCCGTTCACCACGAGCCTGCCGGAATTGACGAGCGTGGTGCCGGAGTAGTCGTTGTTGCCGGTGAGTTCGAGCCGGCCCGTGCCCTGCTTCTTGAAGCCGCCCTGGCCGCGGATTCGGCCACCGTAGGAACGATCAGAGTTGTCGCCCACGGCCACCTGCCGGCCGTTGCCGATGGACACTTCGCCACCGTTGCCCTGGAGCCCTGGGAGCGGCACATCGGTGCCGGAGGACGGCGCGAGAATGAGCGTGCCGCCCGTCTGAAGGATGATGGCGTTGTCGAGGGCGTCGGCATTCGTGAGCTCGACCGTGCCGGCGTTGATCGCAAAGGTGCCCGTGTAGCCGGCACTCGTGCCGCCGAGCGTGAGCTGGCCAAGGCCGCCCTTATTGAGCCGGCCCGAGCCGGCGAAGTCGCCGTTGAAGGTGACGGTCTTCGTGGCCGCGACATCCCAGCCGCTCGTGCCAGAGACAGTCACGATGCGGGCGGCGCTCAGCGTGAAGGTTTCCGTCGTAGCGAGCGTGCCGCCGGCGAAATTGATGCTGCCCGACGAGGCACCGAGCGACGAGTCAGAAGCGACGCTGATCACGCCACCATTGATCGTCGTGCCGCCGCTGAAAGCGCTCGAGCCGGAAAGGGTGAGCGTGCTCGAGCCAGCCTTCACAAGTGCGATGGTCGCCGATCCCGTCGTGCCGATGGCTCGCGCGTAGGTCGTGCTGGTGGTGCCGTCGATCGTGAGCGTCGCAAGGCCACCCGCTGAATTAAAGATGCCGCCGGAAGCACCGCTGGCGAGGTAGGCCAGTTGTTGGTTGAAGCCATTGAGGTCGATCGAGCCGGCGGTCGAGCCGAACGTCACGCCCGCCGTCGTCGGTATGGCGTTATTCACGCCGATCCGGTGGATGCCGCTTGTAGACGAGTTCACGGTGACGTTGCCCGTGAACGTGCTCGCAGCGCCCAGCACGGTCAGACCGGCGCCGCCGCTTGTGCTGACCGCGAAGTTCACGTTGCCGGTGCCGCTGATGGCCCCGTTGAGCCGCAGCGTGTTGCCGCTGGTGGAGCCGATGTTGACCGTGCCCGACCCGACGGCGAGAGCAATTGGATTGGCAGCCGTTCCGGTGATGTTCGACCCGGTGTTTGCCACGCTCTGGCTTGACTGCGTCAGCCGCAGCACGCCGGAGCCGGTCTGGTTGACGTTGAGGTTCACTCGCGTGTTGCTGCCGGTGAACTCGATCGTGCCCGCGTTGGCCAGATCGGTTCCCATGTTGAGCGTGCCGACCTGTGCTGTGGAAAGCACGCCCGCATTGGCCGAGAAGGCGGCAGGCAGCGTCGGCACTCGGAGCGTGCCGGCCCCTTCCTTCACGAGCGAGCTCGCCGTGCCCGTTAGCGCGGTGATCGTGAGATCGCCGCCTAAGCCGACGTCGAACGTGCCGCCGCCGGCCCCGATGCTGCCCGAAGCGAGCGTGCCCACGCCGCCCGTGTAGGTGAGCCGGCCGCCGTTGAGCGTCAGCGCTCCCGAGCCCAGCCGAGAGACCGCATCGGCTGCCACGGCACCGCCGTTCACGGTCGTACCGCCCGCGTAATCATTGCTGCCGGAAAGAGTGAGCGTGCCGGATCCAGACTTCGTGACCGCGCCAACGCCCGTGAGGTTTCCCGAGAGTGTGAGTGCGTCGGACCGGTTTACGGCCAATGTCGCACCGCTGCCGATCGTGACGTCGCCAACGACGGTTCCGGCTGTGCCACCGTTGCCGAGCTGCACCGTGCCACCGTTGATCTGCGTACCGCCCGTGAACGTGGCGTCAGCAGCGAGCACGAGAGCGCCGGCGCCTACCTTCGTGAGGCCGGTGTTGCCCGTGAGCGTGCTGGCCACCGTCGCGGAACCGCTGCTCACGCTGACCGTGTTCAGCCCGGCGGTCGAGCCGGAGAGGGCGATCGGGCCGCCCGCCAGGGTGTAGCCCGTGACGCCGAAGTCGAGGCCGCGGCCGGCAGACACGCCGGCGTTATCCACCGTGACCGTGCCGGCCGAGCCGGCAAACGTCGCGGTCTTGGAGCTATCCCAGGCACCGCCATTCCAGTCGGTGCCGCCCGTCGGGGCCCACGTGCCACTGCCGCCGACCCAGTTCAGAGCTTGGCCGGCGGTGAATGACAGATAGATGTCCGAGCCTTGGCTCGTAACGCCCCACGTGCCGCCACCGAGGGCATTCGTGAACCCTGCCGTGTTGAGCGTGAAGGCGGTGGCGTCGAACGATGTGCCGAAGCTGGAGGCTCCCACGATCTTGAATCGCACGTCGGAGGCGTTGTTGAATACCGAAGCGTTTCCCGCGGCCCCCCCGCTCGTCGAGGCACTCGACAGATTGATCGTAAATTTTGAGCCCGAAGAGTTGGCAAACGTGAGGGTATCGGTCGCGAGCAGATCCCAGCCCGTGCCGGCCGTGCTGGAAGCATCGAACAGCGCGACGTTGAGCACGCCGCCGCCGTTGAGCGTGGTTGCCCCGAGCGTCAGGGTGCCGATCGCCCCGGAGTCGCCTGGGTTGATCGTGCCTGAGACGGCGGTGGGCCCGACGACGCTGCCCGCTCCCGCGAGGGTTTGCGTGGCGCCGAGCGTGAAGCCTGCCACGGCCGACACATCGAGCGTGGCCCCGGAGGCGACGTTTACGGTGGGCGACGTCGCAATCGCGCCGGAGGCCCCGAGGGCGAGCGTGCCGGCGTTCACGTTGGTCGCGCCAGTGTAAGCCTGGGCAGCATTGATCGTGAGCGTGCCGGCGCCGGCCTTCGTGAAGGATCCGCCCGCGCCCGAGATCACGCCGGAGAACGACGTCGAGGAGCCGGAGCCACCGGAGGTGAAGGCGTTGCCGCCGATTGCAACGTTGCCAGCTCCCGCGATCGAGCCAACGGTCTCGGCACCGCCGAGCTGGAGGGTGGCACCCGACGCGACGGCGACGTCCGAGGAATTGCTGATCCGATCGGCGGCGCTCGTGGCGAGCGTGCCGGCGTTCACGCTGGTCACGCCAAGGTAAGCGTTGTTGCCTGAGAGTGTGAAGGTCGCGCCGCCGGTCTTTGTGAATCCACCGGTGCCTTGGATGACGCCGGCAAACGAGCCCGTTGCGGCCGTGTTGGCGGTGAGCGTGTTGGACTGCACGTCCACGGTGCCAGAGCCGAGGATCGCGGCCACGGTGTCGTTGCCGCCGAGCTGGAAGATCGCACCGCTCGACACATTCACAAACGCCGCATCGGCGACGACGTTCGACGTGGTCGTGGCGAGCGTGCCCGCAGTGACGGCGACGGTGCCGGTGAGCGTGTTGACTCCGCCGAGAGAAAGCGTGCCCACGCCTGCCTTCGTCATGCCGGCCGAGCCAGCCAAGATCGAGTTGATCGTGCCCGTGACGGCGGAGTTCACCGTGATCGTGTTGCTGCCGGAGGTTGCTCCGGCAAGCGAGATGGTGCCGCCTGTGATCAGGTAGCCGGTCGTGGCGAGCTGCATGCCGGCCGAAGCGGAGACCGTGTCGCTCACGGTCACGGTGCCGGCGGTGTTTCCGAAGATGAGCGTACCGGTGCCCTGAGTCTGGGAGCCCAGCGTGCCGGCGGCTGACGCCCAGTTGGTACCAGACGATGTCCATATGCCAGTGCCGCCGCCTCCAGCCTGCGGTGCCCAATAATCAGCTGATGTTGGCGCTGCGGGAAGTTCGTTGGCGTAGACGATATTGTCGAGGCTCATCTTGCCGACGTTGCTGGCGGAGTTTTCCCCGTAGAACATGATCGAATCGACACCGGAACCAGCTGACAGTTGGCCGCCAGTCAAGGCGGAGCTGCTGATTTTGGAACCACCCAACCAAATATCGAACGTGTTCGACCCGAGGCTGTAGGAGGTGCCGCCGATTGAATACGAAGTAGAGGTCGAACCGTTGTTGCCGTAGATCGAGAAGCCCAGCACGGAATCCTTGGTGATTCCACTCGTGGTCAGATTTGTCGAAATCCAATTGCTTCCGCTGCGATAGTTCGTGGTGATCGCCGAGGTGCCGAGAATGAACTGCAGTCCAGCTGCGACTTGAGTAGACGTGAAGCCGGCGGTGGCGGAATCAAACGAGCTCCCATTACCGGCAAACGCATAGAACGTTCCCGTGTTGCCCGTGAGAAATGTCGAGAAAGACAGCGAATACAGATTGCCGGTCGTGTAGTTAGCGATGCCGAATTTGTTGAGAGAGCTGCCGGTGGGAGCGGTGATCATCAACTCCGCGCCGGAACCGAAGGCCGGATCACCAGGGTTTGCCAAGACAACCGAGCCCCCCTGGTTGCCGACTCGGACATACTGCGAGCCACCATTCGCTTGAGGATTTGGCAAGAACGAAGAGGAACTGCCGCTTGTGTGCGTAGTGGTTCCAGATGTAGTGCCGAAATCGTAGCTCCACGTGGCGGCCGATGCTGAGCTCGCGATCGCGGCCACCAGCATGGCTCTGAGCCCAAGAGCCAGGGTTCGAGTACGCGGCATCAATCGCTGGCTTACCCTCGGTACGCGGTGGTGCACGGCGGCACGAGTGCTCAACACAGGCGATTTCGAGGTCGCTGACCCATCGATTGCCATTCGCTGTTCTCCGTGCGTTTCGGTGGAGACGCTCTCGTTGAGGGCAGACTCCGACCGTTCCCGCCGCACTGCGATTTTTGCGCCAAATGCCTGGGAAAGATCGGGGTTCTGCGAAACGCCAGAGCACCGTAAGGTTTGCCATGTCGCGGCAGCATTCCCCTGCCCAAAGGCCGGGCGAGCGCTGCTCGGAAACCAGTCGGCAGGCGATGGGCTAGCGTGCATCGTCGCGCGTGCTTCAGCCATGAGGAATGCTCCGTATGCGTTCGTGCGAATCGCCACGGCTGGGATGATGCCCGCCCCACGTTAGGGCTTGTGGAGCCCCGCGCAAGAAAATCGTTAGAAATGTGTGAGTGCAAGGATGGCGGCGGTAACGCTCGTCGCCGGTCGTACAGCGCGGCCAACCATCGGATTGTGGCATGTTTTCCGCTATTTCCGTGATGTGCGACGGACAGATGCCCGGGAACCAACGGCCGCCCTGCAGGGCTGGCTCACGAAATATTTAGGTGGCGGTGGCTGCCGCGGTGCCGCCCGGCAACCCGGATGGCGAGCGATCCCGTGTTTCACGCCGCATGGCGACCGGTCTCCGCATCCACGCGGAGTCCCCGGGCTACCGCCCGGGGCTTTTTGGCGGGTGCATCCTCTCGGCTTATGCCCGCGGGGGCCAAGGCGGCGGGCATCCGGGGGCGGGGGCATCCTCTCGGCTTACGCCTCGGGCTTCCACGGACGGAGGGGGGCATCCTCTCGGCTTACGCCTCGGGCTTGCGGCGCCTCAGGGTTTCGGGGCGGGCTACCAGCGCGGGAGCGGTTAGATGAGGCGGCGACGGGCGGGGGTGGTCTGCTGGGATGAGAGCGCGGCCTGGGCGTAGAGGGCGAACATCCGGGCACGGGGCACGAGCGCGGCGGCGGGGGCCGGGAATTGGGCGAGCGATGAGCCGAGCTTGTTCTTGAGCAGGTTGACGTCGGTCGTGTTGATGAGATTCGAGCCGTTGATGTCGGCGCGGAAGGTTGCGGCTGTGGGCGTGTTGCCGATCCGCTGCCGCACGAACGTCTGGTCGGTGGTGCCCACCGTGCCGGCCACGCTCGGCGAGGCATCGCCCACGAGCACCGCGAATTGAAATGCGAAGGTGCCTCCGGCCACGCCATCGCCCGAGCCGGCTGCAAACGTGCTTGCGTTTGCGATCCACTCGCCGTCGAGCGGGCTGCCATCGGTGTTCACGATCGCCGCGGCGTCGAGCGTGGCGAGATAGCGGCCCGAGGCGAGGTTTGCGAAGCTCCACTGCACGATCCGGCCGCCGTCGAGAAGCACGACGCCCGCAGGCGTGGTCGTGATGTCGCCGCCGGCGGACCCAGCTACGAGGCCTAGCGCCGATACGGCCGGGAGCGCCACCGGCTGATTGAACCGGATCGAGAGCCGATTGACGTTGTTCCAGGGCGCCGTCGCCGTGGCGGCCGTCTGCGTCGAGCCATCGGGCAGCTGCCAGCCGAGCCGCGAGCCAGCAACGCTCGTAAACACGGAGAGATCGAGATACGCATCGCTCCAATTGTTCGAGCCCGTGCCCATGCCGCGGATAAACGCCCCGACGACCTGCACCGTCGGGTGGATGACGAAATCGGCTGCAACGAATGTGATCTCGTAGTTGGCCGCGGCGAGCGTGCCCTGCCCGATCGCATAGGTGCCGGCTGCTTCACCGGACTGGCGTGAGAGGCCGCCGGTGAAGGCCCCGCTCGCGGTGTCGCTATTCACGAGCGCCGACGTGGTGAAGGCAAGCGTCGGATCAGCCTGGCCGACCGTCTTGCGGGCCGCGACCGCCGCGACCGTGAGGCCCCGGCGGGCGACGGTGCTCGCGGGCATCGCCAGATCGACGGCGGGTGCGCCAGGCGACGACACGCTCACCGCGCCGGAGAACGTGCCCGCCGCCGTCGCCGCCGCCAGCCGCACCGAGAGCGTGCCTGAGGCCGAGCCGCCCGTCTGCACGAAGGTGGCCGTCGTGCCGAACGACGCTCCATCGCTCGACACTTCGAAGCCAGCCGGAGCCGTGGCCGTGATGCTGCCCGTGAGATTCGTGCCCGAGACGGTGACCGTGCTCGAGCCCGAGGCTTCGCCATACGTCGTGGAGACGCCCGCCAGCGTGCCCGCGACGAGGATCGCCGGATCGAGCGGCAGCAGCGAACGGGCGCCGAAGTTTACGCCCGTCACGTCCTGCCCGGCGGCCACGACGATCGTGTGGGCGGCCGGCGGGGCCACATAGCCGCTGCCCGCGGTGCCATACACATTCATCTGCCACGAGCCAAACGTGCCCGTGGTGCCGCTCACGCGGTCGGCCACGGTGAGCGTCCAGGTGCCGACCGACGATTCGCCGAGGCTCCGGACGGTGGAGAAGGTCCAGCCGGTGTAATGATCGCCCGTGTCGGCGCGGCGCTCGGCGAGCGTCGAGCGGGTGCCCGAGGGCGACGTGAGCCACACCTCGAGCTGGCCGCGCGAGGTGTGGGTGGCGCTGAAGGTGATCTCGACCGTTTCGACGGCGATGTCGGCCGACATCGTGAAGGTGGAGGAGATGCCGGCGGCGGCGTTATCCGGGATCGTGCGGCCGACGGTGATCACGCCGCTCGTGGCGGTGGTCTCGGCGGCCACGTTCGTCCATGTCTTCGCGAGATTCACGGCGGCCGCCGCATCCACGACGCCGAAGCCGTATTTATGGTTCACCCATTTGCCCGCGCCGTTCTGCGTCCAGTCGGGATCGGTGGGATTATTTTTGCGGGCCGAGGTGGCGAGCACGTGCTGGACGTCGCGCCAGCCAAGATTCGGATTGGCCTCGAGCATCAGCGCCACCACGCCCGACACCAGCGGCGTGGCCGAGGAGGTGCCGCCGAAGTCGTTGGTGTAGTCGCGATTCGAAAGATTGCCCGGCGACGCACTGGCCGAGACGTTGTAGCCCGCGGTGCCGGTGCGGTCGGTGGTGGTGATGCCCACTTCGGCGCCGCTTGAATCGCCGTTTGACGGGGCGGCGACGAGCACGTTGGCCCCCGGCTCGGCATACCAGGCCTGATTGCCGGTGTTATCGACGGCGGTGACGGCGATGGTGTAGCGAGAGTTGGCGTAGCCGTCGTAGTTCGAATTGTCGTTGGAGCCGAGGCCGTTGCCGGCCGCCCACACGTAGATGCTGCCCTTGCCGCCGCGGCCGGCGGCCACGCCGTTGGCCAGGGCGGCGAGCGTGAGCGGGCCCGGGGCCTCGAGATTGGCGCCGGTGTCGCTCGGGCCCCAGCTGTTGGAATAGATCGCGATATCCTGCGGCTTGAAGGAGAGCGCGGTGGCCTCCTGCTGGTCGGTCGTGGTGGCCGAGATCAGCCGCAGGCCCGCGATCGATGCGGCGGGCGCCGTGCCCGACACGCCGAGGCCGTTGTTGCCGCGGGCGGCAGCCACGCCTGCCACGGCGGTGCCGTGGTCGTCGCCGGTGCCGGGCGTGGGATCGGCGTCATTGAAGTTGAAATCGTAGCTCAGATCGGCGCGGTAGGCGGGGGCCAGGTCGGGGTGCGTGTGCTGCACGCCGTCGTCGATGATGCCGATCACCACGCCCGCGCCGGTGGCCACGTCCCACGCCGACACGAGCCGGGCGTCTTCGCCGGCGGTGCCCCCCTGCTGGCCAGTGTTTCGCAGGTGCCACTGGTTCGTAAACAGCGGATCGTTCGGCACGAACCGCTTCTGCTGCTGCCGCACCGCGGGGGCATAGGCCGGATCACGGGTGAGCGGGGCGGTTGCCGCGATGCCGCGTGTGCCCACGCCAGCCGGGAAGGTCTGCTCCCTGCCCTCCTGCGGCACCTGCCGCACGAGATACGTGCCGGCCACGAGGCCCGTGAAGGCATAGCTGCCGTCGCGCGCCGTCACGGTGCTCGGCTCGCCAGTGCCGAGTGTGCCATTGGCATTCAGATCGAGGTAGATCGTCCACCCGGCGGCCGCGGCCTCGCCTGCGTCCCACACGCCGTCGCCATCGCCGTCGCTCCAGGCGAAGCCGGCGATCGAGCCGGGAGCGGGGGGCGGGGCGTTGTGGCTGCCCAGGCCGGAGACGGTGTCGCGCGGAAACTGCTCCCACTCGAGGGCGAGCGTCCCGAACGTCGCCGGGTTGATCGTCACGCCGGCGGTCACCGACGAAAGCCGCCGGAGCGTCGCCTCCGCTGTCGTGAGCGCGCCGCTCGTCCAGGCCGTGCCAGGGTCGTTGCCGATGGCGCCGAAGATGTCCACATAGGCCGAGCTGGTCGTCTTCCAGATCGCCACGGCGTCGTCGCCATTGAAGGTCACGACGCCGCTCGTATAGGCCGTCACGCCCGCAGGCAGCGTGAGGGCGGCGCTTGCATTGCGAAGCACGAGCGTGGCTCCGGGGGCGAGCGTGGTCGGGCCGCCGCTCAAGGCGCTGAGGTTTTGCCTGGCATTGACGACGGTCTGCCCGTTGGTGAACAGCCGCACTTCGTAGTCGGCGAGGTTTGCCGCGGCTGTGCCGCCGTTGTAGATCTCGAGATACTTGTTGTTGCCCGATCCCTCGACATACTCGCTGAAATACAAGTCGCCGGGCGTCGGGCCGGGCACGACGATGTTTCCCGCCGCCGCCGTGAGCACCGTGAGCGGCGCCGCGCTGCTGCCACTCACCGTGATTGCGAGGTTGTCGTAGACGCCGGCCGTGGCATTGGCCGCCAGCCGCACGTAGATCGTGGTCGTGGGCACGGTGCCGGCTGTCGGGGCCACGGTGATCGTGCGGGCATAGCCCGAATCGGCCGCCGTCGAAACCTGGAGGCCGGCCGGGGCCGCCACCGTGAGCGGCGTCGTCAGATTCGAGCCCGAGATCGTAAACGTGGCCGGGGCCGAGGGGGTGCCGGCGGTCGTGGTGAGGGCTTCTGCGAGCGTGGCGGGCGCGACCACTATCGACGGCGTGGCCGCGACGACCTGATATGCATAGTCTGCCACCACGGGCAGATGGTCCGACACCGTCGTCAGCAGGCCCAGCACTTCGAGCCGATTCGGGAGGCCGGCGAGTGCGGTGTTGCGGGCGTCGTTGATGCTGCCGTTTTTCGGCACGGAGCCGTTGTTGCCAAAGGCGCGGTAGCTGCCCGAGCGGTATTGGAGCGTGCCGCCCGAGAGCACCGCGCCCGACACGAGCTGAAAATCAAAGCGGTCGTCGAGGCCGCCGCCCACGAAGCCCGCCGGGGCGTTGGCGAGCGGGGCCTGAGTGAAGGTGTCGAGAAACGCCGAATTCGAGTGCCAGTCGCCGGGCCGGGCGAGCGGGTCGAAGGCCTGGCCGTTGCCCGCTGCGAGCAGCGTCTGGTAGGCCGCCTCGCTCGAGCGATAAAGATTGAAGTCGCCCACATAGAAGATGCTCGTGCCCTGGGGCAGCGCGTCGGCATCAGCCCGGATCTGCAGGGCCTGGTCGTTGCGGCGGTCGGCATCGCCCGAGGTGTCGCTCGATTTCAAGTGGGCCACGTACACATAAAACACCGACGAGCCGGGGGAATTCACCGGCTGAAATTTGTAGCGCAGCGTCTGCCGCGGCCCGCCCGAAACCGTGGCGGTGCCAATCGCCCGCTCTTCGAGCAACATGAGGGCGGAGGTGTTGTAGACCACGCCGGAGGTGCCGCTGCCCGTCGAGCCGCCATTGACCGTGCCCGTGGCATACGTGCCCGAGCCGTAGATCGCGTTCAGTGAGGCGGCGATGCTCGCCGACGTGGTGCTCTGGGTATCGACCTCCTGAAGCGCGAGCAGATCGACCTGATCGACGTGGCCGCCATACGACTCGGCTCCGATCGCGGCGACGAGCGTGCCGATGCCGGTGCCCGGCGGGGATGTCGAGGCGCGGATGTTGTAGGTGACGATCCGGAGGTGGTCGGTCGTGGTGAAGCCCGAGGGCGTGATCGAGGCGGTGAGCGCGGGCTGGGTGACGGTGTAGTTGGCACTCGGGGCGGCAAACGCCCCCGTGCGCACAAGCGGCTTGTTGTCGCCGACGTTGTCATCGGCGAAGGCCCAGGTCACCGTGCCCGAGACGGCAAACGCTTCGCCGTTGACGAGGCCCGCATATGCCGGCGTGCCTGTCACGACGACGCTCGTGGTGCCATCGAACGGCTTGTTTTCGGCCGTGAGGCCCGTGATCGTGAGGGCCTTGACCGCGACGGCGTTGCCGGTGGCGGCCGTCGTGATGGCTACGCTCGTGGCCCCCGTGCTCGAAAGCACCACGCTCCGCGCGTTATAGACGCCGGCCGGGGCGGTGGCGGCCAGCCGCAGCCGGAGCGAGCCTGAGGCGCTGCCGCTGGCCGCGGCAAACGTGGCCGTGCTGCCGAAGGCCACGCCGTCGCTCGACACCTCGAAGCCGGCGGGGGCCGTGGCCACGAGGTCGGCCGTGAGGTTCGAGCCGGTGATGGCGAAAGTTTGCGCGGCCGATGGCATGCCGTAGGTCGTCGTGAATGCCGCGGTGGTCGCGGCGCCGCCGATGAACGGGCCCGCAGCTCCGCCGCCCGCCCGGATCGTGACATCATCGATCGCGAGGCCCTGGGCATTGGTGGAGCCGCCGGCGCCGGTGTAAGTCCAGCGCACGTAATACGTGCCGCCCGTGGGGATGCTCAGGCCCGAGAGCGTGACGCTCTTCGCCGTCGAGGCGGCCGGGTTGATGACCGCGGTGCTGGCATCGGCGGCATACGACTGATTGCCCGCCGCCTCGGCCGTGGTGGCCGTGGAGCCGCTGCCGTGAAAAAACGTCCAGTCAAAGGCGCGGGTGCCGGAGCGGTATTTCTCGAAGTTCCAGCCGACGTTGAGCGACGTGATCGTGGAGCCCGAATTGTTCGTGATGCCGGCGATGATGCTGCGCGGGGCGGCATACGAGCCGGCGGAAATAAAGCCGAGGGCGCGGTCGGTGGCCGTGGCGGTCACGCCGGCGCCGAAGTTGTAGGCGCCGCCGGTGCTCGAGCCTGTGATGGCGCCCGTGCCCGTGGTGCCGGCGGCTTGCGTCGTGGCCGACGTGCCCGTCGCAAAATCGGTGCCGATGCGGAAGCCGGCGGGAAGTGTGGCCGTGACCGATGCGCCGAGCGTGTCGAACGTTTCAGTAAACGTGGTGTCGAGCGTGGTGATCGAGTTGATCGCAAAGAGCTCGCGCCGCTCGAGCGCTTCGAAGCAACCGGCGGGAGCTGCCGGCCGCTCGGTGCCCGGGCGATGCCGCCGCTTGCGCAGGGTGGCTCGGGAACGCGGGGCAGGCCGGTGGATCATCCCTGATGTCTCCGCACGGGCCGTGTCAGCGATCGCCGCGGCCACGGCGGCCGCGTGTCGCCGCCAGTATCATCGCGCCCGCCCCGGCTGCCAACGCCATCGCAGAGGGCTCGGGAACCACCGTCACCGTGCCGATCGCAAGCGCCGTGCCATTCGTGGCGGGCAGCTGGTCGAGCGGGGTCTCGGTCCCGAAAGCGTCCGTCCAATACGAGCGGCCGAACGCATCGTTGACGGCGTAGAGCTTCCAGGTGCCGACGGCATTCGCACTCGAGACAAACTGCACGATGCCGAGGTTTTTGAGCACCCCCTGGGGGACGGTCGTTTCTTGCACCGGGGCGAGCTCATCCATGAGGAGGGCGACGGGTGTGGCGATCGCACTGCCGTTGACCGGGGAGAGATTCGTGATGCCGCTCAGCTCAAACTGCGGGGCACCGGGATTCGGCAGGATGCCGTTTGTGGCGGGCACGAAAAAGTTGGCGAATTGCACGGTGCCCGATGCACCCGCCTGGGGGATCAGCTGCAGGGCGAGGCCGAAGCCGTTGAACGTGGTGATATTCCCTGTGCCGCCCACGAGATTCGTGGCCGAGAGCGTGAGCAGGGCCGACGTGCCCGAGGCCATCGAGGCGGAGAGGCCCGTCGTGAGGGCGAGCGGCGTGGCGAAGCTTGCCCGCGCGGCGAGCAGCATCAGGCAGGCGGCGGCAAGGGCGGCACGGCGGCGGGCAGGCATGGGATCCTCGGGAAAACAGGTGTGGCGTGCGACGAGATGGCAGCCAATCACGCCCGCCGCCGCCGGCCGGCATAGCCGGCGAGGGCGATGCCGCAGGCAGCCAGGGCAAGGGCGGCCGGCTCGGGCACGACGACAAGGCTCACTTCACCAGCCGTGGCGGTGTCGATCGCAAACGTGTTGCCGGCCGCGAGCGTGGGCAGGGAGCCGAGGGTGAGCAGCTGGTCGGTGAGCGTGCCCGAGTAGCTGAAGAGCCGCCACTTCGCGCCGGCGGCCACAGTCGCAAAATTGCCGATGGCGGTCACATTCAGCACGCCGTCGAGCGTGAGATTCGTGATGCCCGTGACGAGGTCATTCACCCCGCCGCCCACGGTCTGGTCGGTGGCCGAGAGCTCGAAGAGCAGGTTTGTCGCATCGTTGAGGTTCAGGGCGTTGGCGATCGTGAGCGTGCCGGGGCTCGTGCCCGGCGCGAGGATCGAGCCGTTGGCCATCGTCACAGTGCCGTTGATCGTGCCTGAGCCGCCGAGGAGCGCGCCGGTCTGCGCGGTGAGGACGCTCGTGCCGGTGCCGAGCGTGCCGTTGACAGTGAAATCGAGGAGGTCTTGGATGGTGATTCCGTCGGCAAGGGCAGCGGCGTTGCCATTGATGGCAAGCGAGCCGGTGCCACCGATCGTGATCCCAGTGGCCGTGCCGCCGCCGCTCGTGGGGCCGATCGGGCCGTCGAGCGAGGTGGCGTTGTTCACATCGAGCCGGAGCTCGCCGCTTGTCGCGGTTCCGCGAAAGAAGCTCGTCGAGCCGGAAAACGTCATTGCGTTCGCCCCGCCGAGCACAGCCACGGCGCCCGTGCGGCCGCCCACGGAGAGGCCGTTGGCAAACGTGAAGGGAGCCGTGGCCTGGAGCGTGCCGAAATTGGCCTGGAGTTGGCCCGTGCCGGAGGCTGAGGCAGACGCGAGAATCAGCGTGCCGCCGTTGGTGGGCGTGCTGCCTGCGGCCCCGAGGCGGAAGCCGCCGGTCGAATTGGAGCCCGAGGCGATGAGCGTGCCGAGGCCGGTCTTGGTGATGCGGCCCGTCGTGCCGGCGATGTCGCCGTTGAGCACGAGCGTGCCGCCCGTGCCGACATCCAGCGGCTTGTCGCCACTGGTGAACGTGATCGCGGGGTTCACGACCGCGGAGCCGCTCGTGACGGCGGTCGCCGATAGGCCCGTCGCGGAGATCGCCCCCGAGCCGTTCACCGTGGCCGCAGTGCCAAACGTGAGATTGCCGACCGAGCGTGTCGCGCCCTGGAGGTCGAGCGTGCCCGCATTCGCGAGTGTGGTCGAGGCGAGGCCAAAGGATCCGCTCGACGTGAGCGTGGTGCCGGGGGCGATGTCGAGCACGGCGCCGCCCGAGATCGCGCGGCCGCTGCTCAGCGTGAGATTGGCGGTCGTTTTGAGCGTGCCGTTGAGCGAGACGGCCCCGGCGGCGTCGCCGAGGGCGGCGTCGGAGGCAATCTGCAGCGTGCCCGACGAGAGCGTGAGGCCGCCCGAGAACGTGTTCGCCCCGCCGAGCACGAGCGTGCCCTGCCCCATCCTCATCAGGCCAGCCGACCCGGCCAAGACGGAGTTGATCGTGGTGATGGACGCTGCGTCGGTGCCGGTGTTGATCGTGTTCAGGCCGATCGATGCAGCCGCGAGCGTGATCGTGCCACCGGTGAGCGTGTAGCCCGGGGTCGTGAAGGCAAGGCCGTTCGACGCCGTGACGATGCCCGTGGTGACCGTGCCGGCCGAGCCGCCGAAATTGGCCTTCAAGCCGCCGTCCCACGCGCCCGAGCCGTCGGCCCAGGCACCGCTGCCGCCCGTGCCGGGAGCCGTGTTGCTCCAGCCGGTGCCGCCGTCCCAGTAGAGGTCGGTCGGGCCGCCCCCGCCAGACGTGGTGAGGTTCATCGTGAAGTCGTCAAGGCCGAGTCCCTGGGCGTTGCTCCAGGAGCCGGTCGTGACGAGGCTCCATCGGAGGAAGTAGCTCGAGCCATTGCCGACGCTCAGGCTGGGGATGGAGAGCGACTTGGCAGTCTGCTCCGGCGGGCTGTAGATGATGCTGGTAGATGTTCCCGTGTAGGTCTGGTTACCCGCCGAGTTGGGCGTCCACGTTGAGCCGTCGGTGGACGTGAAAAATTCCCAGCTCTGCGTTCGCGAGCCTTGGCGATACCGCTCGAAGTTCCAACCCAGATCAAGGTTTGTGATCGTGGAACCGGTGGTATTCGTGAATCCGAAAAGGATCGCAACCTGCTGCCCGGGGTTGGCAGTCGCTGCCGGGCCTGGGTAGCTGCTGGCGGTGAGGAAACCAATCGCCTTGTCGGTGCCGCTGGCTGTGGGGGCCCACAAGTAGGCTCCGGCATTGGTCGGGGTGCCGCTCGTGTACAGCTGCATCACCGCGGTGCTGTTTGATCCGGATGCATACGTCAGCGGCGTCGCTGACGTGCCACTGCGGAAGAAGCTCCATCCTGAGGGTGCAGCGGCGGTCGCACTATTCGCCATCCCGTCGAAATTTTGCGTGTACGACGTCCCGGTGAGCGTCACAGCCGTCGCCTGAGCGGCTGCGTCGCGGCCGATCATGACGCCAGCGAAAAGCATGACTGCTGCAAGAATCCAACGCGTCCGGTTCGTCATGAATCGCTCCGTATCCTTTTGGGGGCTGTCCGTTGCCTCGAGCCAGCGGTTTTTCGCCGGACTCGGTGCCCGCGAACTGCGAATCGCGGTCCAAAAAATGTGAGGACTGCATGAGCGTGGAAAATCACGCGATTCAGCGAAGAAAACCAACTGTCTCGCACGTGATGGCCGGCACACGGTGAGCACTCGCCGCCTCTGCTCTCACCAGATCGCGCTCCCTACTGTGGTGAAGTCTCACCACAATGGTGAGACAGCATCCGCCCCCGCCTCGCCCGGAAGCGGGGTGCGCAGCCTGCGCGCGGCCTCACTGCGAGCGCGCAACGCCCGCAAAAACGTGAGGAATTCGTGTTGTTGGCACGGCGCGCCGGCGCGTGTGCACGACGCCGGCGCATGGCCGTGTCGAAAAGAGTGGCACGTTATGTGCCAACGATGAGCAAATCCGCGCAAAACCCCCTCCGTTGGGCTGAGCAAGGGCAACGCGAACAATAAGAGCCAATCACCGCTTGCCTCGCTGTTGACGAGGTGAACCAGGCTGGGGCACCCTCGTCTTGTCCACGCCCGCCGAGCGCATGCGGCGAGAGCGCGTATTTGGGCGACTCGCATCGGTTGGCTGCTGGTAAAGTCAATTCGCTAGAATCGCGGCCTTCCGCCGAGGAGAGTCGTGACGATGAAGATATTGAATGTGGGACTGCGATCGCATGCCACACGCCGTGAGTTTTTGGCCACGTCGGCTGGCGCGGGCGCCGCCTTGCTCGCCGGCAATGCTGCGGCAGCCCGCGACCTCGGCCGAGCCCGCACGGTCTCGATTTTCCACACGACCGACCTCCATGGGCGAATTCTCCCCACGAGCACCTATGAAGGGCTCGACGACGTGGGCGGCTTCGCCCGCTGCGCCACCTGCATCCGCCAGTGGCGGCGCGAATCGCCGCATTCGCTCACTGTAGACGTGGGCGATGTCGTGCAGGGCACGGCCGTGAGCCTGGAGAGCGGCGGCGGCATCATGATCGATCTTTTTAATCGCCTGGGCTACGACGCCTGGACGCTCGGCAACCACGATTTCGACTGGGGGCCCGAGAAGCTCGAAGCCAATCTCGCGCTCTCGAAATCGCCCGTGCTCACGGGCAACCTCGAGCGGGCCGGAGCCGCGCCCGGGGCGTTCACGGGGGCGTGGCAGAGCGTGAAGCCCTGGATCGTGAAGGAGGTGGGCGGCTTCAAGATCGGCCTGATCGGCCTGATTACCCCGGGCCTTCCTTTCTGGCTCGCTCCCGAAACGCTCGGCGGGGCGGCCGCCACCGACCCCGCGACGGCGCTTGCGGCGAGCCTGCACGATGTTCGCGCTGAGAAGCCCGATGCGATCGTGGTGATGGGCCACATGGGCTGGCGGTTTCAAGACGACTATGCCAACCCGGTGCGTGAGCTCTTGGCCGGCGCGAACGACGTCGATATCTACCTGGCCGGCCACTCGCATCAAAATCAGCCTGCCTGGACGCTTCACGACGTGCTCTGCTCGCAGGCCAGCTACCACGGCATCCACTGCGGCCGCATCGATCTCACCTTCGACATCGACAGCCGCCGGCTCGTGGAGCGCCGGGCGTTTACCGTGCTCATGGACGATCGTTTCGAGCTCGATCCGGCCGTGATGGAACGGGCCCAGCCCGAGCTCGCGAAGGCCGACGAGCAGCTCGCCCGCAAGGTGGCCACCGTGGCCCAGAAGATCGACGGCAAGGGTCGTGGCAGCGAGCTTGCGAAGCTGCTCTGCGAAACCTTCGCCGGGGCCCTCGCCCGGCAGCAGATGCCCGTCGAGGGGGTGTTTCACGGCACGTTTGCCTCGGGCGACGTGGCGGCCGGCGCGCTCACCGTGGGCGATTGCTGGAAGATCATCCCCTACGAAAACATGCTGGCCACGGCGGAAGTGACCGCCCGCGATCTCGTGGAGATCGTGGCGGAAGATGCGGGTGACAAGAAATCAGACCGCACGCTGTGGCCGTTCGAGGTGGTGCGGGCCGATGGCCGCCCCGCGGCGATCAAGCGCGACGGTGCCGAGGTGGCCCCCGACCGGCGGCTGACGATCGCCTTCAACAGCTACGACGCCCAGTCGGGCGGGCGGCGGCTCATGAAACTCCGTGAGATTCTCCAGCGGCCCGAGGCCAAGCTGCGGACGACCGCCCTCGACACCCGCTCCGCGCTCATCGACGGCCTCCTCGACCGCGGCACGATCGGGTGATGAGCCACAAGCATCCCTTCGGCTCACGCCTCGGGCTTCCTGTCCGGAGGCCGAAGCCGAGAGGCCCCCGCACGGAGGAAGCCCGAGGCGTAAGCCGAAGGGACTCCGCTCCGGAGGCCGAAGCCGAGAGGCCCCCGCACGGAGGAAGCCCGAGGCGTAAGCCGAAGGGACTCCGCTCCCTCCTTCACGAACCTCGGGCTTCCGCTTTTTGCCACGAGTCCCTACGCTTCCCGCATGCGAAAACCCCCACGCCGGTGCATCCTTGCGATCGCCCTGCCCTGCCTTGCCGTGATCGGCGGCACGGCCCCGGCTGCGTCTCCCGAGCCGCCGGTGGCGTGGAAGGTCGTGGGCGTGAGCGATGGCGACACCCTCACGGCCCTCGACGAATCAAACACGAAGCACAAGGTGCGGCTCCACGGGATCGACGCCCCGGAAATCGGGCAGCCCTTCGGCACGAAGTCGCGCGAGGCGCTCGGCCGGCTGGCCATGAAGAAGACGGCCACGCTGCACTTGAAGGGCCGCGATCGCTACGGCCGCGATCTGGCCCGCGTGGAGGTGGACGGCCGCGACGTGAATCTCGAGCTCGTCAAAGACGGCCTGGCCTGGCACTACGTACGCTACGACGACAGCCCGGAGCTGGCTTCAGCCGAACGCGAAGCCCGCGAAGCCAAGCGTGGCGTGTGGGCCGACACGAACGCCGTGCCGCCGTGGGAGTGGCGTGCCACCGAGCGCGACCGCAAGCGGCAGCCGGCGCAGCGCTAGCCGGGCAGCGGCTTATTTCGCTATGCTCTCGCCGCCGGCAACGTGGCCGGCTGAATTTTCTCGAGAACCAGCAGCCAGCATCACAAGGAGGATCGACAATGGGCAAAGGCAACAACTCGCGCAAAAACGACAAAAAGAGCATGAAGCCGAAGCAAGAGAAGGCGAAGCCCGCCCCCAAAAAGTGAGCCGCAGGGCCCTTTTGAAGCAGCAGGGCCGCGGCCACGAGGTCTTCTGGCCTGCGGGCGGCAGGGTACGATACAGGTCGTCCCCGGAGGGTAAGCGAATGGCTAGCGGCGACACTGGAAATGTCGTGCTCCGAAAGGAGTTGTGGGTTCGAGTCCCATGCCCTCCGCTCACGGTCACCGATCATGCTGCTCAGACGGCTGCAGACAAAGCCGCGCAGCGGGCCATGTCACCTGAGGAACGGCTGGACACGGTCGAGCAGTTGCGATTGGCGGCCGGGCGATTTTTGTATGACTACCCATCCCGACTTCGAAGACTTCTTACGGTTGCTGGAAGAACTGCACGTTGACTACATGATCGTGGGCGGCTTCGCGGTGGCGTACCACGGCTTTCCTCGGTTCACCAAAGACATCGACATTTTTTATGCCGATGGCTCCGACAACGTAGCGAAGCTCCAGGCCGCACTCGTCGCCTTCGGCTTTCAAGCGGAAACGGTGCCGCTCGAAATTCTCCAGAAGCCGGATTGTGTGCTCTCGATTGGGCTGGAGCCGGTGCGGATCGATCTGCTCAACCGGATTGCGGGTGTCGCGTTCGGCGAGGCCCGCATGAACGCGGTTCGCGGAACGTATGGCACGATCAATGTCTGGTTTATCGGCAGAGAAGATCTGTTGCGAAACAAGAGGTCTACGGGACGACAGCGTGATCTTGGCGATGTCGAGGAATTGACCTGAAAAGCTCACATGGCGGTGTTGCTCGACATCAAGAATGCCTCGAAGCGCTACGGCGATCAGGTGCTGCTCGACGACGCCTCGGCCACGATCACCGACGACGGCAAGATCGGGTTCATCGGCCGCAACGG
>JAIXPT010000139.1 GCA_027486095.1 Planctomycetaceae bacterium | reverse complement strand
GGTGCCGGCGCCCGTGAGCCTGCCGCTCCGGCAGCAGGTCGTGGCCCTGTGCGGTGATCTGCCAGAGCAGCCGATCGTCAACAGCGCTGCACTCGATCGGCTTGCGGCCGAGAGCAGATTTGACACGACGCGCACGGAGAAGGAGGACAAAACGGAACCGCCGCCGGCGACACCGCCGGCCGTTGTCATCGGTGCCTATTGAGTGAACGCCTGAATGACGCGGTATTGGCACGTGCCCGGGCCATGTGCCCGGGCACGTGCAGCCGCGGCCGACGGGCCGCTATGCGAGTGCAACCCTGGAGACTGATTTTCACATTCCGAAACAAGGAGATGCCTCGATGATCCGACGATGCTTTCTGGATCGCTCCCGGAGCACACGGTGTTGGTGCGGTGCAGTTGTGGCCGCAGCGCTGTTGACGGTGACCGTGCCCCGGCAATCGGTTGGCCAGCAGTTTGCGCGGCCCACGCTAAGCCTCGAGTTGAAAGCGGCACTGGCAAAGGCCCGCGAGCGGACGAAGTCGGCCAATGCAGCGGCCAGTTCTGTGAAACCGTCGAGCGGGGTTATCAACGCAAATGCTCTGAATCTGCCGACCAGTCTCATTCTGGGCCGATCTCGTGCTTCTGGATCGGGCGGCGGTGCGGCCGTTGCGCGGATCGCCCAGGATGCATCGTTCGAACGAATTGTCGATTTCAACGCTCTCGGCAGTGCTTGGGACGCACTCGACGCGGCGGGCGTTGCCGACGGGGCCCTGGCCCTCATGGAGGGCGAGCGGATGCTCGGCCGCCCGCACGCATCGCTCCGGGCGTCCGACGTGGCCGCGGTGGCGGCCCGGCTGGCCGTCGAGAATGGCGATGCTGCGACGCTATCCCGGCTTGAGAAAGCAGCCTCGCGTTCCGGCGACACGAAGCTCGCAGCGACCGTGTCGTCAATGAAGATGCTCGATGGCAAAGCCCGCTCTGCACACGCGGCGGCGACGATCGACATCGGCGGCGTGACACCGGGCCAGTATGAGTATTGCGTCGCGGTCAGCAGGGCGGCGACCCGAGCCAGGGTGACGGGCAACGCCGAGTACATCCTTCCGCTGGTGGATGCCGCAGACAGCATCGTCTTGGCGCCGGGGCTTCCACCTGCAGCCGAGGCCGCCCTCGGAGAGAAAATTGCGACAGTCTGCGGTTCACTCCCGCAGACGCCCGAAGCTACGGCTGGCGGCCTCGACATTCTCGCCGCAGCCAGTCGCGACTGGAACAAGAAAGTGAAGGAGATGCTCGCGGAGCGACAAAAGCGTATCGAAGAAGAGCGAAACACGTGGTCAGGTCGCTTGAACGAACAACTACGGATGCGCGCTAAAGAGGGTTATCAAAAGAAGCGAGAGGAACAAGGCCTGAGAAATGGTGGTGGTGGTATACGCGGTTGAGCGATGCTTTTCACCCGCGACGCCGGCGACCGATGAGCCCGTCGATCCAAGATCAAGGCGATATGTACCGAGCCCATTGATGGTGTGTTTGTGGCGATGTCCCCAACTTGATTGTTGAACTCAATCCCACGGCGTGTGCCGCAGGATTTCTTACCCAGGAGCAATGAGATGACCCTCGACATGCGATTTCCCTGCGCCTTCATGGCATCGCTGCTACTCGTGCCTGTTCCAGCGTTTGCGGGTGATCCAGTCACCTGTATCAAGTTGCCGAAGAACGCCGCCGGAATGCTCGGCGGGGCCAGCCGCACGCCGGACGCGAGCGCGTTCGGCGACGATTCCCGCTCGAGTCTCGGCGGCTCGGGACGCACGCCCGATGCCTCGGCCTACCTACCCGATCCCGCCGTCGACCGGTTCGTGGATCCGCGTGCCATCGGAATGGCGTGGGTCGCACTCGACGCTGCCGCGCTCACCGACGGAGCCCTCGGTCTGTTGGAGGGGGAACGGATTCTGCTTCGACCGCATCGCAGCCTGCCAGCGAAGGACATCGTGATGGTCGCGGCGCGGCTCGCCGTCGAGCGCGGCGACGAGGCCTCGCTCGCACGCCTGGAAAAGGCAGCCGCTCAGCACGATCGGGAGGACCTTAAAGACTTGCTCGCCCAGGCGCGATCGCTCGGCGGAGCCAGCCGGGCCGCCGGCGTGCCCGTGGACGTCGGTGCCGTGTCTCCAGAGGCCTACCGCACCTGCGCGGGCGTGAGCCGCGCCGCACTGCGGACGCGACTGACCGGCAACTCGCGCTATATCCTGCCGATCGTTACGCCGGAGGGCGATATCGTGCTGCCGCCCACGGTGCCCACGACGATTGATCTGCCGCTACGGCAGCAGGTGGTCGCCATGTGCGGTGACCTCCCGGAGCAGCCGTTGGCCAACAGCGAGGCGCTCGACGCACTCGTCGACACGCTGGCAGCCGCCAGTCGTGGTTGGAGTGGCTTTGCGCATGCAGAGGAAAGCAAATTTACCTCGGGTGAAGCCGGATACGTAACCGGCTGCCTCGTGGCACGGGAAGTCTTCGGTCTCGACGTGTGCAAGGAACTCGACAAAGACTTCAAGAGAGACTCCAAGTGAAGTCCCGTGTGACCTGCCCCCATAAATGGAACCAGTTTCTACTTCTACCATCAGGGCAGCCGTCCCAGAGCGGTCGCCCCCATCCTGCGGAGCAATGAGATGTCCCTCGACATGCGAATTCCCTGCGCCTTCATGGCGGCGCTGCTTCTCGTACCTGTTCCAGCGTTTGCGGGTGATCCAGTCACCCGCATCAAGTTGCCGAAGAGCGCCGCCGGCCTGCTCGGCG
>JAIXPT010000314.1 GCA_027486095.1 Planctomycetaceae bacterium | reverse complement strand
TGCGATTGTCATTACGTCAACCGGGAAGACGCGGTGGCGCAGGACATCCTCTTGTGCGTGAACACGGGCCGCTTCCGCAACGACCCCGGGCGGATGAAGATGGACACCAGCGAGTTCTATCTGAAGAGCCCGCAGGAAATGCACGAAGCCTTCGCCGGGCTCGACCGCGGCTTCGTGGCGGACGCTGCCGCCCGCAGCCAGCAGATCGCCGATTCGGTGTCGATCGAGCTCGACCTCGGCAAGCGGCACTTTCCGGGGTTCGAGGTGCCCGCGGGCCGGACGGCCTCGGAGGAACTACGCCGGCTGTGCCTCGAAGGCCTCCGCGAACGGTATGCCGCGGTGCCCAAACGCTGGGCCGACGGCGCCATCCCCGCCGATCCGGCCACGGCCGTCCTCCACCCGCAGGTGCTCGAGCGGCTCGATCGCGAGCTCGGCGTGATCGACACGCTCGGCTTCGCCAGCTACTTCCTGATCGTGTGGGATTTCGTCCGCCACGCCCGCGAGTGCGGCATCCCGGCGGCAGCCAGAGGCTCGGGCGTGGGAGCGCTCGTGGCCTATTCGCTCTATCTCTCGCACGTCTGCCCGCTGGAATACGACCTGCTCTTCGAGCGGTTTCTCGACGTCAATCGCCGCGAGGCGCCCGATATCGACATCGACTTCTGCAAGGAGCGGCGCAGCGAGGTCATCGACTACGTCAAGAAAAAATATGGCGAGGCGAACGTCGCCCAGATCGGCACCTTCGGCACGCTCGCAGCGCGGGCGGCGATCCGCGACGTGGGGCGGGCCATGGGCCTGGCGATTCCGCGGGTCGATCAGATCGTCGCCCTCGTGCCCGATCAGCTCGGCATCTCGCTCGAGGACGCGGCGGCTCCGGGCTCCCAGCTGGCGGCCGCCTGCGACGCTGATCCGGAGGTGCGCGAGCTCGTGGGTCTGGCGATGCAGATCGAGGGCCTGGCCCGCAACGTCGGCACGCATGCCGCGGCCGTGGTGATCGCCGACCGGCCGCTCGTGGAATACGTGCCGCTCTGCCGCGTGACGGGCAAGGAGGAGGTGATCACGCAGTGGGCGATGGGCGACGTCGAGCGAGCCGGGCTCATGAAGATGGATTTTCTCGGCCTCCGTTATCTCACGGTCGTCGCCAAGACGCTCGACATCATCGCCGAGACCACGGGCACCCGGCCCGACCCATTCGCCTTTCCGCTCGACGACGAGCCCACGTTCGCCACGCTCTGCCGCGGCGAGACGAAGGGCATCTTCCAGCTCGAGAGCGGCGGCATCCGCGACCTCCTCCAGCGGATGAAGCCCGACCAGTTCCTCGACATCGTGGCCGTCAACGCCCTCTATCGGCCGGGGCCGCTCGAGGGCGGGATGGTCGAGGAATACGTCAACGTCAAGCACGGCCGCAAGCGGGCTGAATTTCTCCACCCGGTGATGAAGGACGTGCTCGCCGAGACCCACGGCGTGATGGTCTACCAGGAGCAGGTGATGCGCATCCTGGAGCAGCTCGGAGGCATCGAGCTCTCCAGCGCCTACACGTGTATCAAGGCGATCAGCAAGAAGAAGCTGGAGACGATCGCCGCCTTCCGCGAACAATTCGTGACCGGTGCCCAGGCGAAGGGGCTGGCGAAGCAGCAGGCGCAGGAGGTTTTCGCGCTTATCGAGAAATTCGCGGGCTACGGCTTCAACAAGAGCCATTCCACGGCGTACGCGCTCTTGGCCTGGCAGACCGCCTACCTGAAGACGCACTGGCCTGTGGAGTTCATGGCCGCCCTGCTCTCCGGCGACATCACCGGGCGCAACTTCAAGAAGAAGGACGCTCTCGTCGAGCACATCGAAGACTGTCGGCGGATGGACATCGCGGTGGCACCACCAGACGTGAATGCCTCGGCGGCGGACTTCACCGTGGCCGCCGGCCGGATTCTGTTCGGCCTCTCGGCGATCAAGGGGTGCGGGGGCCAGGCAGCCGAGGCGATCGCGCAAGAGCGGATCAAGAACGGGCCGTATCGCGACCTCGACGACTTCTGCGGCCGGCTCGATCCGTCGGTGGTGAACAAGACCGCCGTCGAGAGCCTCGCCAAGGCGGGGGCGCTCGATCGCCTGGGCGGGCATCGCGGCGCGATCCTCGCCGGCGTCGAGAAGGCGATGGCCGCCGGGGCCGCCCGGGTGGCCGATCGCAAGAGCGGCCAGAAAAATCTGTTCGACGCGTTCGAAGACACCGCCGCTGCTTCCTCGGCCGCCGCGCCGTCGAGCCTGCCCGACGTGCCGCCGCTCTCCGATCTCGAGATGCGATCGGGCGAAAAGGAAGTGCTCGGCTACTATGTGCACAGCCATCCGCTCGCCGAGCACGTGGCGGTGCTCGAGGCGATCTGCTCTCACGGCACGGGTGGCCTCGGCGCGGTGAAGGCGAAGGGCGACGTCGTGATCGGCGGACTCGTGGCCGCGCTCAAGCTCTCCAACGTGAAGCAGCCCCGACAGGGCTCCACGCACACCCGCTACGGAATGTTCGACCTGGAAGACATGGAAGGACTCGTGCGCACGATCTGCTGGCCGGAGGATTATGCCCGGCTCGGCGAGTGGATCGTGCCGGACGGCGTGGTGGTGGTGAGCGGCTCGATCGACCGACGGGCCGGGAGCGACGAGACGAACCTCATCGTGAACGACCTCGTGCCGATCGCCGACGTCTGGACGAAGCCGGCACGGTCGGTCACGGTGAAACTCACGGAGGCCCTGCACGGCGTGGATACGCTCGACCGGCTGGCGCTCGTGGTGCGCCGCCATCCTGGGCAGACCCCCGTCCGATTCGTGCTCGATCTGGCGGACGGGCGGCGGGTGTTGATGGAAGCCGATCGCGACAAAGTCGCCTGGTCGCACGCCCTGCTGGTCGATCTCACCGACCTCCTGGGGCCGGGGGCGGTGCGGGCGGCTGTGACGATGGGGCAAAAACGCCGGGACGCCGAGCCCTCCCGACGCGGTCCAAAATCCTACGCGTGAGCCGGCTCGGACTCCCAATGGAGATCGGGCCCCTGGGTAGACGATAATGGATGCGGCTAGGTGGGCCGTCCCCGGGGAGTGTCATGAAAACGTCTCAATTCACGCTGCTTGTGAGCTGCGCCTGTCTGGCCGCCATGCTCGCCTGCGCCCCGGCATTCGCGCAGATGGGTGGCATGGGCGGTGGTGGCATGGGCGGTGGTGGCATGGGCGGGATGGGCGGCGGTGGCATGGGCGGTGGTGGCATGGGCGGGATGGGCGGCGGTGGGATGGGTGGAGGCATGGGCGGCCTCGGCAGCGCTGCGGGTGCCGCCGGTGTCATCATCGACGCCCAGGGTGTGCTCCGCACGATGGCCGTGCCCGACGCCGGGCTGTCGCTCGAGCGCCGAAAGGCCGCCGCGGCGACGCTTCCTGGTGATCTCCGGCAGAGCGCCAAGCTCCGCATGGTCGCGCTCTCGCGGCTCGAAGCCGAAGTGGCGAAGGCCGCCGCGACGGGGCGGGGCATTCCCGAAGAGTTTGAGAAACTCGCGGGCCTGACCCGCCTCCAGTATGTGTTCATCTACCCGGGTGAAGGTTCGGAGCGGGGCGAAGTGGTGATCGCCGGGCCGGCCGAAGGCTGGATGACCGACGCCACGGGCCGCGTCGTCGGCATCGACTCTGGCGCGCCGACGCTTCTGCTCGAAGACCTCGCCGTCGCGATCCGGGCGTTTCCGCCGGGCCAGCCGCACGATCGGGCCCTGGGCTGCTCGATCGACCCGAAGCAGGAAGGCCTTGCCGCGATGCAGGCCTATCTGCGAAAGCTCGGCCGCATCAATCCCAAGGCATCGAGTGCCGACGAAATCGTGGCGGGCATGCGACAGGCGCTCGGCACACAGGTGGTGCGGATCGACGGCGTGTCGCCGTCCACCCACTTCGCGCAGGTGATGGTCGAGGCCGACTATCGCATGAAGCTGATCGGCATCGGCCTGGAACGGCCGCCGGTGAAGATGGCCACCTGGATCGAGCTCGCGAGCGCGGGCTCCGTGGCCGCCAACGCTTTGCAGCGGTGGTACTTCGTGCCCGACTACCAGTGCGTGCGCGTCGCTGAAGACGATCTGGCCATCGAGCTCGTGGGCCGCAGCGTGAAGCTCGTAGGGGCCGACGAGGCCGTCCTGCCCGACGGCCGCCGCATGTCGGCCGACCGCGCCGACCGCGCGAGCAAGATGTTCACCGAAGCCTTCACGAAGAAGTATCCCGACATCGCGGCCCGCAGCCCCGTCTTCGCCCAGCTCCGAAATCTCGTGGACATGGCCGTGGCCGCCGCCTATCTCCAAGAGCACGACGCCTATGGCCGCACCCAGTGGGGCGCCGAGGCCCTGCGGGACGAACGGGCCTATGCGATAGAACGGCACGCCGTGCCGCTCGAGGTGGAGACGGCCATCAACGCCGTGTGGCGGCAAAACAGGCTCCTCACGCCGATCGGCGGCGGCGTGACGATGCAGCCGACGATCGCCCTCGAATCGCCGAACCTCTTGATGGACGAGCAGGGCACGGTGGCCAAGGCCCACGCCGCCGCCGTGACGATCCCCGCCAGCCGCTGGTGGTGGGAGTAGCGGGTTCGCGGCACGCTACTCCAGAGCCGAGTGGGATCGCTCATTCGGCCTCTCCTCGCCACAGCCTCCTCGTCTGGGAAGCCCGGGCACCGATTCGCCACGGGCGGATTGGTCGGGCCGCAGCGAGTGTCCAGCGATGGGATATGGGCAGCCCGAAGCCGGCGCGGTGCCGAAGAAGTGAGACAGGCTGAAGCCTGTCCTACGAGGCGAGCAGGGCGGCGTGGGCGCACGCGAGCGTGTCGTCTACGGCGGCCTCAGTCGTCGCCTCGGCCACGAGCCGCACGATGGGCTCGGTGTTGCTCGCCCGCACGAGCAGCCAGCCGCCGGGGAAGTCGAGCCGCAGGCCGTCGAGCCGGCTCGATCGGGCGGCGGGGAAAGCCTGCTCGATTCGGGCGAGGGCCGCCGTGAGGCCCGGCCCTTGCACGTCGGGCGTGAGATCGATCTTCGTCTTCTTCATGACCATCTGCGGCAGCGCCCGGGCCAGCTCGTCGATCGTCGTGCCCGGGCCACCGGTGGCGAGCCGCTCGAGCACGAGGGCCATCGCCACGAAACTGTCGCGCACGAGCACCACCCGCGGATCGATCACGCCGCCATTGCCTTCGCCACCGAGGATGGCGCCGGTCGCGAGCATCTCGTCCACGACGTTGGCTTCGCCGACGGCCGACACGTGGCACGCGACGCCATGCTCGGCGGCGATCGCCGCCGCCATGCCGCTCGTTGAGCAATTCACGACGATCGGCCCTCGCGTCTTGGCGAGCACGGCCTCGACGCAGAGCGCGAGCGTCGCCTCTTCGCCGATGTAGCGGCCATCCGCGGCAGCGATCGCGAGCCGGTCGGCGTCGGGATCCTGAAAAAATCCGACATCTGCGTGCTGTTGGCTGATTCGCGGAAGCATCGTCGCGAGATTTTCGGCCGTCGGCTCGGGTGGATGCTCGAACAGGCCGTCGGGCTCGGCCCCCTCGATCGCGAAATCGCAGCCGAGGTGCTCGAAGAGCAGCCGTGCCGCGCGGCTGCCCGCGCCATGGCCCGCGTCGAGCCACACCCGCGGCCGCCGGCGGCGAATCGCCGCCACATCGACGGTGGCCGCCACAAGCCGCACGTGCGCCGGGCTGCCGTCGATCTCACGCACGTGGCCCGGCGTGCCCTCGGGCCGCGGCAGCCGCTCCGGCCCCGAGCGAAACCTCGCGAGCACCTCCACTCCGGCGGCGGCCGGCAGCACCCGCCCGGCGGCCGAGAAGAGTTTCAGTCCGTTGTAGTGTGGTGGATTGTGGCTCGCCGAAATCTGCAGGCCGCCGGCGGCCCGCTCCTCGCGCACGACGATGCCGACGGTCGGCGTGGCGGCGATGCCGCAGTCGATCACGTCGCGGCCGCTCGCCACGAAGAAATCACGCAGTGCCGCCGCGAACAGCGGCCCGTGCGTGCGGCCATCGCGGCCGATCACGATCGGCCCCGGCGGCAGCGTGGCGGCGAAGGCGGCGGCGTAGCGCACGGCCACGTCGGGCGTGAGCGTCGCTCCCACGACGCCACGCAGCCCCGAAACACTCACGATCAAGGTGTCGGCCATTGTGGCCGGGGAGTATAAAACGGCCCGTCGCAAACAGACCACCGGAGCCGCGATGACTCCTGACCGAGGAAACTTTCGATGACGCCGACCGATCACGCCCAGCGCCTCGCCGCGATCGACGCAGCCCGTGCCGCCGGCACGATCACCGACCACTCCGCCCGCACGATGCGGGCCTGGCTCACGGAGCCGCGCTACGCCGACTTCGCCCTCGATCTGGCCGCGCGGATCGACGCCGGCCGCTGGAAGGAGCTCGACGACGTCTACTGGACCGTGATCCCGTTCGGCACGGGTGGCCGCCGGGGCATGATGTATCCCGTCGGCTCGAACGCGATCAACGACCGCACGATCGGCGAGAGCGCCCAGGGGCTCGCCGACTACGTGCGGAGCGTCGTGCCCGCGGGCGAGACGCCCACCTGCTCGATCGCCTACGACACACGCCACCGCTCCGAGCACTTCGCGAAGCTGTGCGCCGAAGTGCTGCTCGCCGCCGGTTTCAAAATTTATTTCCTGCGCGGCTTCCGCAGCACACCCGAGCTGTCGTTCACGGTGCGCGCGACGAAGAGCACCTGCGGGATCATGGTCACGGCCAGCCATAATCCGCCGAGCGACAACGCCGTGAAGGTCTATTGGGAGGGCGGCGTGCAGGTGTTGCCGCCGCACGACAAGGGCATCATCGACCGCGTGATGAGCGTCGATGTGGTGCGGCGCGAGAGCTTCGCCGCGGGCGTGGCCGATGGCCGCGTGACGTTCGTCGAACACACGATGGACGGCGCGTTCGTGGCGGCGGTGCTCCGGCAATCGGCCCCGGGGCCACGCGATCTCTCGATCCTTTACACGCCGCTCCACGGCGTGGGCGCGAGCGCCGTCGTGCCGGTGCTCCGCGGCGCGGGGTTCGAGCGGCTGCGGGTCTATGGCCCTCACGAGAAGCCCGACGGAGATTTCCCAAACGTGCCCGGGCACGTGGCGAACCCCGAAAATCCGGCCGTGCTCACCGGCCCGATCGAGGAGGCCCGGGCCCGCGGCGACGATCTCGTGCTCGCGAGCGACCCCGACTGCGACCGGCTCGGCGCTGCGGCGCCGCTCACGCGGCAGCCGGACAGCGGGTGGGCGACGCTCGCGGGCAACCAGCTCTGCGCCCTGCTCTGCGACCAGGCGATCGTCGGCCGCTCGGCGCGGGGTGAATCACAGCCGGGCGACTTCGTGGTCACCACGCTTGTCACGAGCGGCCTCGTGCGGCGCGTGGCGGAAGCCAACGGCCTCGCCGTAGACGACACCGAGCTCGTGGGCTTCAAGTGGATCTGCTCGGCGATCGACCGGCTGGGGCCGGCGCGATTCGTCTTCGGCACCGAAGAATCGCACGGCTATCTCGCGGGCACGCACGTGCGCGACAAAGATGCGAGCGTGGCCGCCCTCCTGATGGCCGAGCAGGCGGCCGCGCTCAAGGCGGCCGGCCGCACGCCGCACGAGAAGCTCGACGAGCTCTTCGTGAAGCACGGCTGCCACCAGGAGCGGCAGATCTCGATCATGCTGCCGGGCGCCAGCGGCATGGATCGGATGCAGGAGATCATGGCGATGCTCCGCGCCAGGCCTCCGCGGGCGGTCGGCGGGCTCGACGTCGTGCGCACGCGCGACCAGGCGAGCCTCACCACGTGGACCCCGGGCGGCGCGCCGACGGCCTACGAGGGTGTGAAGAGCGACCTCGTGATCTTCGACCTCGCGGGCCTCGCCGGTGCCGGCGGGCTGCTCGCCGACGGCCGTTTCCCGCCGCTCTCGAATGCCGTCGCCGCCCGCCCCTCGGGCACCGAGCCCAAGATCAAGTTCTATCTGTTCACGGCCGCGGCTCCCGCCCCCGCCGCCACGCTTGCCGCGACCAAGGCGAGCCTCCAGCAGCGGCTCGACGCCCTGGAGCGCGATCTCCGCGCGCTCGTCGGCGTGTAGCCCTACACTGGGTACGTGGACGCCTCCCCGCACGACAGCACCGAAACGACCCCCGCCGACACCGGCGCCGCGGCCGCCGCGAGCGACCGCTCGCTTGCCGCCGAAAAGGTGCGGTCGTTTCCCGCCACGCCCGGCGTCTATCTGATGAAAGACGCTGCCGGCCGCGTGATCTACGTCGGCAAGGCGAAGAACCTGCGGGCCCGCGCCGGCAGCTATTTCCTCAAGGCGGCCGAGCAAGATCGCCGCACGGCCGACCTCGTGCGTGAGATTCGCGACATCGATTTCCTGGAGGCCGAAAGCGAGGTCGATGCGCTGCTGCTGGAGAGCCGGCTCGTGAAGGACGTGCAGCCGCGGTTCAACAGCGACCTCAAAGACGACAAGACGTTTCCCTACCTGCAGATCACGACACACGAAGACTTCCCCCGTGTCGAGTTCACGCGCACGCCGCGGCAAAAGGGCGTGAAGCTCTACGGTCCCTTCACGAGCGCCGGCAGCCTGCGGGGCGCGATCGTGGTGCTGCAGCGAATTTTCAAGTTTCGCACCTGCACGCTCGACATCGACGCCGACGACGAGCAGTGGCGCTGGTTTCGCCCCTGCCTGCTGGCCTCGATCGGCCAATGCACCGCGCCCTGCAACCTGCGGATTACGAAAGACGACTACCGCAAGGACATCAACCGGCTGAAGACGTTTCTCGAAGGGGGCAAAAAGCGGCTCCTCGAGGAGATGCGCCAGGACATGCTCACCGCCTCGACCGCGCTCGAGTTCGAGAAGGCCGCCCGGCTCCGCGACGAAATCAGGCTGCTCGAGACGCTCGACCAGCGCGGCGATCTCGAGGAAAACGTGCAGCCGGAGGTGTTTCTCGTCGATCCCAAGAAGGGCCTCGCTGGCCTTGAAAAGGTGCTCGGCCTGAAACAACCTCCGCGCGTGATCGAGGGCGTGGACATCGCCCATCTGGCCGGCGACGAGACGGTCGCCAGCCTCGTGCAATTCATCGACGGCTTGCCGTTCAAGCCCGGCTACAAGCGCTACCGCATCAAGACGGTCGATGGCATCGACGACTTCAAGAGCATCCACGAGGTGGTGTCGCGCCGCTTCGCCCGGCTCGTGCGCGAGGGGGAGCCGCTCCCCGATATTTTTCTCGTGGACGGCGGCAAGGGGCAGCTGTCGGCCGCGCTCGACGCCCTCGATTCGCTCGGGATCGAGCCGCCGTGCATCATCTCGCTGGCCAAGCGCGAGGAGGAGATCTTTCTGCCCGGCCGCAGCGAGCCCCTGCGGCTCTCGCGCGATTCCTTCTCGCTGCGCCTCCTCGAATACGTGCGCGACGAAGCCCACCGCTTCGCCCAGCACTACCACCACCTCCTGCGCGGCCGTCGATTCACAGCGGAGTAGCCACCGCGTGGCACGCTGCGGAAACGCTTGCCCGGCTTGAGTTTGCGGCGGAAATGCCACCCACGGCTCGCCCGGCACGGGCGAAAACGCCGATCCCAGTGGTATGATCTCGAAGGTTGAGTGACGGGAACATTCTCGCTGCCGGTGCCTCGTCTCCACGGAGTGCCTTGCCATGGCCCGTTTCCGACTGCCCTGCTCAGGCCCGTTCGCCGGCAACCGCCGCGAGTTTCTCCAGGTGGGATGCCTGGGCGGCCTCGGCCTGTCGCTCGGGTCGTTGTTCCGCATGCAGGCGGCCCGGGCCGATGCGAAGTCGTTTCACCACTTCACCGGCACCGCGCAGAGCGTGATCCATATTTGGCTGCCGGGCGGCTGGGCCCAGCAGGAGACGTTCGACCCCAAGCCGCTCGCTCCGCTGGAATACCGCGGCGAATTGGGCTCGATCGACACGAGCCTGCCGGGCGTGCGGTTCAACGAACTGCTGCCGAAGACGGCCGAGATCGCCGACCGGATCACGGTCGTCCGCTCGATGACGCACGGCGAGGCGGCCCACGAGCGCGGCACGCACAACATGTTCACGGGCTACCGCCCCAGCCCGGCACTCACCTACCCGAGCTTCGGCAGCGTGGTGGCCCACGAGCTCGGGCCGCGGGAAAACCTGCCGCCGTACGTCTGCCTGCCAAACCTGCCCGCCCCCGACGCGGGCGCGGGCTATCTCGGCAGCGCCTACGGGCCGTTCACGCTCGGCTCCGATCCGGCCAATCCGAATTTCACGGTCCGAGATCTCGCGCTTCCGGGCGGGGTCGATCCCGCCCGGTTCGCCACGCGTCAACGCCTGCGCGACACCGTGGGGCGGCACTTCCAACGACTCGAAAACACCGCAAACCTCCAGGCGATGGACGAATTTTACGCGCGGGCCTACGACCTCGTGAGTTCCGCCCGGGCCCGCGCCGCCTTTGACATTCAGGCCGAGCCCGACACCATCCGCGACGCCTACGGCCGCCACGAAGCCGGGCAGCGCATGCTGCTCGCCCGCCGGCTCGTGGAGTCGGGCGTGCGGCTCGTCACGCTCTCCTACGGCGGCTGGGACATGCACCAGAAGATCCGCGACGGCATCACGAAGACGCTGCCGCCCTTCGATCAAGCCTACGCCGCGCTGATCCGCGATCTCGAACGGCGCGGCTTGCTCGACAGCACGCTCGTGATGGTGTCGAGCGAATTCGGCCGCACGCCGAAGATCAATCCCGATGCGGGCCGCGACCACTGGCCGAAAGTGTTCAGCGTGGTGCTCGCGGGGGGCGGGGTGAAGCGGGGGCTCGTCTACGGCGCCTCCGATGCGATCGCCGCCGAGCCGGCCGACGCCCCGCTCTCGGTCGAAGATCTCGCCACAACGGTCTACCACTGCCTGGGAATCGTCGCCGACAAGGAGCTCGTGGCACCGGGCAACCGCCCGGTCGAAATCGTGGACGGCGGCAAGGTGCGCGACGATCTTCTCGCCTGACGGGGCCGCCGATGGGCGGCATGCTCTCATGGGCTGGCGTTCGCTCATGCGTCGATCGGGATCATGGCCGCTGGCCGTGCGGGGAATCCTCCTTGTCGGCATGGCCGGCCGAGCGGCGGTCGGCGAGCCCACGATCGATCGCATCGAACCACCGGCCGCGCGGCAGGGCTCGAGCATCGAGGTGAAGATCACCGGCAGCGAACTCGACGGCGCCGCCGAGGTGTTCTTCGAGCAAGGGGGCATCACCGCGACACCCCCGGTGGAGCACGACAAAGCCCTCACCACGCGGCTCACGATCCCGGCCGACTGCCCGCCCGGCCAGTATCGCCTACGGGTGCGCACGAGCGACGGCCTCTCCGAATTGCGCGTGTTCCACGTGCATGCCTCGGAGCAGGTGGCGGAGCAGGAGCCCAACGATGCGTTCGCCCAGGCGGCAGCGCTCGAGCCTGGGCGGGCCGTGTGGGGGAGTCTCAAAAACGAAGACGTGGACGTCTACAAGGTGCATCTGCAGGCCGGTGCCCGGATCGCCACCGTCATCGATGCGGTGCGGCTCGACCAGCAGATGCTCGATCCCCACGTCGAACTGGTCGATGCCGAAGGATTCGTGGTCGCCGCCTGCGACGATCACCCTCTGCTCGCGCAAGACGCCGCGCTCGCCGCGGTGGCGCCCCGCGAGGGCGACTATTTTCTGCGCGTGCGCGAGAGCGCCTACGGCGGCGGCAACGCGCTCTACGTGCTGCACGTCGGCGATTTTCCGATTCCTCACGTCGCCTGGCCGCCGGGCGGGGCACCCGGCGCGGCGCTCGACGTCGAGTGGTTCGGCGATCCGGCGGGCCCCTTCAAAGCTCCTGCGACCCTTCCGCCCGCAGGGGGCGACGGGCTCACCACCGTGCGGGCGGTGCGCGATGGCCGCACCTCCGCCATCCCGGTTCCGTTTCGGATCACGACCGCGCCGGCCTTCCAGTCGATCGAGCCGAACGACGAGCCCGACAAGGCCTCGGCAGCCGCGGCACCCGGTGCGGTCATGGGCCGGATCGACACTGGAGAAGACGTCGATTGGATCCGTGTGGAGGCTCCGAAGGGCACGAAGTGGAAGGTCACGGGCTGGGGCCGGCGGCTCGGCTCGCCGATCGACCTCGTGATCGCGGCCCATCGCGCCACCGACAAGCGCGAGCGGATCACCAGCAGCGACGACGCCGACGGCCCCGACAGCCTCGTGCAGGTGACCGTGCCCGATGAAGGGGCGTTTTTGCTGCGGGTCAACGACTTCGAACGCCGCGGGGGCCCCGAATTCATCTACTGGATCGACGTCGAGCCGATCGTACCGCGGGTGACGGTGAGCGTGCCTCCGGCGCAGACAAAAACCCAGCAGCGGCTCGTGGCGGCCGTGCCCCGTGGCAACCGTACGGCGCTCGTGTTCAACGCCACGCGCACCGAATGCGGCGATCCCGTGCGGCTCGAATTCCCCGGCCTGCCTCCGGGGGTCGCCGCCTCACCGGCCACGATCGCCGACCCGGCTCCGAGCGGCATCGTGGTGTTCGAGGCAGCTGCCGACGCCACGCCCGGCACGGCGGCCACGCCGGTGCGGGTGGTCCGCGGCGAAGGTGAGGCCACGCAGGAGGTCGGCGGCCTCCGTCAGGGCACCGACCTCGTGTTCGGCGAACCAAATCGCACGCCCTATCGCACGTCGTTCGGCGATCATCTCGCGGTGGCGGTCGTGGAAGAGGCGCCGGCCTCGATCGAGTGTGCGGCGCCCGCGACGCCGATCGCTCGCCGAGGAACGCTCGATCTGAGAGTCGCGATCCACCGGGCCGAGGGCTACACGGGCCGCGTGCGGCTCGAGATGCCATTTCGGCCGCCAGGCATCGGTGCTTCGGCCGTGGAGGTGAAGGAGAGCGAAGCGGAGGTGGTGTTCCCGATCACGTGCGCAGGCGACGCTCCGCTCGAGGAATGGCCTCTCGCCCTCACGGCCACGCTCGTGCCGGAGGGGCAGAAGCCCGATAAAAAAGCCGGCGGCAAGCGGGTGGCGAAGGGTATGGTCGTGGCCAGCCGGCCGCTCACGCTCGCGATCGTGGAGCCGCTCGTGGAGATGACGGCCGAGAAGGCGGTCGTCGAGCAGGGCGGCACGGTGAAGCTCGCCTACAAGGCGGCGAAGCCTCCCACGTTTACCGGCACGGCGAAGGCCCGGCTGATCGGCCTGCCGAACAAAGTGGAGGCACCCACGCTCGACCTCGCCGCGGGCGCCGACACGCTCGAATTCCCGCTCACCGTCGCGACCGACGCCCCGCCCGGCAAGCATGACAACATCATCTGCCGCATCGAGGTGCCGGTCGGCGACGCGACCATGATCCACCAGATGGCGGCGACGTCGCTGCGGATCGACAAACCGCTGCCACCCGCCGTCGCCGCCGCCGGAGGGCCAGCGCCATGAAGTGTGTCGCATTCACGAAGCCCCCGGTGGCAACCGGGGGACACCGCGTCGGGGCGAATAAGCCGGCATCCTCTCGGCTTACGCCTCGGGCTTCCTTGATCGCGGTTGGTGGTTCGACGGGAAGCCCGAAGCGTCAGCTGAAGGGATTTGGCGCCCCGATCATCGGGCTGGCATTTTGCTGCAGCCTCTTTTCATCCTTCGCCCAAGCCGCCGCACCGGTCGGCATCGAGGTCTACCCGCCGCGCATTCGGCTCGACTCGGCCCGCGACCGGCAGCGGGTGCTCGTGCAGGCGACCTTCGCCGACGGCCGCACGGAGCACGTGCCCACGCCGGGGCTCAAGCCTGCCGATCCGAAGCTGTTCACGGTGGACGACTGCCTGCTCGAGCCGCTGGCCGACGGTGAGGGAAAACTCGTCGTCGAGTACGCGGGGCACGTGCGGGAGATTCCGGTCACGGTCGTCTCGGCGTCGAGCGAGCCGCCGCTCTCGTTTCGCCTCGACGTGATGCCGGTGTTCGCCCGGGCCGGGTGCAACATGGGCAGCTGCCACGGCGCGGCCCGGGGCAAAGACGGCTTTCGGCTCTCGCTCTTCGGCTTCGATCCGAGCGGCGACTACCACCGCATCACGCGGGAGGTTCCCGGCCGCCGCATCGATCCCGGTGCCCCGGAGGAGAGCCTGCTCGTCGCGAAGGCGACCGGCGCCGTGCCGCACACCGGCGGCAAGCGGTTCGAGCCGGGCAGTGAACTGGCCGCGACCTTCGTCCGCTGGATCGCGGCCGGAGCACCCGACGACCCCGCGCCGGTGGCGAAGCTCGTCGGCCTCGATCTCTACCCGCCCACCGCGCTCGTGGCCGGGAGCGGCGTGCGGCAGCCGTTCGTGGCGGTGGCCCGGTTCGCCGACGGCACCGACCGCGACGTCACCGACCTCTGTTGGTATGGATCGAACAACGACCCCACGGCCAAGGTCGCACCCGACGGCTCCGCGACGACGGGCAGCCGTGGCGAGGCCTTCATCATGGCCCGCTACGACACGATCACCGTCGGCTCGCCCGTCGTGGTGATCCCGAAAGACCTCGCCTTCACCCCCGCGAAGGAACACGGCGGCACCTGGCTCGACGACCTCGTGGATCGCAAGCTCGAGAGCCTGCGGATCGCTCCCTCGCCCGTGTGCGACGACGAGACGTTCCTGCGGCGTGTCACACTCGATCTCGTGGGTCTCGTGCCGACGCCCGAGGAGCGGGCCGCGTTTCTCGCCGATGGCCGCTCCGACCGCCGAGCCCACGTGGTCGAGGAGCTCCTCGGCCGCAAGGAATTCGTGGAACTGTGGGTGATGAAGTGGGCCGAGATCCTCCAGATCCGCACCGTGGCCAACGAAGTCAGCCCCAAGGCGGTGCTCCTCTACCACCAGTGGCTCGACCGCCGAATCGCCGCCAACGAGCCGATCGACAGGATGGTGCGCGACCTCGTGAGTGCCTCGGGCGGCACGTTTACGAACCCCCCCACCAACTACTTCCAGCAGGAGCGCGACACGCTCAAGCTCTCCGAAAACGTGGCCCAGGCGTTCCTCGGCATGCGAATCCAGTGCGCCCAGTGCCACAACCACCCCTTCGACCGCTGGACGATGGACGATTACTACGGCTTCGCCGCCTTCTTCAAGCAAATCGCCCGCAAGCGCGGCGACGACCCGCGCGAGTTCATCGTGTACGACTCGGGCTCCGGCGACATGAAGCACCCCGTCACGGGCCAGGCGGTGCCGCCCAAGTTTCTCGGGGGCGATTCGCCCAAGGTCACCGACCGCGACCGCCGCGAAGCCCTCGCCGCCTGGATCACGTCGCCCGAGAATCCCTATTTCGCCAAACACGTGGCGAACATCGCCTGGACGCACTTCTTCGGCCGCGGCATAGTCCACGAGCCCGACGACGCGCGTGTGAGCAATCCGCCTTCCAACGGCCCTCTGCTCGCCGAACTCGGCCGGAGATTCGCGGCCTCGGGCTGGGACTTCCGCCGGCTGGTGCGCGACATCGTGCTCTCGCGCACCTACCAGCGGGTCTGCGACACGAACGCCACCAACGCCCTCGACGACGTCAACTTCTCGCACGCCGCCGTGCGGCGGATCCGGGCCGAGGTGCTGCTCGACGTGCTCGCCGAGGTGACCGACACGAAGAACAAGTTCCCGGGTCTGCCGCTCGGTGCCCGCGCCGTCCAGGTGGCCGACGGCCGCACCACGAACTACTTTCTCACGACCTTCGGCCGCGCCACCCGCGACGACGTCTGCAGCTGCGCCGTCACCATGGACCCGAGCCTCTCGCAGGCCCTCCATCTCCTCAATGGCGACGCGGCCAACGACCGCATCAAGCAGGGCGGTCTCGTGGCCAAGGCGATCGGCGCCGGCACGCCTCCGAGCGAGATCATCGACGGCCTGTTCGTGCGCTGCTACGGCCGGATGCCGACGGAGCGCGAGCGCCTGGAAACGGTGACCACGGTGATCGGCGCCCCCGACCGCAAGGCCGCCCTCGAAGACGTCTTCTGGGCGCTCCTGAATTCTCCCGAGTTCATCTTCAACCACTGATGCTTGCAGAATCCGAAAAGCCCGGAGCGGAAGCGGCGGCGTGGAGAACAGGCTCCAGGCCGTCATGCCCTACTCAATGCGCGCCGGCTTTGGGCTCCCCATATCCCCTCGCCGGACGTTCGCCTTCGCCCTCCAGGCTCCGGCTCACTCGGACCTGCCTGCGCTGCGCCATCCATGGCTGCGCTGGTCAGCTACGCCGTCTCCGGGACACGGGGAGCCCAAAGCCTCCCTCAACTCGCAGGCGCCCGGAACTTTCGGCGGAGACGGTCGGTGGGCACGCGCAGAAGAAGGGAGTCCTTGAGGACTATCGGCGTCTGATCAAAACCCACGAGTTGTGTACTCTCAAGACGACCGGATTCGAGCATGCCTACCGCCGGCTCCGAATGCGGGCAGAACTCACCCGCGCTGCCTTCCGGCGACGGGGCATCGCCCGCTCGGGGCTATCGCGTTTGAGTTGGCTCTGTGCTGTGTTGCTTGCACTGATTCCTGGCACCGCGGTCGCCGCCGATGCGCCGCCCACGTATGAAGACCATGTGCTGCCCATCTTTCGCGAAAAGTGCGCCAGCTGCCACAACGCCGACAAGAAGCAGGGGGGCCTCGATCTCACGAGCTTCGGCCAGGCGATGGCGGGCGGCTCGTCGGGCGAGGTGATCGCGCCGGGCGATCCCGACGGCTCGTATCTCTGGCAGCTCGCGAGCCACTCGTCGGAGCCGAAGATGCCGCCGCAGGCCGACAGGATTCCGGCGGACATGCTCGATGTGCTCAAAAAGTGGATTACGGGCGGGGCGGTCGAGCGGGCCGGTGGCAAGCCGATCACGCGCAAGGCGGGGGCCGCGCTCGCACTCGATCCGGCGGCCGTGGCCGCGCCGAGCGGTCCGCCCGTGATGCCGCCGCGGCTGTCGCTGGCGGTGGAAACCAGCAGCGTGAAGCCGCTCGCGATCACCGGCCTCGCCGCGTCGCCCAATGGCGGCCTCGTGGCGGCCGGCGGCCGCAGGCAGGTGCTGCTCTACGATGCCTCCTCGCTCGCGTTTCTCGGCGTGCTGCCCTTTCCGGAGGGCGACGTGAAGACGGTGCGGTTCTCGCGCAACGCCAAGCTCTTGCTCGCCGCCGGCGGCCGCGGCGCGAAAAACGGCCGCGTGGTGCTCTGGGACGTGGCGACGGCGAAGCGCGTCGGCGAGCTTGGCGACGAATTCGACCAGGTGCTCGCCGCCGACGTCACGGCCGACCAGCGGCTCGTGGCCCTCGGCGGCCCGCAGAAGGTGGTGCGGCTCGTACGCACGGCCGATGGCCAGGTCGAGGCCGACATCCGCAAGCACACCGACTGGATCACCGCCGTCGAGTTTTCACCCGACGGCACGATGCTCGCCACCGGTGACCGGGCCGGCAACGCGTTTCTCTGGGAGACTCGCGGAGCCCGCGAAGATGCCGTGCTCAAGGGGCACGCCGGCGGCATCACGGCCGTGGCCTGGCGCGGCGACGGCGCGGTCGTCGCCACCGCGAGCGACGACGGCAAGGTGCGGCTCTGGGCGCGGAAGGACGGCGCAAAGATGAAGGAGTGGGACGCCCATCCCGGTGGCACTCTCGGACTCGCCTGGCTCCCCGACGGCCGCCTCGCCACGTGTGGCCGCGACAAGAAGGCCGCCCTCTGGAAGGGCGACGGCACGAAGGAACGCGACTTTCCTCAGCACGCTGACATCGCGCTCCGCGTGGCGGCCACGAGCGACGGCACGCGGCTCCTGGCCGGCGACCTTGCCGGCACGCTCGTGGCGTATTCGATCGCCGATGCCAAGCCACTCGGCACGCCCGACACGAATCCGCCGCCACTCGACCAACGCGTGAAGGCGGCCGAGGCCACGCTCGCCGCCGCCACGAAGTCGCACGACACGGCCGACGCCGAGCTCCTCGAGGCCCG
>JAIXPT010000383.1 GCA_027486095.1 Planctomycetaceae bacterium | reverse complement strand
GAGCAGCTCGAGAATCTGCTGCGCATCAATTCCGTGTCGAAGCACATCGAGCGGATCGCCGACATGGCGACGAACGTCGCCGAAGACGTGATCTACATGGTGGAGGGCGACATCGTCCGCCACCGCACCACGGACTGAGCGCTCGGTAGGACAGGCTTCAGCCTGTCACTGCCTTGGTGTCACCGTTGGCGCCGGCTCGGGGGAACCCCTCGCCTCCCCACCCCAACAAGCCCGGAGCGGAAGCGACGGGACTCCGGGTCGCAAACGATCCCGTTGCCCAAGGCCACATGGAGACCGGGCTCACGCACGGGGCTTTTCGCCATGGGGGCATCCTCTCGGCTCACGCCTCGGGCTTCCTGATGCCCCAACACGTGTCACGGTGTGCCGAGCTTAGTTGCGGCGTTTTGGGCGGGTGAAGTACGCTCTCGGCCTGGAAGGCTGGGTAACCAGCTGGGTAACCACTGGGAGTCACAGGGCGTATGAATCGTCGTCTCATCGGGAGCGTCGCCGTGGGCGCGATGCTCGCGGCTGGTGTGGGGCGAGCGGAGGATCCCGTGCTCGTGAACATCACCGGGCCGCTCGCCGCGAAGGTGGGCGAGCGCGTGGCGTTCGAAGTGGAGCTCGTGAACCGGTCGGGGCGGCCGATCACCGGGCTGCGGGTGGTGGATTATTTCGACGCGGGCCTTCACCACGAGGCATCGGCGAGCCCGATCGAGCAGAAGGGCACGATCGACCTCGCCGCGGGCACCACGCGGCGGCTGACGCTCGACTTTTTGCTCGACGAGCCCGGGCGACAGTGTCACCGGGTGGAGATTCTCGATCAGGCGCACAAATACATGGGCGGAGCCACCGAGTGCGTGCAGGTGGCGGCTGTCGCCGGGGCGCCGGCGGCCGCGCCGCCGCCCGTGGTGGCTCCCGCGCCCGTCGTCGCCCCGCCGGTGCCCCTGACGCCCGCGCCGGTCGTCGTGCCGCCGTTGGTGGCCTCCGCCACCACGCCGCTGCTGCCTGCCACGCCCGCCGCATCGGCGGCGCTCGAGCTCGATCTCGTGGCGCCCACCGAGGCGATGTCGGGGGCGGTCGCCGAATGCATCGCCACCGTGCGCAACGCCGGGGCCGTCGCCTCGCCGCCGACGACGCTCGAATTCACGTGGGATCCGTCGTTCTCGCCGCTCGAGGCGTCCGATGGCTACAAGCTCGGCACCGGGCAGGTGTCGTGGACGTTGCCGGCGGTGGAGCCGGGCGGGCAGTTGCGCCGCCAGATCAACCTGCGCACGCAGGCGCCGAGCACGAGCTTTCGGGAGTCGCCGGCCGCGCGATCGTGCGTGCGCGGCGTGCTGGGCGGCCTGCCGGGAGGCGTGATGGTGGCCGACGAGGCATGTGTGATGGTGCGGTCGGTCACGCCGCGCCCGCGCACGCCGCGTGAAGCTGGGCTGCGGCTCACGCTCGCCGACCTCGACGACCCGGTGCAGATCGGCGGTGCCACCTCGCTCGTGTGTACGGTGACGAACAACGGCACGGCCCCGACGGGCCGCCTCGACCTCGTGATCGTGTTGCCCGATCAATCCCGGATCGTCGGCGATCCGAGCCCGTCGCGGGTGCGGATCGACGGCGCGAATGTCGGGTTCGACTCGATCGCGAGCCTTCCGCCCGGCGGTCATGCGACGTTCGAGGTGGCCTATCGCGTGCCCGTCGCCGGGAACGCCCGGGCCACGGCCATCGTCACCGGCTCGGAACTCGACGGCTCCCTCGAATCGATCTGCACCACCTCGTTCGCCGCGCCCTGACACCGGCACGATCGGCACGACCGGCATAGCTTCGCTCCGTCGCGTCGGGGCCGAGCGAAACCGCTCCCCCCACGGGGCCGTGATGCCGATGACCTCTGGGGAGGTCGGCGATGCTCGTGGTGACGGCGAACTGGGCGATCCCCGACGGAAGCGTGGCGGCACCGCCGCGGGCGGCGCTGTTCGCCCGGCTGTGCGACGACATCCGGCTCGCGGCCGTGCGGGCGGGCATGCGGCACGACGGCCGCTACCGTCCCGTCGAGAGGCTCGTGATCGTGCTGGCGGGCGACACCCTCGACGGCCTGGTGAGCGGTCGCTGGGGCGAAGCCGTGCGTCCGTGGGAGCGCAGCCGGCGGGCGCTGGCGCGGCACGAGGAAGTGCTCGCGGCTGCAGCTCGCAGCGGCCGTCGTCCACTCGGCGCGCTTGCCCGCCTGGCACGCAGCGGTGTCGCCGTGCCCTCCGCCGACCGCCGGGGCCGGCCGGTGATGACCGGCCAAGTCGTCGTGCCCGTGCATCTCGTCATGCTGGCGGGCGATCGCGACGCGGTGCTCGAACGGCTGCGCGGGCGCGGGTGGTCGGAACGGCGCGGGATCGGCGTCGGCTCCGTCTGGGACGGGGATCTTTGGTGCGTCGCCCATGGTTCCGCGTGCGACCCGCTGGCGGCTGGCGAAGACGGCCCCACGCTGCTCGCGAGCCTGGCGGTCGATCTGCTGGCCCGCTTCGGCGCAGCTCTGGCCGCCCGGCCCGGGTTGGCCGAACGTGGCCGCAGCATCGTGCGCGTGCTCGCCGACGGCCAGCCGCTCGATATGCCACTGCGGCTCGCTACCGTGCTCCGATCGATCGCGGTGAATGGGGCCGATGCGGCTGGCATCATCACCGAGTGGCGGCGATGTGTCGATCGCTGGGATCGCGAAGCGCGGCGGACGGGCTGCGCAGACGGGCACGGCGAGGTGGCGGCGATCGCCACGTGGATGCATGCGATCGAAGATACCGCCGCTCCTGGTCCGGCGGTGCGGGCGGTGATCGCAGCGCTCGCGTTGCCGCTGCCGGCGGCGGCCAGCCGGCAGCACGCGAATCGACCCACGGTGCTCGGCCATCCGGCGGGCAGGGGCGACGACGCCCGGTCAGCCGTGGTTTGCCTGGGCACGCCCCCCATGCGACGATACAGCGAGCCGGTGCTCGAGCGCGAGACGGCCGGCCGGGCTGCGTGCGTCGAGGCCACGCCCTTGATCAGCACCACGCGCTTGCCGGCCGTGGTGATTCCCGAAGCCGATGAAGGCGGCGGGATGCGGGCGGCGTGGTGGCCGATGTGGGATGTCGGCTCATCGCCCGGCTGCCGTCCGGAGGCGATGCCGATTCTCGATGCCGCGTGAACCGGCCGGATGAAGCCACGAGAAAGAAGGCCAGCATGTCCGATGCCACGGGTGAACCACCGCTCCAGGAGCGTGGCCCGGTCGTGGAGATCCGGACGACCCTGTCGGGCCGGGATCGCGCGGAGGAGTGTGCGCGCCGTTTGATCGCCGAGCGGCTGGCGGCCTGCGTGCAGATCGACGGCCCCGTGACGAGCATCTATCGCTGGCAGGGAGCGGTGGAGACTGCCGAGGAGTTTCGGTGCACGTGCAAGACGAGCCCCGCGCGGGCTCTGGCCTGCGAGGCCGCGATCCTCGCCGCTCACGACTACGCGACGCCGGAACTGATCGTGACGGCCGTCGAGGCCTCGCCCGCCTACGCGGCCTGGGTGCGGGCCGAAGTGGAACCCCAACACGGCACCGAGGACGAAGGCGATGCCGACCGACCCGCCTGACGCACTTTACGCGTTCGACGCCACGCTGCACCGGATGGCCGATGACGCGCCGCCCGGCCCGGCCCATGTCGATGCCTGGGGCACCTGGCCGACGCTCGCCGCCGAGCATGCCCGCGCGGCAGCGCCATTCGCGATCGGCTTCGACGAGGCTTTCGCCCGGCTCGACCGCCTGGACCGCATGTTCACCGAACCCGACGGATCGTTCGTGTGGACGAGCCCGCGCGAAGGGCTCTCGTGGCAGGTCGATGGCAACGCCTTCGAGAAGGAAGGCCGCGTGCTCCTCGTCGATCTCAAGGGCAGTTGCCCGCCCGACGCCTTCGATCGGCTGCTCGCCGCCTTCGGCTGGCCGGCTGAGCCGGTCATGCTCCAGCTCGTGCAGCCGGCCGTGTTTCTCGACGAAGCGATGTTTCGTCGGCACGCGGCCGCCCGTGGGGCGGCGGGAGATGGGCAGACTTTGCGCCCCCGCTGACGAGACGCTGTGGCAGGCTTTTCCAGCCTGGCTCGGAATCCACGGCTGCCGGAAGGTACTCTGCCGATATCTTCGTACATCCGTCCGTGGAGACCTTGTCATGCGGCATCTGGCCTTTGTCCTGCTTGCGATCGGCGGTTTTGGCTTCGGTCCGCAGGCTATCGCCCGGGCGGGCGCGGCCTCCGCGGCCCTCACCGTCGCCTACGGCAACGGCGTGCACGCCTACTACGACGGCGACTACCAGTGCAGCTACGACGAGCTTTCCGGCGTGATCGAAGCCGGCAGCCATGATCCGCGGGCCTATTACTACCGTGGCCTCGCGGCGTTGAAGCTCGGCCGCATGGATGAAGCAGAAGCCGACTTCCAGCAGGGCGCGAATCTCGAGGCCGAAGGCCGCGGCGGGCAGAGCAGCCGCACGATCTCCCTGGCGCTCGAGCGCGTGCAGGGCTGCGACCGCCTGAAGCTCGAACGCTATCGCGGCCAGGCCCGCGTGGCGATGCTGCAACGCGACCGCGAAGCGATCCGGCAACGCTACTCCGACATCGAAGACGCCGAGGCCGACGTGCTCAGGCGGCGCCGCCCCGAGCGCATGGAGCCGGCCGAGCAACTCGCGGCGCCCGCACCGCAGGGTGGCGGCGCCGCCGAGGCCGAAGAGCCGGCTGCCGACGACGCCGAGAAGCCCCTCCTCGAACGCGAGGAGCCAGCCGAGCCCACCGAAAAGCCGACCGACACGGCCAACCCCTTCGCGGACGAACCGGCGTAGGTGAACGAGGCGAGACAGGCTCAACCTGTCTTTCTAAGCCATCGAATTGCAGGGCAGTTAGTCACTACCCGCACTCGGAGCCGACGGCACGCTGCGCGACGCCCGAGGGCGATCGCTCTTCCAACCCGCACGTGCCCAAGCCGGCTTCGAGGGAGCGGCAAAAGTCTCCTCACTCAGGCCGCGGCGGCCATCGTTCGGGAAGCGTTCGCCGACTCCCCCGAAGCCTCCCATTTCGTTCGAGGGAGGTTCGGGGTTGCCCCTGCCTCCTCAGAGGAAGCCCGAGGCGTGAGCCGAAGGGAATACGCGTGGCTGTTCGCAATCCGGGCATCCTCTCGGCTTGCGCCTCGGGCTTCCGGCGAAGGCGAACGTCCGGCGAGACGGTACGGGGTAACCCCGAGCCGGCGCGTCCCCAGTGAGGCGAATGGTCAGCGAGAGGGTCCGGGCAATCACGACCCGGATGAGACGCGTTGATCAGCGCGGGCCGCAGACCCAGCCGGCGGCGGCGAGGCAGGCCCAGCCGACGAGCAGGAGCACGCCGCCGATCGGCACGATCGCGCCCAGGATCTTCACGCCCGAAAGCGCGAGGGCGGCGAGGACCCCGCTGAACACGAGCGTGCCGACGAGAAACGACCAGCCCGCGGCCGTGAGGAGCCCGCGGGCGGCCGCGGCCTGGGGCAGGCCGGCGCAGAGGCCGACGAGCAGGATCGCCAGGGCGTGAAAGATGCAGTAGCGCACGGCCGTTTCCCAGTTGGCGGCCTGGCCGTTGGCGTCGAGGAGGGCCTTGAGCCCGTGGGCGCCGAAGGAACCTGCGGCCACGCCGAGGAAGCCGAGGATCGCGCCGGAGACGAGCCAGAGACGCAGCATGGGATAAAAATCAGCCTACGGCCGGCTCGAGCCGAGGAGTTTTTCTTCCTCTTCTTCCTGGATGATGATCCGCGGCGTGACCATGAGCATCAGGCTGTCGGTCGTGCGGCCGAGGCCGACGTTCTTGAACAGGCGGTTGATATAGGGAATCTTCGAGAGGATCGGCACGCCGAATTCATTGCGGCCCTCGCGGAGCCGCTTGATGCCGCCGAGAAGCACGGTGCCGCCGTCCGGCACGCTGACGGTCGTCGTCACGGTGGTGAAGATGAATTCCGGCAGCTGGATCGTGGTGCCGCTCGATCGCACCTCCTGCTCGCGATCGGCTTTGATGCCGGTGGTGACACCCGCACCGATGTCGTTGCCCACCACGTCGGCTTCGCCATCGACGCCCGATTTCTCGTCGCTGCTCTTGGTCTTGGTGGACCGCGAGCCCTCGAACTGGAACTCCTCGACCTTGCCGATCTGCGAGAAGAAGGGCACGAGCGTGAGCCGCACGAACCGCCGGTCGCTCGACACGACGGCCTGCACGTTCACCGCGGTGCCCTCGGAGAGCACGGTGATCACCGGCTGCTGGGCGGCCGCGAAGTCGCCCACCACCGGAATCACGCTGGTCACGAACGGCCGCTGGGTGGTGTCTGAGACGAAGGCATTCTGGCCGTTGAAGAGCGTCACCTTCGGGGCCTGCATCACGTTCGAACGCGTGTTGCCCTGGGCGGCCTGGATGAGGAAGTAGGCCTCGATGTCGGAGAGGATCGCGAATCCGAAGTTGGCGGCCGACGTGGTCGGATCCGGAAGGCCCGGCAGCGACGGGACGGTGGCGCTGCCGAAGCTGTTTTGCCGGAAGGGGATGGAGTAGTTGTTGCGGGCAAAGTCAGGCGTGTTGGTCTGCCCGGTGGTTTGTGTCGGGCTGAAGGCGTTCAGTCGGCCGAACGGCGAGAGCGCGACACCCGGGTTGCCGGAGTTGTCGAGTCCAATCGTCTGCGATCGGCCGCCCGGTGCCGCCTGGATGCCGAGCGTCGCCGGATAGGTCGAGCCGTTCGTCTGTGTGGGCACGGCCGTCATGTTGAGCGGATCGCCGACGTTCGTCTGGATGTTGAAGTCGAAATCGACGCCGATGCGCTCGAAGAACGTGTCGTTGAGGCGGATGAACCGCACCTCGATCGTGACCTGCAGATCCTGCAGCCGGCGCAGCTGCACGAGCAGGTCGGCGATCTCCTCGTGCACCTCCTGCGTCTGGCTGACGACGAGGCTCAGATTCGTGGCGAAGGGCTGGATCGCCCCCTGGCCGCCGACCGTGTTCCAGGTCTGGGGGGCGACGGTGTTTTGGATGAGGTCGATGAGCGACTGGAAATCGGCCTGGCTGCCGCCGACGTTCGGGGCACCGAAGGGGATCGAGGGCATCGCGCCGCTGGCCGGCGGGCCGCCCATGCCCCCCTGAAACTGGGCGAGAGCCGCAGGATTGAGCGAGCCAGTGGCGGGCGCCGCGCTCGCCCCGTTGATGCCGGCCGGCGGCGGCCCCATCTCCACGGAGAGCGCGTTGCGCGTGGGAATGCGCGAGTAGCCGTCACGCAGGGCGCCGGTGATGCCGAGGCCTTCGGAGGAGAAATTCGGGATCGGCAGGACGAGATCGGCCACCTGATACGACACGGTGAAATACTGCCCCTTCACGAGCTTCGGGCTCGTGACCTTGAGCACTTCGTCGCGGATCGCGTAATCGAGATGGAGCGGCTCGAGGAGCAGCTTGAGCGCGCTTTTGAGCGAGATCGGCTGGTCGAGCGAGATCGTCACGGGCGTGTCGCTGCGGACCGCCTCGCTCTCGAGGCCGACCATGTCGAGGTGGATCGGCACGTCGGCCTGTTTCGCGAGCGCGTCGAGCACGGCGGCCAGGGGCTCGTTGCGATGGGCCGCCCGCACCTTCACGGACAGCTTCTGCTGGATTTCGGTCTCGGCGGCCGACGCCCGCGACTTCCCCTCGGCCTCGAGCCGGGAGCGATTCTTCGTGAGGTCGGTCCAGTTCTTCGTCTCTGGAAACGTGATCGGGCCGACGAAGGGCGTGCTCAGGCGGTCGGTGTCTTCGGTGTCTTCGAGGAAGGCGGCCTGTTTGTTGCCGTCGATCGATTGCTGGGCGCTCAGCCGCCGGACGACCCGGCTCTGCGAGAGCAGCTGGCGAACGATCGCATTGTCGGGGGCGAGCTGGGCGGCCTTCTTGGCGATCGCCTCCGCCTCCTGGAAGCGACGCTCGTCCACGAGCACGTTGTATTCCTCGACGAGCATCGCCAGCCGCTCGTCCACCTCGACCCGCTTGCCGCGTTCGCGGTCGATCTGCGCCTCGATCGTGGCGTTTTTCCGGTCGAGGGCGATTTCGGCCCGCCGCTTGCCCGTGGTCTCCTCGATGTCGCGCCGGGTGCGTTCGATGCGGCGGTCGAGCTGGCTGCGGGCGTCGGCCGGGAGCTTCTCACCCGCCACGCGGGCGGTGATCGCGTCGAGGATCGCCATCGCCTCCGCCGGTGATTTCTGGGCCACGCGTTTGGCCTCGAGCTGTTTGGCGGCCACCTCGGCGGAGAGTTTGGCGATCACGAGGTCGGGCGGGGCGTCTGCGGACGCAGCTGCTGGCGGAAGGGCTTCGGCCGGGGGCTCGGCGGGCTCGTCCGCCCGGGCCTTGGCCCCCGCGATCGCGGCCGACATCACGCGGCGGGCCGCCGCCGCCTCTGCGGCGCCGGTCGTGGGCGCGGAGAGATCACCGCTTTCGGGATCGGCAGCCAGGGAGGAGATCCCGACGAGGCCGAGCCCGCAGAGCGCGGCCAGGCCGATCCAATCGCGGCAATCGAAGGTGCGGACCATGGGTGAGTCCCTGGGGAAGGGCGAACAATTGCGGGGGGAGAAGTACCGGCCCCCGGTGACGCAGGTCAAGGTCAGCCACCTTCGGCCCCGAGGCCGTGTTCTGCCGGGGGAAACGGAGCGATTGCACCGTCCGGACGGGCCTCGCGAGAGGGGGCAGGCTGGCGTGGTCAGGCGACCTTCGGGGCCGCCAACGCCCGTTCGACCGTGTCGAGCAGCTGATCGACGCGAAACGGCTTGAAGAGCACGAGGTCGATGCCCGCCTGGCGGGCCTTCACGATCGAGTGGCCGGGGTCGTAGCCGAAGCCGGTCATGAGAACCAGCGGCACGTGCTCGAGGATCTCCTGCAGCCGGAGCAGGAGTTGGTAGCCGCTCATGTCGGGGAGCCGGATATCGGAAATGATGACGTCGTAGGCTTCGCGGCCGAGGGCGGCCCGGACCATCGACGCCGCCTCGGCCCCGTCGCGGGCGGTCTCGACGATGCATGCATAGCGCTCGAGCAGGGCATGGGCCGCGGCCCGCACCTGCTCGTCGGCATCGACGACGAGAATGCGCCGTCCGGCCAGGGCCGGCCGCCGGCCGGTCTGCCGCGACTGCGTGTGCGCGGCGCTCGGCGCCATTTTCTCGCCCACTTTCTGGATCACCTGCTTGATGTCGCGGGCGTTGCGGAGGATTCGCTGCAGCCGTTCGACGACGTCGGCATCATGGCCGATGTAGCGTTCCATCACGTTGACGGCGTCGTTGAGAATGTCGTCCACCGGCAGGGCCACGGCCCCGTGAATGGCCTCGATGCTCTCGGCGGCCGCCGACGCCTTCTCGGCCACGAGCAATTCGAGCGTGTTGAGGGCGGCGGCCACGTCGCGCGAGAAGATCTCCAGAAATTGGAGGTCGGTCGCGGTGAAGCCGCCCGGTTCGGGGCTTTCGACGTTGAAGGTGCCGATCACCTGCTCGTGGAGCATGAGGGGCACCGTGAGCGAGCTTTTCGCGCCCTTGCAGCCCTCGAGATAGAGCGGGTCTTTCGTGGTGTCGAGGCAAAAATAGCTTTGGCCCGTGGCCGCCACGAAGCCGGTGACGCCGTTGTGCTCGCGGCGGGCGTAGAGGATGCGGGCTTCGGCCTCGGGCTGCATGCCTTCGGCGAGCAAGGGCTCGAGCCGGCCTGTCTGCTGATCGAGCAGGCGGATTTCGACGACGTCGAACTGCAACAGATCTTTCGCGTAGTGGAGAATGTTGCTCTTGAGCAGGTCGATCCGCTCCTGCACCGTCATGTCGGCAAGTTCCGACGGCGAGAGATCCGCGAGATTCTGGCCGGCCTGATGGATGGCGGCCCGCTTCTGTTGTTCGAGGATCTCGTGCGTGACGTCGCGCACGGCGGCCACCACCTGCCGCGTGCCTGCGATCGGTGCGGCGAGCAGATGCAAGTAGCGGTTGTCGGCGGTGCGCAGGGTCGCGGCCACCACCTGCCCCGTGGCCACGGCCGTCTCGAACGGCTGGGCGTTCAGGCCCACCACCTCGGGGTTGCACAAGGCCTGGAAAAAACCGTGGCCCTCGGGTTTCCGAGGGCCACACCAGGTTGCGAAGCGGTCGTTCGACCAACAGACGACGGCGGATTCACCGTCGGCGGAGTTCGGCGTGCCGACCTCCACGAGCGCCACGCCATCCGGCAGGCCCTCCAGAATCAGCGTGGGCACCGCAGCCGGGGCGAGCGGCACGCCGCCTGATGAATGTCCGAACAGTCCGCCGTCATCCGCCACCGTATGCCCTCCGTGCCGGCCTCACGCCGCCGTCTCGGGAAGTATAAATTCGGCTTCCGGCGCCGCCAAATCGGCTCCGGGGCGTTGCCGGTGGAGGAGGCCAACCTATACTCCTCAAGGCCCGCCCAGCCTGACTCGCACCGAGGCCACCCCGTGAACGCGTCTGACTCCCACTCCTCTTTTTTCGCGCGAAACCAGTTCCTGATCTATCGGTTGTTCTCGCTGTCGGGGCTGATTCCCGTGGGCGCGTTCCTGATGGTTCATCTGGCCACGAACGCGTCGGTGCTGGCCGGCCCGGGATCGTTCCAGTCGCGCGTGGATTTGATCCATTCGCTGGGCCCGCTCCTCGTGCCCATCGAGTGGGCTTTCATCTTTCTGCCGATGTTGTTCCACGCGGCCGTCGGGTTCGTGATCATCGCCGGTGGTCTGCCGAACGTCGGTTCGTATCCGTATGTGGGCAACGTGCGGTACACCCTCCAGCGAGCCACGGGCATGATCGCCTTCGCGTTCATCATCTGGCACGTCATCCAACTGCACTGGATGGGCGCGCCGCTTGGCGGAGGCAAGTTCGACCCTCACCACGCGTCGAGCTCGACGGCGGTCGCGCTGCAGCCGATCGGAGTCGCCGCGCTGTATGCCATCGGCGTGCTGTCAGCCGTGTTTCACCTCGCGAACGGGCTGTGGACTCTGGGCATCACGTGGGGGCTGTGGACGAGCCCCGCGGCGATGCGGCGGGCGAGCTGGGTGAGCGTGATCGTGGGCATCCTGCTGGGAGGTGCCGGGCTCGGCGCGATCGCGGGCATGCGGCGTGTGGATATCGAACAGGCCAGGGTGATCGAAGACCGCATGGACGAAGTCAAGCGGATGCTCGAAGGTCGCGAGCCGGTCGGCGGGCCGGCGGTGCTCGGCCCTGGCGCATCCCCGGCCTTGCCGGTGTCAGCGACGAAGACTTCCGAAGGAGGGTAAGCGCGATGTCCCAAGGGCGTGTTCTCGTGATCGGTGGCGGCCTGGCGGGGCTCGCCGCGACCATGCGGCTGGCGGAGCTCGGCGTCGGCGTCGATCTCGTCAGCCTCGTGCCGGTGAAGCGTTCGCACAGCGTCTGTGCGCAGGGGGGCATCAACAGCGTCAATGCCCTCACGAGGCAGCAGGGCGACACGGAGTGGAAGCATTTCGACGACACCGTCTATGGCGGCGATTTTCTCCAGCATCAGCCGCCCGTCAAAGAAATGACCGATTGGGCGCCGCGGATCATCGACCTGATGGATCGCCTCGGCGTGCCGTTCAATCGCACCCCCGAGGGGTTTCGCGACCAGCGCCGGTTTGGCGGCACGCTCTACAAGCGCACCTCTTTCGCCGGCGCCACCACCGGCCAGCAGTTGCTCTACGCGCTCGACGAGCAGGTGCGGCGCTACGAGGTGGAGGGGCGGGTCAAGAAATGGGAATTCTGGGATTTCCTCGAGCCTGTGCTCGACGATGCCGGCCGCTGCCGCGGTGCCGTCTGCCAGGATCTCGTGACGATGAAGTTCCACGCCTTTCCAGCCGATGCCGTGATTCTCGCCACCGGCGGGTGTGGCCTCGTGTATGGCCGATCGACGATGTCGATGGTCTGCACCGGCGATGCGGTGAGCCGGGCGTATCAGGCCGGCGCGGCCTACGGAAACGGCGAATTCATCCAGGTGCATCCGACGGCGATTCCCGGCGCCGACAAACTGCGGCTCATGAGCGAGAGCGCCCGCGGCGAGGGTGGGCGGGTGTGGGTGCCGCGCACGCCACAAGACTCCCGCGATCCGCGCGATATTCCGGAGGCCGAGCGGTATTACTTTCTCGAAGAGCGGTATCCGAAATACGGCAATCTCGTGCCGCGCGACATCGCCACCCGCGAGATCTTCGACATCTGCACGACCGACGGCCTGTCGGTGGAGAAAGATCGGCTGTGCGTGTATCTCGATCTCACGCATCTCTCCCGCGAGATGCTCGATCGCAAACTCGGCGGCATCCTCGACATCTACGAAAAGTTTCAGGGCGTCGATCCGCGGGCCGTTCCAATGAAGATTTTCCCCGCCGTGCACTATTCGATGGGCGGCCTGTGGGTCGATTACGAGCGGTCGGCCGACGGCGGCATGGTGGAAGGTGCGGTCCGCAACCAGCAGACCACGATCCCGGGCCTGTATGCGATCGGCGAGTGCGACTACCAGTATCACGGGGCAAATCGGCTCGGGGCCAATTCGCTGCTCTCCTGCATTTTCAGCGGCCTGTTCGTCGCCCCGAGCATCGTCGCGGCTGCCTCGGCTGGAAAGTCTGCGGGCGAGGGCTCCGGCAGGATCTTCGAGGCCACGCTGCGGCGTCAGGAGCAGCGGCACGAGGCGCTGCTCTCGCGGCGCGGCGGCGACGAGAATCCCTACGCGCTCCATCAGCAGCTCGGCAACCTGATGACCCGCGTGGCCACTGTGGTGCGGCGCAACGAGCAACTGGCTGCGGCCTACGGCGAAGTGTGCGAGCTGGAGGGGCGCTGGCAGCGGTGCTCGCTGTCTGACAGCGGCAACTGGACCAATCAAAACGTCGTGTTCATGAAGGCCCTCGGCGACATGTTTCCGATCGCCAAGCTCATTCTCAAAGGGGCTCTCCTCCGCGACGAGTGCCGCGGTGCCCACTACAAGCCGGCATTCGCCATGCCCGGCATCGCTGCCACCGATCCGGTCGCCAAGCGGCTGGAGGCCGAGGCGTGGTGCGATCGGTTCGAGGAAAACACCCGCCGGTGGCTGAAGAGCACGGTCGCCAGGCACGGCGCCGACGGGCACCCACAGATTTCCTATGAAGACATCGACACCTCGCTCATTCCGCCACGGCCGAGGCTGTATGGCCTGGTGGGTGGAGACGTGATCGAGGAAGTTTGGAAGGAACGCAGTCAGGCCGCTGCCGAGCACGCCGTGCCGGCGGGAGCCGGCGCACCGGTCGGTGCCGGCGTCTGAGCGGCATAAGCTCCCCACGAGGTTCATCGCATGATCAAGGCAGTCTCACCCCTCGACGAAGTTCACGACGACGAGCCGCCCGTGGAGCGGCGGATGGTCCATGTGCGCGTGTTGCGGCAAGACGCTCCGGGCCAGGAGAGCTACTGGGAGCGGCATGCGGTTCCCTACGAGCCCAACATGAACGTCATCAGCGTGCTCCAGAAGATCGCGGAGCGGGCCCGGGCCGAGGATGGCCGTGAGGTGTCGCCCGTGGCATGGGACTGCAATTGCCTCGAGGAGGTGTGCGGCTCCTGCACGATGCTCGTGAATGGCCGGAGCCGAATGGCCTGCTCGGCCCTCGTCGATCGTCTGCTCGCCGAAAGCCCCGGCGAGATCGAACTGCGGCCGATGTCGAAGTTTCCCGTGGTCCGCGATCTCAAGGTGGATCGTGGCCGCCTGTTCCGGGCGCTCGAGCGCGTGAAGGCCTGGGTGCCCGTCGATGGCTCCTACGATCACGGCCCCGGGCCGCGAATCTCGCCCGAGGAGCAGGAAGACGCCTATCCGCTCTCGGAGTGCATGAGCTGCGGCTGCTGCCTGGAGGCGTGCCCTCAATACACGAAGATCGAGGTCGTGCGGCGCGACGACGAGTCGGAGGCCGATTTCGAGCATCGGCGTGCCGCCGCTTACGATCGCGGCTTCCTCGGCGCACACGCAATCAGCCAGGCCGTTCTTTTCAATGGCCATCCCACGGGCAAGATGATCGCCGACGAGCGGCTGGAGTCGTTGACCTCGGCTGGTGGCATTCAGATGTGCGGCAACGCCCAAAATTGCGTGGCGGTGTGCCCGAAGCACATCCCGCTGACGCGATCGATCGCCCGCGCCGGCCGTGCGGCCACCGTGTGGGCGATCAAGAAATTGTTTGACCGCTGAAACGCGCTCCCCGGAAGCCCGCCTCCCGCAAGCCCGAGGCGTGAGCCAAGAGGATGCCTCGCCCGCCCCGGAAGCCCGAGGCGTAAGCCGAGAGGATGCCTCGCATGTGAACCGCTACGCGGATTCCCTTCGGCTCACGCCTCGGGCTTCCAAATTTTGCCGGCTCAACGGTAGGGGTAACCCCGCGCCTCCCGTTGCCCCGGAAGCCCGAGGCGTGAGCCGAGAGGATGCTCTCCGTTGCCCCGCAAGCCCGAGGCGTAAGCCGAGAGGATGCCCGCGAACCCGACGGGCGGCACACCGCCGCGCGGGCTCGCGCCACCGGAGGCCGGGAATCACGCCCGGCGGCCGGCCATGTTTGCCGGGCGTGCCGTGCCGTGGTACGTTTTCCCTAGCGAAACAGGCGTTCATGAGCCCGCCGTGGAATGGCGGGCAGACGGATTTCACGAGGAGCGAGAGTGGCTTTTGAATCATGGGGTGGGCGACCGGCGGAGCCGGCATCGCACGCCGGATCGGACGCGGGGGCTGCCGTGCCCAGGCAGGCAACCCCGGCTCAGGTGGCCGATGCGGCCGCAGACAGCTTTCACACGCTCGGTCTCTCGCCGGCGACGCTCGCCGCGGTCGATCGAGCAGGGTACACCGTGCCCACTCCGGTGCAGGCCGGGTTGATCCCGCGGGCCCTCACCGGCGTCGATGTGCTGGGGCAGGCGCGCACGGGCACCGGCAAGACGGCCTCGTTCGTGCTGCCGATTCTCGAACGGGTGATGCAGCCCGGGAGAGGCGGCGGGCCGCGGGCTCTCGTGCTCGTTCCGACCCGTGAACTCGCCGTGCAGGTGCGCGACGAATTCGAAAAACTCGCCCACGGCATGAAGGTGCACTGCGTGGCGGTGTATGGCGGCAAGCCGATCAAGGGGCAGATCGACAAACTCGCCAAGCATCCGGCAGTGGTCGTCGGCACGCCCGGCCGTGTGCTCGACCACATGAGCCGCGGCACGATCTCACTCTCGGCGCTCGAGATCGTGACGCTCGACGAGGCCGACCGGATGCTCGACATCGGGTTTCGCCCCGACATCGAAAAAATCCTCCGCCGGTGCCCCGACAGCCGGCAGACGCTCCTGCTCTCGGCCACCGTGCCGCCACCGGTGCAGAAGATCGCCCAGCGCTACATGCGGGATCCAGAGATCCTCGACTTTTCGACCAACGAGATCGCCGTCGAAACGATCGAACAGTTTTATTTCACCGTCGATCCGACGCGCAAGTTCGATCTGCTGGAGAAGCTGCTGGAGCGGGAAAATCCGCGACAGGTGATCGTCTTCTGCCGGACCAAGCGGGGCACCGACAAGATTTTCGAGCGGCTCTCGCGGCGGCGGAGCCGCAGCGGGGCGGGAAGCCCCGACGAGGTGGCGTGCATCCACGGCGACCTCGCCCAGAGCGTCCGTGATCGCGTGATGAAGCAGTTTCGTGAGGGTGCCGTGAAGGTGCTGGTGGCCACCGACGTGGTGGGCCG
>JAIXPT010000364.1 GCA_027486095.1 Planctomycetaceae bacterium | reverse complement strand
TGACCAGCGGAGCCATGGATGGCGCAGCGAATGCGCTCTGAACATAGTCCAGGCACATCCGAGTGAGCCGGAGCCCAGGAGGGCGGAGGCGAACGTCCGGCGAGACGGTACGGGGTAACACCGAGCCGGCACGTGCCGATCGAACGAACACGCCCGAGCCAGCTTTCGTACAGTCATTCGTCAGCCTCGTCACCAGAGAAGGACCCCCTCATGCCATTCGTCCGCCCCGCCCTCATCGCCACCGTCGCCGTCTCGAGCCTCGTCTGGTCCGCCCGCGTTGAGGCAGCCGGCCCGCGCAATCCCTACTCGAGCTTCAACCTTTCGGGCATCAACTACGGCGCCCAGCAGTGGGAGCGGGCGCAGCGGCAGGGGAAAGTCGTGTGGCCGTATTACAACGTGCCGTCGCGCGGGGCTTCCCGCAGCCCGACACGCGGCTCCGGCGTGTATGTCGGCGGCGTGGTCGGGGGCGGGAGCGGGGCCGGCACGATCGTTCAGGCGGGCTCCTCCCGGCCCACGCAGCGATCGTATGCCACCCGAGCGTCCCGCCGCTGGCGGCGGTGACCGAGGTCAGCCGACCGAGCCGTCGTACATCCGGTATTTCTTCGTCACGAGCGCACCGCCGCGTTCGAGCGTGCGCTTCGAGAGGTGGTTGCTCTCCAGCACCCAGGAGAATTCCACCTCGTCCATGCCCCACTCATAGAGCCGCGGCACGAGGGCGGCGTGGAGCACGAGGCCCACGCCCCAGGCCTGGTATTCGGGGATGACGTTCGTGCTGATCGCCCGCATCCGCTTGATCGCCCGCTTGTTCCAGAGCAGCTTGAGGAAGCCGAACGGGAAGAGCCGGCCATTGATCGCCTTGATCCGCGGGTTGTAGTCGAGCAGGCAAAAGACGGTGCCGATCGGCTTGCCTTCCACCTCGGCCACGAGCGCGAGCTCCGGCACGATCAGGTGTTTGAGGCTCGCCGCCATGTGCTTCACCTCGCCCGGCGTGAGCGGCACGAAGCCCCACGTGCCGCCCAGGCTCGAGTTGTAGATCTCGAGAAACATCCGCACTTCGTCGTCGAATCGGCGCCGGTCGAGCGGCCGCACGGTCACGCCAAACCGCTCCTTCACTCCTTCAACCATCACGCCGAGCTTCGAGTCGATGCCCTGGAGCATCTCGAGCCGCCCCCAAAAGGCATACATGTCTTCGATCTTCGCGAGCCCCTGGGCCTCCACGAGCCCGGCGTAATACGGACGGTTGTGCGTCATCATGAAGAAGGGGGGGGTGTCGAAGCCCTCGATCAACAGGCCGCACTCGTAGTTGAGCGAAGGATTCGCAGGGCCGCGCACGGCCGTCATCCCCTGGCCCGCGAGCCAGTCTCGCGCCGCGCCGAAGAGCGAGCTGGCGGCCGGCTGATCGTCGTCGCATTCGAAGAAGCCGAAAAACCCGCGCTGCTCGCCAAAGCGCTCCACATGCCCCGCGTTGACGATCGCGGTGATCCGGCCGACATCCTTCCCGCCCCGCGTGGCCAGAAACGATCGGCTCTTCGACTTCTCGTAAAACGGGCAGGGGCGAAACCCGAGCAGCTCCTCCTGCGACATCACCAAGGGCGGCATCCAGCAGGGATCGTCGCGGTAGATCCGCCAGGGAAGGTTCACGAACCGCTTCTGCTCGGCCCGCGTCTCGACGGGCCGCACGGTCAGGTCGGGCACGATGCGTTTCCTCGCTTCCAAAGCCGGCATACTCGACGCCATCGGCAGGGTGCCGCGGCGGCTGCGGAAGGCGTGGGCTGCCAACGACTTCCGGCGCAACGCCGCATCTTCGGCCCGTGGAGGGCGGGGCGTCAACGGCGATCACGGCCAGAGTCCGCAAGTCGCCCCGGCCTCCGGGCCGATCTATCATTCGCCTGAAGGTCGCACCCCCTTTCCGGCTGGCGAAAGATCGACGATGTTCACCGCCCCTGCTACATCCGAGCCGAACGTCGATTGCGTCGTGACCGGCGCCACCGGGCTCGTGGGCAACAACGTGGTGCGGGCCCTCGTGCGCCGCGGCCGGAGCGTGCGGGCGGTCGTCCGGTCGGCGGGCCGTGCGCTCGACGGGCTGCATGTGCAGGTGGCGAGCGCTCCCCTGGCCGATGAGCGCGCCCTCCAGGTGGCGATCGATGGCGCTGCGGCTGTCGTCCACTCGGCGGCGATGGTGCACTGCGGATGGCGTCACTTCGACGAGATGCAGGCTGCCAACGTCGAGGGCGCCCGCCGTGTCGCCCGGGCCGCCCGCCGCGCGGGTGCCCGGCTCGTGCACGTGTCGAGCGTCGATGCCATCGGCCTCACCCGCGATGGCTCGCCAGCCGACGAACAGACGCCGCCCGGCGGCATGCCCGAATGCCCGTATGTGGTCACCAAGCGAGCGGCGGAGCAGGCGGTGCTCGACGAGGTGGCCCGCGGGCTCGACGCCGTGATCGTGAATCCCGTGTACATGATCGGCCCGTGGGATTGGAAGCCGTCGAGCGGCCGGATGCTGCTCGAAGTCGGTGCCGGCAAGGGGCTCTTCGCGCCCCCGGGAGCCAACGACTTCGTCGATGTGCGCGACGTGGCCGAGGGAATCCTCGCCGCCCTCGCCAAGGGCACCACCGGCGAGCGCTACATTCTCGGCGGCCACGCCCTCTCCTACCTCGAGGCCTGGCGGATCTTCGCCCGGGCCGCGGGCCGGATGCAGCCGCTCGGCATCGCGCCCAAGGCGGCCGTGCGGGTGGCGGGCTGGGCCGGCGATCTGGCGAGCCTCTTCACCCGCCGTGAGCTGCCGGTCAATTCGGCGGCCACCACGATGTCGATGCTGCCGCACAACTTCTCGTCGGCCCGTGCCAGGGCCGAGCTGGGCTACACGTATCGGCCGTTCGAAGCGACGGTGGCCGATGCCTGGGGATGGTTCGTCGATCATGGTTACGCCCGCGCCCTGGGCGACCGCACCGTGCCCGTGCGACAAGGCTGACGCCATGCCCCGCATCCTCGTCGTCGAGGACGAAGAGCACCTGGCGATCGGCATCAAGTTCAACCTCGAGGCCGAAGGATTCACGGTCGTGACCGTGGGCGACGGCCAGGCGGCACTCGACGCGCTCTCCGCCGCCGATCCGCCGATCGAGCTGGTCGTGCTCGACCTCATGCTGCCCGGGATGAGCGGGTATGCCGTCTGCGAGGCGTTGCGCTCAGCCGGCAACGACGTGCCTGTCGTGATGCTCACGGCCCGCACGCTCGTCGAAGACCGGATCCGGGGCTTCGACGCCGGCACCGATGTCTATCTGCAGAAGCCGTTCGACCTCGACGAGCTGATCTCGATCGTGCGCAACCTGCTCGCCCGCCGCGGCCGCGGCCCCCGCCCGGCCGTCGCCGAGACCACCGCCCCCATGAAGGGACAGATCCACCGCTTCGGTGCCGCCGAAGTGAACTTCGACACCTGGGAAGCCCGCTTCAAAGGCCAGCCGGTGAAGCTCACGAATCTCGAGATGAAGCTCCTGCGCTACCTCGTCGAGCACGAAGGGCTCGTCGTGTCGCGCGAGGAACTGCTGACCCGCGTCTGGGGGCTCACCCGCGCGCCGGCCACGCGCACGATCGACACCTTCATGCTCAATCTGCGGAAGTCGTTCGAGGAAGATCCCTCGAAGCCGGTGCACTTTCTCTCCGTCCGCGGCACGGGCTACCGATTCGTCAGGTGACGTCGCCCGAGCAGGAGCGCCGCGGCCTGGCCGGGATCGGGCGCTGCGAGGAGCGATTCGCCGACGAGCATCGCGCCGATGCCGGCCGCCTCGAGCCGCTCGACGTCGGCCCGGCTCTTGATGCCGCTCTCGGCCACGAGCACGACGTCGGCCGGCACGTGGGCCCGGAGCCGCAGCACGTGGTCGAGATCGGTGGTCATCGTCTTGAGATTCCGATTGTTGATGCCGACGAGCGTCGCCCCCAGGTCGAGCACGCGCGAGAGGTTGTCCGCATCGTGCAGTTCCACGAGCGGCGTCATGCCCAGATCGATGATCTCGCGATAGAGACTGCGGAGGTGGCAATCATCGAGACATTCGGCGATCAGGAGCACCGCATCAGCCCCGTGGGCCCGAGCCTCGAGCACCTGGTAGCGATCGACGACGAACTCCTTGCGGAGCACGGGCAGCGGCACGGCGATGCGCGCGCTCTCGAGATCGACGAGGCTGCCGCCGAAGTCCCAGCCGTCGGTGAGCACCGAGAGCGCGGCGGCCCCGGCCGCCGCATAGCCGCGCACGACCTCCTCGACCGTGGCGCCCGGGCGAATCTCCCCGGCCGACGGGCTCTTACGCTTGAATTCGGCGATCAGCCGGATCGCCCCGGGGGCCGACACCGCCGCAAAGAAATCCCGCACGGCCGGCGCGGTGGCGAGCCTGCCCTCGAGCGCCGCCGTGGGCACCCGCTCACGCGCGAGCGCCACCTCCTTCCGCTTCCGCTCGACGATCTTCTCGAGAATCGTTTGCATGGGGCCACGATACCAAGCCCGAGCTAGGAATCGACAGGCCTGGAGGCCTGTCGCTACGTTTGAGGAGGCTTCGGGCTCCCCGTGTCCCGGGAGGGCGGAGGCGAACGTCTGGCGACGGGATATGGGGAGCCCGAAGCCGGCGTGGGTGAGTTCGGGGCTTCAGAGTTTCATCGGAGCATCCGAGTCGCCACCGGGCCCGGAGGCCCGGGTAAACACCAGCCGACGGAGGTCGGCCAAGCGACGGTCGGCACGAAGCCGAGCCGTCGCGTGAAGCTAGTGCCGAAAGTGGCGGCGCGCGGTGAACACCATCGGGATGCCCGCCGCGTCGGCCGCCGCGATCACCTCGGCGTCGCGCTTCGAGCCGCCCGGCTGGATGATCGCCGCGATGCCGGCCTGCTTGATGAGCTCGATCGAATCGGGAAACGGAAAGAAGGCGTCGGAGGCAAGCACGCCGCCGCGGGCCCGGTCGCCCGCCTTCTCGAGCGCGATCCGCGTGGCATCGACGCGGCTCGTCTGGCCGATGCCCGCGCCCACGAGGCTCGAACCCTGGCAGACGGCGATCGCATTGCTCGTGAGCCGGCGGACGAGCGTGAAGGCGAAGCCGAGCGGCAGCGTGAGCGCGGGCTCGGGCGCCGTCTTCGTGACCACTTTCCAGGCGACCGGGTCGTCGCAGCAGACGTCGGGCCGCTGGGCGAGGATCGCACCGGCGACGCTCCGCAGTTCCATGCCGGCGGTGGCCTGCCACGGATCTCCCGGCGGCACCTCGACGAGCCGCACGCTCGCCTTCCAGGTGGGCTTCGTGGTGAGCAGCTCCACCGCCTCCTTCTCGAAGGCGGGCGCCGCGATCACCTCGACGAACATGCCGGGCGTGAGCAGCACCTCGGCGCACTCCCGATCAAACGTGCGGTTGACCGCCACGATCGAGCCAAATGCGCTCGTCGGGTCGGCCGCCATCGCCGTGGCGAGCGCCGCGGACACGCTCCCGGCGCTTGCGGCGCCGCAGGGATTGGTGTGCTTGACGACCACGGCCGCCGGCTCGGCCATGAGGCCCGCGAGCCGCATGGCGCCGTCGAGATCGAGGAGGTTGTTGTAGGAGAGCTCCTTGCCGCACAGCTGGCGGAGCCCGGCGAGGCCGAGGTGGGTGCCGATGGGGGCATACATGGCGGCCGACTGGTGCGGATTTTCGCCATAGCGCAAGGGCAGGCGGCGCTCGAGGTCGAGCGTGAGTCGGGCGGCCAAAGGTGGCTCGCCGGCTGGTGCGGCGACGGCCGTGGCGATGGCTGCGGCGGGTGCGGCCACGAGGCCGGCGTGCCTGGCCATCCAGCGGGCGATGGCCGCGTCGTAGGCGGCCGTGTGCTCGAAGGCCCGGGCGGCAAACAGCCGGCGTTCGGCGAGCGTGGTGCCGCCCCGGGTGAGCGCGGCCAAAAAATCGTCGTATTGATCGGGGCTCGTCACGACGGCTGCGAAGGCGTGGTTTTTGGCCGCCGCCCGCACGAGGCTCGGGCCCCCGATGTCGATGAGCTCGATCGCCTCGGCCGGCTGGCAGCCGGGCTTCGCGATCGCGGCCTCGAAGGCGTAGAGATTCACGATCACGGCGTCGAACCGCTCGATGCCGTGCTCGGCGAGCACCGCCAGATCATCGGGGCGGTCGCCGCGGGCAAGGATGCCGGCGAAGACATGTGGATGGAGCGTCTTCACCCGGCCGTCGAGCACCTCGGGGAAGCCGGTGATGGCCGAGACATCCTCGACGACGACCCCGTGGCTGGCCAGCGCCGTGCTCGTGCCCCCGGTGCTGGCGACACGCACACCGGCGGCCACGAGCGCCTTGGCGAGGCGGTCGATGCCGGTCTTGTCGAACACGCTCACGAGCACCCGACGGATCGGAACGACATCGACGGCGGGGAGGGTGGGCTGGGAAGCAGTGTGGGTGGTATGCATGCCGCGATTAGAGCAATGAAATGGGCGCAAAAAAGGGGTCGGCGAATCCTCTCGGCTCACGCCTCGGGCTTGCACGGGCAACGGGGCATCCTCTCGGCTCACGCCTCGGGCTTGCACGGGCAACGGGGAATCCTCTCGGCTCACGCCGCGGGCTTCCTGCCCCAACAAGCCCGGAGCGGAAGCGACGGGACACCGGGTTGCATGCGATCCCGTTTTCCATGCCAGGTGGAGAGCGGTCTCCGCATCCGCGCGGAGTCCCCGGGCTCCCGCCCGGGGCTTTTTGAACAAGCATCCTCTCGGCTCACGCCTCGGGCTTGCACGGGCAACGGGGCATCCTCTCGGCTCACGCCGCGGGCTTTCCGGAGCCGGCCCTATCCCGCGGGCAGCTCGACCTCGAAGACGGTGCCTGGCGGCGGGGTGCGGCCGCGCACGTCCACCTTCCCCCGCATCTGCCCCACGAGCGACTTGACGAGAAACAGGCCGAGGCCGGTGCCCGGGGTCGATCGTTCGAGTTCGCTCCCGAGCCGGACGAAGCGGCGAAAAATCTGCGTGCGGTCTGCGATCGGGATCCCGGGGCCGTTGTCCGCCACCCGCACGAGCACCCGGCCCGACGCGGTCGCCGCGGCCGTGACCTCCACCTGGGGCTCCGGCAGCGAGTATTTCACCGCGTTGTCGAGCAGATTGCGAAACACGATCTCGAGATCGGCCTCGCGCCCGCGCACGGCCAGCGGGGCGCCGGCAGCCGGCACGTCGAGCCGGATCGTGGCCGCGGGCACGCCATGCCGGTGCAGCGCGGCGTCGCGGGCCCGCTCGAGCACCGGGGCGAGGGGCGTCGCGACCATCGCCCGCGACGGCCGGCGCTGGAGCGTCTTGGCGGCGTCGAGCAGATGGTCGATCAGCGTGTCGAGCCGCTCCACGTCGTGGAGCATGAAGCGGTGGAAGTCGGCCTGCTGCTCCGGGGACACGGGCCTGCGGGTGAGCGTCTGCAGGTAGAGCTTGAGCGAGGCGAGCGGGCTCTTGAGCTCGTGCGTGACACTATCGATGAAATTGCTCTGCCGCTGCGACAGGGCGATCGCCTTCACGGTGAGTGCGAGGTAGACGATCACCCCGGCGAGCACCAGCACGAGCAGGGCCACGCCCACGCCGAGAATGGCCCAGTAGAAGGCGGCGTTTTTCGAGCCGAGCGCCGCGGCGATGCTCACGAGCACCCAGCCCACACCGAGCGCGATGATCGATCCGATCAACACCACGCCGAGAATGATCGGCCAGCCGAGCGAGCGACGCGGTTCCACGGGCTAAGGCTCCAGGAGCACGAGACGGCTGTCGCGTATGCTACGCTGCCCCGCGAACCCGAGCGATGATAGCCGGGCGCGCTCCCGATCCTCGTCTGCCCACGATGCCCGCCGCCGATTCCCGCCCCCCGCTGACGCTCACGGTCGCCGAGATGACGGTGCGCTTCGTGTGGTGCGACGATCGCTGGAGGCACGAAGTGGTGCGTGCCGACGGCGCATGCTGGCGTTCGATCGAGGGCGGAGCGGACGATCCCCGCTGGCCGGCGTCGCCCGCGCTCGTCGAGCTCTCCCGGCTCGACACGGCCCCCGGCCCCACGATTCTGGGGGTGGGCCTGGCCGGCCGCTCCCATTTCTCCGCCAGCGTGGGGCCCGACCCCGCCTGGCCAGACCGGCTGCGGTTTGACATCGCCTGCCGGGTGAACGAACCGCCCCTCCGGCTCGGGTCGATCTACGACGGGCCCGCAGGCCTGGTGAGCATCGCCCCCGGCCTCGTGCCCGCCTGCCCGCCGGCCACCGTGCAGTGGGGCTATTGGTTCGCACCGTCCGGCATCCTGCCCTTCGACGGCTCGCGGGCGGGGCCCCCGGGAGACCGACGGTGTCTTGCGATCGCGCCCGCGATCGATCACATTCGTGGGGGTTCGCACCCGTGAATCTCGGAAGGTGCCCATGTTCGACGTGATCGAGCGGCTGAAGGCCGACTGGACCGATAAATACGTCGTGGTCGATTCATCCGCGCCGGAGCTCGCGCGGTTCGCGCGGACGACAGGCCATGTGAAGACCGTCAACATGAACGGCCGCTGCCTGGTCGAGTTCGACCAATTCAACAACATCGGCTGGTACGACATCGACCCGGCGGCGCTCAAGATCGTGCCCAAGCCGGAGCCGAAGCCCGCGGCCGAGAAGCAGGAAAAACCGGCCAAGCCCGCCGCCGCCACGAAGGCTGCTCCGGCCGGGCCCGCCGCTGCCAAGGCCGCGCCCGCGGCCGGCGCGAAAAAGCCCTCCACCGCCGACATTCTCGCCGCGGCACGCGGCAAGAGCGGCGCCCCTGCCGCGGCTGCCAAGCCTGCCGCAGGCCGCCCCTCCACCGCCGACATTCTTGCCGCCGCGCGTGGCAAGAAGCCCGCTGCACCGCCGGCCGCTGCCGCGGCCGCAAGCCCGGAAGCTGCGGCCGAGCCGGAGGCCGCGGCGGAGCCGGAGCCCGTGGAACCCGAGCCGAAGGTCGCCCCCAAGGCCAAGCCGGCGGCCGGCGGCGCCCTGCCGACGACGACGGCCGACAAGCTCGCCTGGTGCCGCGCCCACGACGCCAAGGGGTGAACACGACAGCCATGCTTCGCCTTGCAACCACCTCGTTGTGCCTCGTCTTTTTCGTCGGCTGCGGAGGGTTGTCCACGCATCCGCTCGTGGGTGCCGCCAAAGACGAGGTGTCGCGGAACGAGCGCGTGCTGGCGGTGCTCGGTACGCCGGTCGAGTTTGGTTCGTCGATCACCGGCCGTGCCAATGAGACCGACGGCATCGGAGCGATGCAGTTCGAGGCCCGCGGGCCGAAAGCCACGGGCGTGGTCGTGGTCGAGGGCAAGAAACTCGGCGCCGACTGGGGCGTGACGCTGCTCGAACTGCGGCCGGCAGGCGGCGGCGATCATCTGCATCTCACCGCCGACCACGAGGCCCGCACCGGCACCGACACGCCAAAATTCGATCCGGCCCAGGCCGCACCGGCGGGGCCCGCAGCCCCTCCACCGGGCGATATCGAGATCGTGTTGCCGGCGGGCACGCCCGGGCAGTGACGGCGTGAAGCCCTGCCGATCGTGCCGGGCATGCTGGCCCAAACTCAAGATTTTTTATCGCGGGCTGCCAAATGTTTGACTCGCGCAAGCGCGGGTCCATAATGGCCACGTTCTCTTCGACCTGCCCCCCGCAGCGGCCGCCTCGGCCGTCCCCTCCGCGGGTTTCACGTCGGCTCACCGGCCTCCCGGCCCGCACGCCGCCGCGCTCGCATGTCGAAGCGACGACCGGATTTTCAAACCCGGAGGCATCGGATTGGCCGACCGCCTCGAAGGGTGAATCACTCACCTCTGCACGACAGGAGTTGTTTCGTTCCGATGGCCCGCATCCGCAACGTCTTTGAAATCATCGAACTGTACGGTCACGACGAGAACTTCGAGCCGCACACCACGGCCGAATTCGTCCCCACCAAAGCCCCGGCCGGCTCGCGGCAGAAGCTCGACATCCTCGCCGAGCGGATTCAGCGCGGCATGCCGCTGTGGCACCCCGAAGACTCGACCGAGTCGTCTGCCAACCTCGTGGGCGCGAACGAAGCCTGATCGTTCGGCCGCCCGCCTCTGCTGCGCTCACCGCCCTCCGCGGGCTCTCCCGCGGAGGGCGGTTTCGATTTCACGCTTGGCGGTCGCGGCCTTGAGCTTTTGGCGTTTGTCGTGGAGCTTGCGGCCGCGGCCGATGCCCATCAGCACTTTCGCGCGGCCGTTCTTGAAATACATCTTCAAGGGCACGAGCGTCAGGCCCTTCTCGTAGGCCAGGCCCGCAAACTTCTGGATTTCCCGGCGGTGCAACAGCAGCTTGCGCGGCCGCTTGGGCTGATGATTGAGCTGGTTCGCCTTCTCGTATTCCGGGATGTCGCAGCCGATCAGCCACACCTCGGTGGCATCTACGCGGCCGTAGGCTTCTTCGAGCGACATCTTGCCGGCCCGCAAGCTCTTCACCTCGCTGCCGACCAGCGCGATGCCGCATTCGAGCGTCTCGACGATCTCGTACTCGTGCCTCGCCTTGCGATTTTCCGTGATCACCTTCTCGGGCTTGGCGTCGTCGGCCTGCCCCTTGCTCTTGGCTTTGCCGGCCGGCTTCGCCGCGCTGGGTTTGGTCGGTTTTGGAGCGGCCACGGAACGTTCCCGAAATGTGGGCAGAGCCTCGACGAGAGATTACACTTTACGGTTCCCTGCGTCCTTTGCTTCTCGCCCCGCCGCCTCGCGCCCTGGATGACCAGCATGCCGAACACCGTCGCCACCCGGCTCGCAGTATGCCTCGTGAGCATCGGACTGGCCGGCCGTTGCCTGGCGGCCGAAACCACCGCCCCTCCCCAGCCGCACCCCGGCTTCGTCGCCGGGGCCGAGAAGCCGGCCGGCGAGGGCCCGGCCATCCAGGTGCCGGGCGGTTGGATGGTGGCGTACGACGAGACGATCCCCGGCACGGACGTGACCTTTCGGATGGTGCCGATCCCTGGCGGCACGTTTCGCATGGGCAGCGGCGAGAGCGAGGCCGACCGCACGTCCGACGAAGGCCCGGCGTTCGAGGCGGCCGTCGAGCCGTTCTGGATGGGCCGCTGTGAAGTGACCTGGAGCGAATACAAGGCCTACATGGCCGCCTGCGATCTCTTCAAGGCGTTCGAAGCGGCACACCTCCGGGAAGTGACGGCCGCCAACGAAGCCGACGCCGTCACCGCGCCCTCGAACCTCTACGACCCGACGACCACCTTCACCAACGGCGAAGATCCGCTCCTGCCCGCCGTCACGATGACGCAGTTCGCGGCCCGTCAATACACGAAATGGCT
>JAIXPT010000185.1 GCA_027486095.1 Planctomycetaceae bacterium | reverse complement strand
TCAAGGCTTCGTCGCGGTAGCGTTGCCGCGCGGCCCTCATACTTCGGGAACCACATTCAGGAGCGCACGAACAGGCATGCTTGGAAGGCGTTGCGGGTAAGGCTCAGGGGCTCCTGCCGAAAGGCAGGGTCAGCAAGCCCCGAGTGCTCCCGCAGCCGACGGCTTCGAGCGTGATTGCGAGATGGTGGCCGGCGACGTTGTCGCTGGCCACCCGTATCGCCGGCGACATGAACTGAACATGGCTGCATCTTCCGCCCCCGCCGCACGCCGATCCGGACAGGCCTGCCGCAAGGATCAGGCCGGCCGTAAGAGCCTTCTCGGCCGCAAAGTCGGCATGACCCAGGTGTTCGATGCCGACGGCACGGCGGTGCCCGTGACGGTGATCGAAGCCGGTCCCTGCCCTGTGCTCACGGTCCGCACGCCCGCTCGCGACGGCTATTCGGCCGTGCAGGTGGGGTTTCTCGACAAGCCCCGCCGGCTTGCCAGCCGGGCTGTTCGCGGCCAAGTGGCGAAGCTCGACAGCAAGCGGGGCAAGCGGCTTGCCGAGGGCGGCGTGACGCCCGCCGCGAAGGCCGGCTGTGAGCCGAAGCGATTCGTGCGCGAGTTTCGCGGCACGTTCGAGGGCGCCGAGGTGGGGCAGGTGCTCACTGTCGAGGTCTTCGAGGGGGTCGGCTCGGTGGATGTCGTGGGCACCACGAAGGGCCGCGGCACGGCCGGTGTGATGAAGCGGCATGGCTTCAAGGGCCAGCGTGCCAGCCACGGCGTGAAGAAGGTGCATCGCCACCAGGGCGGCACGAGCATGAACACCTCGCCGGCCCGCGTTTTCAAGGGCAAGCGCATGGCCGGCCGCTTCGGCAACGAGCAGTCCACGATGCGCAATCTCAAGCTCGTGCGGATCGACAAAGACCACAACCTCCTGCTCGTGCGGGGCGCGATTCCCGGGCCGAACGGGTCGTTCGTGGTCGTGAAGCAGACCAACAAGATCAAGAAGGTCGGCGGCCCTGCGGCCCCGGCCGGCAAGAAGAAGGCGGGTGCGAAGTGAATCTTGCCGTCTACGACATCTCGGGCAAGCAGGTCGGATCCTACGCCATCGATCCGGCGGAGCTCGCTGAGTCTGTGAACAAACAGCTGCTGCACGACGCCGTGATCATGTATCAGGCCAATCAGCGGCAAGGCACGATGCGGACCAAGACCCGCGGCGAGGTGGCCGGTTCGACGAAGAAGCTCTACCGTCAGAAAGGCACGGGCAACGCCCGTGCCGGCGGCAGGCGCAGCGGCACGCGGCGGGGCGGTGGCCACATTTTCGCGAAGCGGCCGCGCGATTTCGGCTGGCGCATGCCGCGGAAGGCGCTGCAGGTGGCCACGCGGATGGCGCTGGCGGCCCGGCTGGCGGACGACGAGGTGAAGCTCGTAGACAAACTGCCGCTCGCGGCCCCGAAGACGGCGGCGGCGGCGAAGTTTCTCGGAGCCCTTGGCCTCGACGAACACACCGTGCTGCTCGCGCCGGAGAAGCACGACGACAATCTCTGGAAGAGCTTCCGCAACATCGAAGGCGTGTCGGTGTCGCCCGTCGGCGATCTCAATGCGTGGTCGATCTTGCGGCCGCGGGCGATCGTGATGACGACCGCCGCGATCGATGCCTTCCGGGCCACCGTGAAGGAGCGGGTGAAGCCCGCCGCGGCCGGCGAGAAGGGTGTGAAGCGCTCCGCAGCCCGGCGCAAGGAAGAGCCGGCCGCCAAGTCCAAGGCCGAGTCGAAGGCCAAGTCGAAGGCGGCCCGGCCGTCATCCTCGCGCAAGAAGAAGGGGGAATAAGCGATGGCCGTTCCTGTTCCTCCAGCCCCGAGCCTGAATCCCCGCCTCGCACCACATCAGGTCATCGTGCGGCCGCTGCTCACGGAGAAGGGCATCCACCGCGCCACGCGGCACAACGCCTATTCGTTCGAGGTGGTGGCCGCGGCCACCAAGGCCGACGTGCGGCGGGCGGTCGAAGAGCTCTTCAATGTGAAGGTCGAAAAGATCGCGGTGCAGAATCGGTTGGGCAAGGCCCGCCGAAGCCGCACGCGGCGTACGACGGCGAAGCCTTGGAAGAAGGCGATCGTGACCCTCAAGCCCGACAACAAGATCAACCTGTTCTAGTTTTCAGTCCGCCGACTCCCCGCTCACTGGATCACTCTGATGGGAATTCGCTCCTACAACCCGACCAGCCCAGGCCGCCGCGGCGCGAGTGTCTGCGATTTCGCGGAGCTGACGCCGGGCGCCGAGGTGCCGAAGCGGTTGCGTTTTCGCAAGCGCAAGACAGGCGGCCGCAACAACCAGGGCAAGATCACGTCGCGCCATCGCGGTGGCGGCCACATGCAGCACTACCGGCTCATCGATTTCCGGCGGAATAAAGATGGCGTGCCGGGCAAGGTCGATTCGATCCAATACGATCCCAACCGCACCTGCCGCGTCGCGCTCGTGCACTACGCCGACGGTGAGAAGCGGTTTATCCTCGCGCCTGAAGGGCTGAAGGTCGGGGCCAGTGTCATGAGCGGCGTTGACGCGGCGCCCGAGGTGGGCAATTGCATGCCGATGTCGGCCATCCCGCTCGGAATGCAGATCCACAACATCGAACTCCAAGAAGGCCGGGGGGGCCGGCTCTGCCGGTCGGCAGGCTCCTCGGCGGTGCTCGTGGCCCGGGAATCGCAGTGGGCCCAGCTCACGCTGCCGAGCGGTGAAATCCGTCGCGTGCCGGCGGCGTGCCGGGCCACGATCGGTGCCATCGGCAATTCGGAGCACATGAATGTGGTGCTCGGCAAGGCCGGCCGCAAGCGTTGGATGGGCATCCGCCCGCATGTGCGCGGCACAGCGATGAATCCGATCGACCATCCGCACGGCGGTGGCGAAGGGCGCACGAAGGGCGGCCGGCATCCTGTCAGCCCCACCGGCAAGAGTGCCAAGGGTGGTGGCACCCGCAAGCCGCGGAAGCCTTCGAGCACGGCCATCCTGCGGCGTCGCAAGAGCCGCCGCTACGGGCAACTCAAACTCCGCTAGGAAGAAAACATGGGACGCAGCGCAAAAAAAGGTCCGTTCGTCGATCCCCGCCTGTTCGGCAAGGTGGAGGCACAGCTTTCGAGCGGCAAGCGCGACCCGATCAAGACTTGGGCGCGGTCCTGCACGGTCGTGCCGGAGTTCATCGGCCTCACGTTCATGGTCCACAACGGCAAGCAGCACATGAAGGTGTTCGTTACCGAGGACATGGTCGGGCACAAACTCGGCGAGTTCGCCCCCACGCGCACCTTCCGCGGCCATGGCGGCAAGGTCAAGGAAGCAGCCACTCCCGCCCCGGCAGGGAAGTAGGCTCCACGTCAGAAACCAGGTGATTCATGCCCTACACAGCCACCCACAAATACGCCCGGATCAGTGCCCGCAAGGTGCGGGCGCTGGCCGATCTCGTGCGCGGCAAGTTTGCCGACGAGGCGCTCGACATCCTGCGGTTTCAGCCACATCGTGGCGCCCGCATGCTCGAGAAGGTGATCAAGAGCGCGCTCGGCAACGCGGAGCACGCCCAGGCGACCGGCGTAGACGACCTCGTGGTGGTCGATGCCCGGATCGACGAGGGGCCGATGTTCAAGCGGATTCGCCCGCGGGCCCGCGGCATGGCGTTCGGGATCAAGCGGCGGATGTCGCACATCAAGGTGGCGCTCGACAGCGCCGAATAACCGGAACAAGGCACAGAGAAAGCAAAAGGCGCTTTACTATGGGTCAGAAAGTTCATCCGACAGGCTTCCGCACGGGCATCACCGAGCCTTGGAAGAGCCGTTGGTATGCCGCGAAGAAAGACTTCCGCGACCTCCTCATGGAGGATTTCAAGGTTCGTAAGTTCCTGAAGACGAAGTACCGCGCGGCCGCGATCCCCAAGGTGGAGATCGAGCGCACGCGTGACGAAGTGAAGGTGATCCTTCACTCGGCGCGGCCGGGCGTGATCATCGGCCGCAAGGGCCAGGAAGTGGATCGGCTGCAGGAAGAGCTCCAGGAGCTGCTCGGCCGCCGCGTGAACCTCAAGGTGGAGGAAGTCTCGCGGCCCGAGATCCAGGCCCAGCTCATCGCCGAAGACATTGCCGACCAGCTCGTCAAGCGGGCGGCGTTTCGGCGGACGCTGAAGCGGGCCATCGACACCACGATGGACGCGGGCGCGAAGGGCGTGAAGATTCAATTGGCCGGCCGGCTCGGCGGGGCGGAGATGTCGCGATGCGAAAAGTCGATCGCCGGCGCGATGCCGCTTTCGACGCTGCGGGCCAAGATCGACTACGGGTTCTGCGAGGCTCCCACCGCGCAGGGCAACATCGGAATTCAAGTGTGGGTCAACCAAGGCATGTACGAGGAGAATGGCGATGGCGCTGATGCCCAAGAGGGTCAAGCACCGAAAAAGCCAAAGAGGTCGTATAAGAGGTGATGCCTCGCGCGGCAATCGCGTCGTCTTCGGCGATTTCGGCCTCCAGGCCGAACAGCCGGGGTGGCTGCCTGCTGCGACGATCGAAGCTGGCCGCATCGCGGCCCAGCAATACCTCCGGACGGAGGGCAGGCTCTACGTGCGCGTGTTTCCCCACAAATCGATCACGTCGATCCCGCTCGAAACCCGCATGGGCAAGGGCAAGGGCGAGCCGGAGTATTGGGCGGCGGTCATCAAGCCGGGCGCGATCCTCTATGAAATCGGCGGCGTCTCGGAAGAGGCGGCGCGGGTCTGCATGGCCCGCCTCGCCCACAAGATGCCGATCCGCGTGCGGTTCGTGAAACGACGGGCGATGTAAGGAGCGATTCGATGAGCACCACGAAAGCACGAGACATTCGCGACATGAGCGAGGAGCAGATTCGGCTCGTCTGGAAAGACGCGGCGGAGTCGCTCTTTCGTCTCAAGCTGCAGGCCCAGACCGAAAAGCTGGCAGCTCCATCCGAACTCAAGAAACATCGCCGGACGATCGCCCGGTGCCAGACCATCCTCGCCGAGCGGCAAAAGACGGCCGCCGGAGAGAAGGCCGCGAGCGCCACCTAACCAGCAGCTAACCAGGAAGCTTCCCCTCATGCCCAAGCGAATCGAGACAGGAACCGTGACGAGCGCCGCCTCGGCCAAGACGCGGCGGGTGGAGATTCCGCGCGTCGTCCGGCATCCGAAGTATGGCCGGATCCAGCACCGGCGCACGGTGTGCCACGTGCACGACGAGAGCGAGGAATCGCAGCTCGGCGACACGGTGGAGATCATCGAGTGCCGGCCGCGAAGCCGGCTGAAGCGGTGGGAGCTCGTGCGTGTGGTCGCGAAGAGCACCGCGGTGGACGTGGCTTCGCTTCGCAGCGGGGCCCGGGCCACGGAGCTCCGCGAAACGGCCGCCCGCGCGGAAGAGGCTGCGGCCTCGGGCCGGCCGCTCGCTGAGAAAGGGGCCGCGACATGATCCAGATGCAGACCCGTCTCGTCGTGGCCGACAACACCGGTGCCAAGGAAGTGATGTGCTTCAAGGTGCTCGGCGGCAGCCGCAAGCGGACCGCCGGCCTCGGCGACATCATCGTGTGCAGCGTGAAGACCGTGATCCCCGGCAGCGAAGTGAAGAAGAAGGCCGTGGTGAAGGCGGTGATCGTGCGCTGCAAGCGGCCGACGCGCCGCGACGACGGCAGCTACGTGCAGTTCGACACGAATGCCTGCGTGATCATCGACAACGACAAGAATCCCAAAGGCACCCGCATCTTCGGTGCGGTGGCCCGTGAGCTGCGCGACCGCAACTTCATGAAGATCGTCAGCCTGGCGAGCGAGGTGGTGTGATGCTGATCCGATCGGGTGATCTCGTCGAGGTGAAGACCGGCAATGCCAAAGGCACCCGGGCCAAGGTGCTCTCGGTGCTGCCCGAGAAGGGCCGGCTCGTGGTCGAGGGCGTGAACCGCGTCTATCGCCACGTGAAGCGCAGCCAGAAAAACCAGCAGGGCGGGCGGCTCAGCAAGGAGATGCCGATCGACGCGTCGAACGTGCTCGTCGTGTGCGGCTCGTGC
>JAIXPT010000395.1 GCA_027486095.1 Planctomycetaceae bacterium | reverse complement strand
GTGGGCACGCGCAGAAGAAGGGAGTCCTTGAGGACTATGGGCGTCTGATCAAAACCCACGAGTTGTGTACTCTCAAGACGACCGGATTCGAGCATGCCTACCGCCGGCTCCGAATGCGGATTTTTATCGCCTGTCGTGCTGTCCAGCACGACGATTCGAGGCAGTCACGAGACGGATTGGGCGAGTTAAAGTCATAGCTTGAAAGGGCGGCGGACGCCGTCACGTGAACTCATGCACCTGATTCGAATCGGCGGCACGGCGCTCAACCAGACGCCCCTCGACTGGGACGGCAACCGCGATCGGATCGTGGCGGCGATCGATGCGGCCCGCCGGGCGGGCGTGTCGATTCTCTGCCTGCCCGAGCTGTGCATCACGGGCTACGGCTGTGAAGACGCATTTCAGTCGCCCGGCGTGCAGCGGCTGGCCTGGCAGGTGCTCGAGGAGATCGAGCCGCACAGCACGGGGATCGCCGTGGCCGTCGGCCTGCCGGTGCGATTCGAGAGCGGCCTCTACGATGCCGCCGCGCTCCTCGTCGATGGTCGCCTCGCGGGGATCGTCTGCAAGCAGCATCTCGCCGGCGAGGGCATCCACTACGAGCCGCGCTGGTTTCGCCCGTGGCCGGCGGGGCGACAGGCCGAGCTCGCGATCGGCGGCCGCACCGTGCCGATCGGCGACCTGCGGTTCGACTGCGGTGGTGTCCGCATCGGTTTCGAAATCTGCGAGGACGCCTGGGTGGCGGGGCGGCCGGCCGCGGCCCTGGCGGCCCGGGGCATCGACGTGCTGCTCAATCCGTCGGCCCGTCCCTTCGCCTTCGGCAAAGACGAGATCCGGCGGCGGTTCGTGCTCGAGGGCGCGCGGGCCTGCGGAGTCGCGTATGTCTATGCGAACCTGCTCGGCAACGAGGCGGGCCGTGCCATCTACGACGGCGGCGTGTTCGTCGCGGGTCCGGCGGGCATGGTGGCCGCGGGGCGGCGCTTCGCGTTTGGTGATGCCGCCGCGGTGTCGGCCGTGATCGATCTCGATGCCCTCCGGCTCGCCCAGGCCCGGCTCTCCCATGATCCAGCCGATCGCCAGGACGACGGCCGCGTGGCCGTGGCGTTTGCGCCTGCCGTGGTCGGCCCCGGGGCGTCGCCGCCTCGTCACGACGACCGCGCCGCCTGGGAGCGGGGCGATCACGTGAAGGAAGAGGAGTTCACGCGGGCCGTGGCCCTCGGCCTCTTCGACTACCTGCGCAAGAGCCGCTCGCGCGGCTTCGTGGTCTCGGCCAGCGGCGGCGCCGATTCGGCGGCAGTCGCCTGCCTCGTGGCCCTCGCCGTGCGGCTCGCTGGCGCCGAGATGCCGCCGGCCGAGGTGGCCCGACGGCTCGGCATCGACCGGGGTGCGGCCACGCCCGCCGATCTCACCGGGCTCGTTCACGCCGTGCTTGTGTGCGTCTATCAGGCGACCGCCAACTCGGGGCCCGTCACGCGTGCGGCGGCCCGCACGCTCGCCGCGGCTCTGGGAGCCGAGTTCCACGAGTTCGACGTCGATCCGCTCGTGCGCGGCTACACCGCGATGGTGTCGGCGGCGGAAGGGCGGCCGCTGACGTGGGATCGCGACGACGTCGCCCTGCAGAACATCCAGGCCCGCGCGCGGGCTCCCGGCGTGTGGATGCTCGCCAACCTCCGCGGCATGCTCCTCATCTCGACGAGCAACCGCTCGGAAGCCGCCGTCGGCTACGCCACCATGGATGGCGACACCTCCGGCGGCATCGCCCCGATCGCCGGCATCGACAAGGCGTGGCTGCGCCGCTGGCTCGTGTGGCTCGAGCGGCAGGGCCCCGCGGGCCCCGGGCCGATCCCGGCGCTCGCGGCCGTCAACGCTCAGGCTCCGACGGCCGAACTCCGGCCGGGCGCCGCCGGGCAGACTGACGAGGCCGATCTCATGCCCTACGACGTGCTCGACCGCATCGAACGGCTGGCGATTCGCGACAAGGAGCTGCCCCTGGCGGCCTGGCAGCGGCTGGTCGCCGACTTTCCGCAGCACGAGCCCCGGCAACTCGCCGCCTGGACCGAGCGATTCTACGTGCTCTGGAGCCGCAACCAGTGGAAGCGCGAACGCTATGCGCCGTCGTTTCACCTCGACGACGAGAACCTCGACCCCAAGACGTGGTGTCGGTTCCCGATCCTCTCCGGTGGCTTCACCCGCGAGCTCGCCGCCCTCCGCGCCTCGTGTCCGGCGTAGCGACGGAGCTCCAGCTCTGTCGAATCCGGGCCGCATTCGACAGGCCTGGAGGCCTGTCGCTACGAGGCCGCTCACGCCTTCACGACCGCCTCGAGTGGCTCGCCACGCTCGAAGTGCACGAGGTTGCGCACCGTTTGGGCGGCGATCGCCTCGAGGGCGTTGCGCGTGAAGAAGGCCTGGTGGGCCGTGACGACCACGTTTGGGAAGGTGAGCAGGCGGGAGAACACGTCGTCGCCGATGATCGTGTTGCTCTTGTCTTCGAAGAACAGGTCGCCCTCTTCTTCGTAGACGTCGAGGCCGAGATTGCCGATCTGGCCCGTCTTGAGGGCGGCGATCACGGCACGGGTATCGACGAGGCCGCCGCGGCTCGTGTTCACGAGCATCACGCCCGGCTTCATGCGGGCGATGCTCGCGGCGTCGATCAGGTGATGTGTGGCCGGCATGAGCGGGCAGTGCAGCGAGACGATGTGCGACTCGGCAAGCAGCGTGTCGAGCGGCACGAAATGCACGCCCCGAGCGGTGAGTGCGGCATCAGCCTGCGGATCGTGGGCGAGCACACGGCAGCCGAAGCCGAGCATGATCTCCGCGAAGCGGCGGCCGATCTTGCCGGTGCCGACCACACCCACGGTGCGGCCGTGGAGGTCGAAGCCGAGCAGGCCATCGAGCGAGAAGTTGCCTTCGCGGACACGATTGAAGGCCTTGTGCAGCCGGCGGTCGAGCATGAGCACGAGGCCCACAGTGTGCTCGGCGACCGCGTGCGGCGAATACTCGGGCACGCGGACGACCGGGAGGCCGAGCCGCGCGGCCGTGGGCAGGTCCACCTGGTTGAATCCCGCGCACCGCAACGTCACGAGCCCGACGCCAAGCCTGTGCAGATGTTCCAAGACGGCGGCATCGAGGGCGTCGTTCACGAAGCAGTTCACTGCCGTCGCGCCCTCGGCAAGCCGCACGGTGGCGGCGTCGAGCCGGCTCTCGAACCAGCGCCATTCGATGCCGGTGCCGGCGGCGGCGGCCTCGAGAAACTCTCGGTCGTAGGGCTTCGTGGAGAAGGCGGCGACGATCATGGGAGGGCTTGTCATGGACACGCTCCGGGACTTCCGACAGTGTACGGAGGGCGGGCAAGCTGGGTGTTGCGCGGCCGAGCGGGCCGTGAAAACGGGCTCGCCTCGGCCAGCCGGGGTTGCTACCTTCCCCAGCCCACCGGAGGTTCCTGCCGTGCCCTGTCGCCTGCCTTCGCGCGTCTGCGCTGTCGTGGTGCTCGCCGTCGCGATGCCCTGCATGAGGCCGCTTCGCGCCCAGGCCCCGGCCGCCCCCTCGGCCCCTGGAGCCGGCCAAAACACACCCGCATTTCCCCAGCTCTCGCCCGAGCAGCAGGCGGCCCTCGATCGCCTGCTCGCCGCGTGGGAGGCCCGGAACGCAGCCGTGACGACGTGGTCGAGCACGTTTTACAAGTGGGAATACAACGCCTGGAGCCCGGCCGACACGAGTGGCGAGCGACTCGCATTTTCCGAGAGCGCCGGCGAGATCAAGTATGCCGCCCCCGACAAGGGGCTCTATCGGGTCAAGGAGTCGAAGCAGTGGAACGGCGAGACCCGGCGCTACGAGCCGCGGGTCGGTGAGGCGGGCGAGCACTGGGTGTGCAACGGTGCGAGCATCTATGAATTCCGTCATGCCGAGCGCCAGCTTCGTGAAACGCGGCTCCCGCCCGAGATGCAGGGCAAGGCGATCAGCGATGGGCCTCTGCCCTTCGTCTTCGGCGCCAAGGCCGACACGCTCAGAAAGCGCTATGTGATGCGGCTGATCACGCCTCCCGGCGTCGCCGACCAGATCTGGCTCGAGGCGCTGCCGCGGATGCAGGCGGATGCGGCGAACTTTTCGAAGGTGGAGCTGATCCTGCAGGCCCGCGACCTGATGCCGTTTGCGATGCAGATCTACAAGCCGGGCGGGCAAGACCGCGACGTCTACCAGTTCGACCCGCGCACGAGCCTCATCGACAAGGGGCTCGACATGATCCGCGATTTCTCGAAGCCGGTGACGCCCCTCGGCTACACCTTCATCCTCGAGGACGGCCGGGGCGGTGCCCCGCAGCCTCCCCCGCGGCAGCCCGCCGGCCCCGCCGCCCTGCCGCGGTAGCCGGGCTCATCAGCAAGCCCGAGGCGTGAGCCGAAGGGACGCCCAATCGCAGGAAGCCCGAGGCGTGAGCCGAAGGGACGCCGCATGCTCCCAACCGGGGCATCCTCTCGACCCACGCCGCGGGCTTTCCAAAACCTCCGTCGGCCGGGTGCAACTGCCGGTATACTGTCGTCCTTTCGCGTTGCGTTCACGAGGCTCAGATGCCGGTCGTCGATCCTGCCCATCCGCTCGGCCAATTGCTGCGCCGCGATCCCCGCTACAAGCTCGATGCGTATTTGTTCGTGCTCGAGGCGCTGTCGTTCGCCCAGGAGTCGCTCGGCCTGGGAGCGGAGCCCCCGCTCGAGGATCTCGAGCCGGCACGAGGGGCGGCCGATGCCGGCGCCAAGCCGAGGGCGCGGTCCGGCAAGCCGCGGCGCAAGCCGGCGGAGCGGCATCTCACGGGCCAAGAGTTGTGCGAGGCCGCGCGGCAATACGCACTCCAGCAATATGGCTACCTCGCCTGTACGGTGCTCGGCACGTGGGGTCTCCACAGCACGGCCGATATCGGCGAGATCGTGTTCAACATGATCGAGATCGGCCAGATGCGGAAGACGCGCAAGGACAAGCGTGAAGACTTCCACGGCGTGTACGACTTCGCCGAAGCCTTTTGTCGGAACTGTTCGTTCGTCGTCCCCGACAATGCATGACGCATGACAGCCCGCGCCGCCCGGCAATGGTTCGTCGTGGTGCTCGTCGCCGAGGTGGCGTGGCTGGCTTTTCTCGCCTGGTTGGCCACGCGATAGAGCATTTCCCCCGATGAACGCCCTGCTCGACACGTTGCCGCTGTGGGTCGCCCTTCTGCCGCTGGCCGGATATCTGCTCGTGCTGGCGGCTCTGCACCTGCGGCGGCGGCCGTGCGTGGTGTCTGGCACGTGGGACGGCATCCTGCTCGCGACGGCCTTGGCCGGGCTCGCCTGCGCGGGGCCGCTCGCGCTCGTTCGCCCGGCGGTGGGGGCCTCGCTGTGGGGCTGGCTATTGGTGCTCTTGATCTTCAGCCTCGTTGTCGCGGTCTGCATTCTGGCGGCCCGTCCGCGGCTCGTGATCTACAACATCTCGGCGGAGCAGTTGCGGCCCCTCGTCGCGGAGGTGGTCGCCGGGCTCGATGCCGACGCCCGCTGGGCCGGTGCGAGCGTGGCCCTGCCCACGCGCCGGCTGCAATTGCACCTCGACAACGCGGGCGGCATGCGATGCTCGAGCGTGATCGCGGTGGGCGAGCGGGCCGCCCACGAATCGTGGACGGAGTTTTGCCGCCGGCTCCGCCAAGCGGTGGCCCGCCTGCGGGTGCGGCCGAGCCCCTGGGCCGGAGTGTTCGCTGCCGCCGCGGCCACCTTGCTCGCCATCGTCATCCGGGCGGCGATCTGGTGATCAGCGCCGATGCCCTTTTGACACGTGCGCGGCAGCGCCTCTAATGGTGGCAGTCGGAGCCACCCCTATCAGGAGCCTCGCCATGTCACTCGATAAACTGGTCATTCTCTTCGCCTGCTGCTCGCTTTGCATGGCCATGGCGGGCTCCGTCGCCCACGCCGAATCGGGGTCGCCGCTCACCGGCGAGATGAAGCTTCTCGATGGCTCGGCCTGCGACCTCGCGCAATACAAGGGCAAGGTGGTGCTGGTCGTGAACGTAGCCAGCCGCTGCGGCTACACGGGGCAATATGCCGGCCTGCAGAAGCTCTATGAGGCCCACAAAGACAAGGGCCTCGTCGTGCTCGGCTTCCCCGCCAACGAGTTCGGAGCCCAGGAGCCGGGCAGCGACGCCGAGATCGCCCAATTTTGCTCGTCGAAATACGGCGTCACGTTTCCGATGTTTTCGAAGATCGTGGTGAAGGGATCGGGCATCGCCCCGCTCTACAAGACGCTCACTGAGACGGCCAGTCCTGCGGGCGACGTGAAGTGGAACTTCGAGAAGTTCCTGATCGGCCGCGACGGCACGATCAAGGGCCGCTACAAGAGCGGCGTCGGCCCCGACGACGCTACGCTCACCGCGGCCATCGAGGCCGAACTCGCGAAGTAGGGCAGGCTTCAGCCTGCCTGTCCTCTCACTCAACTCGCGCGCACGCGCCGGCTCGTGGTTACCCCGTACCGTCTCGCCGGACGTTCGCCTTCGCCCTCCAGGCTACAGCTCACTCGGATTTGCCTGCGCTGCGCCATCCATGGCTGCGCTGGTCAAATACGCCGTCTCAACGGCAGGGGTAACCCCGAGCCTCCTCAACCGTAGCGACAGAGCTCCAGCTCTGTCGATCGACAGGCCTGGAGGCCTGTCGCTACAGGCAAGGCGGCGGAGACGGTCGGTGCGATGCGGAAGAGCCGACGGGCAGATACGCGGCTTACACCGAG
>JAIXPT010000222.1 GCA_027486095.1 Planctomycetaceae bacterium | reverse complement strand
GGCTCACGCCTTCTGCCCCCACAAGCCCGGAGCGGGAGCGACGGGACACCGGGTGGCGCACGATCCCGCGCTCCATGCCGCATGGCGACCGGTCGCCGCACCCACGCGGAGTCCCCGGGCTTCCGCCCGGGGCTTTTTGAGAGCGGGGCGTCCTCTCGGCTCGCGCCTCGGGCTTGCTTGCGGCCCGGCTCACGCCTTCTGCCCCCACAAGCCCGGAGCGGGAGCGACGGGACACCGGGTGGCGCACGATCCCGCGCTCCATGCCGCATGGCGACCGGTCGCCGCTACCGCACGACCGTGCCCGAGGCGGCGGGGCGTTCGGCAATGATCACGCGGGCCGTGTAGCGCTGCGGGTTCGCGGCGAAGGCTGCCCGGGTTTCGGGCGATGAGAAGAGGTAGGTGCGGGCCTGGTAGGTGACGCCGAAGCGGCGCTGGCCAGCGACCTGCCTGCCCGAGTCGCATGCGAGCACCGGATCGTCGCCCGAGAGGGCCGGGGCATATCGATCGGGCGTTGCGAGAAAGGCCTGCTGCTGTTCGGACCCTGCGAAGAGATAGGTGCGGCCCCGGTGCCGGGCGCCCCACTGGGCGCGGCCTTCGACCCACGTGCCTTTGTCCACGAGGCTCACCGGGCAATAGCCCTCGAGGCCGAGCGGCATCGATTCGGAGGCATCGGCCGTGGCTGCAGGCCGAGGCGACGCGGCGACGGCCGTGCCGGGTGTCGGCGCCGGTGTCGAGGGCGGGGCGGCCGGAGGCTCGGCTTTCGGTTTTGAGAACACGGTGAACGGCTTCTGAAGCGCTGCGAAGAATGCGCTCGTGGCCGACTTCTTCTCGGGTTCCGCTGGTGCCGCGGGCGGGGTTGTGGCCGCTGCGGCGGGAGCAGTGGCCTGCGTTGCGGCGATGGCGGCCGGAGCCGATCCTGCGGCCGGCGCGGTCAGCCAGGGCGTGGTCGCACCCGGGGCCGAGGTGGCGGGTTCGATCGCCGGGCGCGTGGGCAGCGCGGCGTGGGGTTCGGCCGTGAACGGCATCGGTCGCGCCGTGGGCTCGGCAGGCCAGGCCGGCGGTGCGGCGGGAAGCGAAGGTTCCTCGGCCTGCGCGAGATCGGCCGCAGGCGTCAGGGCCGGCGCAGGCGCCGCTGCGGCTGGGGCCGGAGCCGACCAAGGGCTGATGACGGGCTGCGCCGCGGGCGGCGCTGCCTGCCTGACGAAATCAGACTGCTCGCGAATCGCGGCGGCCTGCGTGACGTCTCCCGCGGATCGGGACGTCGCTGCTTCCTGCGCGGCTCGGCTGGCGGCGGCTACGAAGGCGGCGGGTGTGGTCGGGCAGTCGAAGCGGGCGAGGAGGCGATGCTGCCCATCCACGATGCAGGCGCACGGCACCTGCGTGATCCCCAGGGTGCGCGCCGTCGTGGGATCGACATCCACATCCACGCGCACGGGTTCGAAGCAGGCGGTGAGCAGCGCCACGGTCTCCGCGGCCGAGAAGACGTCGCGCGTGAGCAGGGCGGCCGATTCGCTCGATCCGGCCACGCACACCACGAGCACCGGCCGGTGGCTGACGAGGGCCGCCTGGGTCGCGGCCGCGAGATCGCCATGCCACGGCACGGCGGCCCCGGCCACGAGCGTAGCCGGCGCATCGGCCCGGGCGGCCGGCGAGGCCCCGAGGCAGACGCACGCCATCCACCCCACCACGCAAACACGCGCATAGTTTGAAAACATCGGGCTCACCTGCGTTTTGGCCGGAGGTCCGGGCGGGCGGAATCGGTCCGGGGACAAGGGCCCCCGAGGCCCGTTTCCACGCCCCTCGGAAAGATGTATCGGTCGAAACGGTTGTGCGAATTGCATCGAAATCCGGCCCCCCGGCTGGCGGCCTGTTTTCAGGCCCCGGGCAATCCCCAAACCGCCTCTGCTACCGGCTTCTCCGTCCACCAAGAGCCCGCTGCTTGACATTCCTGCCCCATGTCCAGATACTCAGGCCAGTTGATGTGAGCCACGGTCCCGCGGGCCATATGGAAGGTTTCGCGGGTGCTCCCGACCCATGCGGCTTTGCAGGCTTTCTGCATAGATTTCGGCCGTGTTCGGTGGTGGGAGTGGTTTCGTGGGGCGAGTTTCGGCTCCCTCGGTGTGTGGTGTGCCGTCCCTGTTGCAAACCCGGTCTCCGGGCGTTCGCAGGGTGGCTTCCCGAGGCAGCTTTCAGGTCTGTGATCGTCCGCCGCCGGCGGATGCACGGGTTTTGATCCTTTTGAGAGCGTGTTGTTCCATGTCGAAGCGGAGACGGTCGAGGGGACGCCAGGGCTACGGCGGACAGGGTGGCCAAGGGGGATTCGGGCAGGGCCCGCAGGGGCAGGGTGGCCAACAAGGCTTCGGCGGCGGCGGCTACGGCGGCAGACGGCGGCGGTATCGCCGCGGCGGTGGCGGCGGTGGGCCATCCGGCGCCGGCATGGCCGGAGCGGGCGCGGTGGACATGGAAGGCGAGGGCATGCGTCCACCGGATCTCGAGCCTGAGGTCGCCGAAAACGGCGAGCCGATTCCGCTCGAACCCGGCCAGGGCGTGCTCGAGATGCACCCCAACGGCTACGGCTTTCTCCGCAGCGTCGAAACCAACTACGTGCGCGAGCGCAGCGATCCCTTCGTGCCCGGCACGATGGTCGAGCGGTATCGGGTTCGCGAGGGCGTGTTCATCAAGGGGCTCGTCCAGCCCGGCCGCCGCCAGCAGGGGCCGCGGGTGAAGGAGATTCTCGAAATCGAGGGGATGCCGCCCGACGACTATCCAAACGTAAAGTCGTTCGACCAGCTCACGCCGATCAACCCCGAGACGTGGCTGCGGCTCGAGACCGGCCAGCAGCCGCTCACGACCCGCGTGATGGATCTGCTCACGCCGCTCGGCAAGGGGCAGCGGGCGTTGATCGTGGCCCCGCCGCGCACCGGCAAGACGGTGCTGCTCCAGCAGGTGTCGCAGGCGATCTCGACCAACCACCCCGAGCTGTCGCTCGTGATGCTGCTCGTGGACGAGCGGCCCGAAGAGGTCACCGACATGCGCCGCAGCGTCAAGGGAGAGGTGCTCGCGAGCAGCCTCGACTGCGACGTGGAGAGCCACGTGCGGCTGTCGCAGCTCGTGATCGAGCGGTGCAAGCGGATGGCGGAGACGGGCAAAGACGTATTTCTGCTGATGGACTCGATCACCCGCATGGCCCGGGCCTTCAACAAGTGGGTCGGCAACACCGGCCGCACGATGTCGGGCGGCGTCGATATCAAGGCGCTCGACATTCCGAAGAAGCTCTTCGCCACGGCCCGTGTCTTCGAGGAGGGCGGATCGCTGACGATCGTGGCCACCGCGCTGATCGACACCGGCAGCCGGATGGACGAGCTCATCTTTCAGGAGTTCAAGGGCACCGGCAACATGGAGCTCGTGCTCGACCGGAAGCTCGCCGACCGGCGGGTGTGGCCAGCGATCGACATCTCGCAGTCGGGCACTCGGCGCGAGGAGAAACTGCTCGACCCGAACACGCTGCATGCCTGCAACATGCTGCGGCGGACGCTCTCGAGCATGCACCACACCGACGCCATGGAGCAGCTCACGAAGCAGCTGGCGAAGTTCAAGAGCAACCGCGAGTTCATCTCGCTGATCGCCAGTTCGCGGGAGTGAGCGGGGCCTGCAGCGGCACGCTAGCGGCTCGCGGAGCGGGCCAGCCAGTAGGCGTATTGCGGGTCGCCGCAGCGAAACGAAAACACCGCGTCGGGCAGCCGATCACGGTCGTCGCCGGCCGACCGCACGCGCACCACGATGGCGCCATCGGGCCGCTGCTCGATCGTCAGCCGTTCATCGGGGATGGCGGATGGTTCGGTCTGGGTGGCCATGATCGCGAAAGCGTCCTGAACGATGAATCAAGCATAAGTCACGGGCAGGGGTATGCAAGTTTGTGGGGCGTTGCCAGATGCCGGGCGAGAGTCCCCCTATTTTGACACCCCTCGAAAATCATTCCTATACTCGCCGAATCCTTCGCTCTCGCGCGGTCTCTTCCGGAGCTCCCCCTGCATGACGCCCTACGCTTCGCTGGCCGACGACTTCTACATCAACATGAACCTGGCCACCGAGATGGAGCTGCCGGGCCAGCGGGAGACCGTGCTGCATTTTTTCGAGCGGATTCAGCGGAAGTTTCCGTCGATGCGGAAGTTTTACTGCCGCGACAAGCGGGATTACGTGCTCGAGGAAGACAAAGACCAGGGCCGCTATCGGTGGGCCGCCGTGGAGGCGAAGCGGCTCTGCTCGGGCCAGGTGAATCCGCCCTCGATCGAGGCGGCGCTCGAGCAGCATCGGCTCGTGCTCGATCTCGCCCCGCCGCTGCTCTCCGTCAGCCCGCTCGATTGCGAGGCCCTCGATCTGTTGTTCGGCTTCGACTTCGCCTACCGGGGCAATCACAACGCACTCTTGGCCGAGGCGCTCGGCGTGGGGGCGGCGCTCGACCGCGTCGCCGACATCCCGGGAGGCCGGGTGATCAATTTCGAGCCGTCGCTCACGATCGCGCTCGACGAAGACTGCCGCGTGCAGGTGCGGGTGAGCACCGAAACCCGCACGAACGCTTTTCAGGTGCGCACCGGCGAATTCGCCGAGGAGCAGATGAGCGTGTATGTCACGGCCCGGCAATATGGCAGCCTCGACCCACAGACGAGCTACGTGGACACGATCGACCGCCTCGCGCAACTCGCCCGCGAGGTCGTGGACACCTGCGTGACCGAGCAGATCCTGAAGCCGCTCGCCCGCACGATCTCGCTCAAGTAGGAACAGGGCTCCAGCCCTGTCCGTTGCACGGTGTAGGGACAGGGCTCCAGCCCTGTCCATCGACAGGCCTGTCGCTACGAGCCTGTCGCTACGAGCCCTACCGGTCGCGGCGGCGGCGGTCGTCGTCGCGGTCGGCCCGAGGGCGGCTGCGGGCGTCGAGGTTGCCGGCGATCACGATTCCGATCGCTTCCACCCAGCTCGGCACGTCGCGCACGGCGTTGAGCCCGCTCTCTACGAGCACGTCGTCGTCTTCGACATGCCGCTGGTCGCGGCGTTGCGGCTCGCTGCCCGCCTCTTCGAGACCGAGGAACTCGAGCCCTTCGTCGTCTTCGTCGTAGCCGCGCGACACCGGTGCGAAATCGTCGCGGCTCCGGCGGGCGAGGCTCGAGCTCGATGAGGTGCGTTCGTCGTCGGCACTGCGGCGGCTGCGGCGGCCCCGGCGTCGCGTGGCATCGCCGCCGGCCTCGGCTGCGGGCCGGCGGGGGGTGTCGTCGCCCCGGCCCCGACGGCGGCGGCGGCCCCGGCGTTCTCCGCCTGCGCCGCGCGGCTCGGGGTCGCGCGAGTCGGGCTGGCGGGCCGCCTGCGGGCGACCGTAGCCGGAGGGCAGCGGCTCTTCGTCGAGATCGTCTCGCGTGCGGTCGGCGGCGGGCCGCGCAGCCGAGCCCTCGGGGCCCACATCACCGCTCCGCTCGCCGGCTGTCGCTTCACGGCGGCCACCGCGGCGGCCACGGCGCCGCCGGCGCCGGCGCGGGCGACCGTCTTCGTCGAGCCCGGGCTCGGCCGACTCGCGGTCGGCAGGCCGCGGCTCGTCGTCGAAGGCGTCGGCGCGGGCCGGCAGCCGCTCGCCCGTGGGCGCATCGAGATCGACGTCGTGGGGGCGGGAGTCGTCGCGCTGCGGCGCGGCCGTGCCTTCCTCGCGTCGCCCGCGGCCACCACGCCCGCGGCCACCGCGGCGGCCGCGGCGGCGGCGCGGCCGACCTTCACCGCCCGGCTCGTCACCCTCACCGCGCGGCTGCGCGGCTTCTGGCGTCGGTGGGCGGTCGCGCTCCGAAGGTCGTGGACGATCGCTTTCCAACGGGCGCGGACGGTCGTTTTCCGCCGCCCGCGGCCGTTCGTACGGCGGCGGCTCGTGGCTCACTCGGGGCTCTGCCTGGCGGGGCGTGGCGGGCCGCGGTTCTGCCTGGCGACTCTCTGCCTGGCGCGGCGCCGCCGGGCGGGCGGCTTCACGCGTCGGCGGCAGGCCGAGGCTCGTGTCGAGATCGTCCCAGCCGGGCGTCGTGCGCGGCGCCGCAGCCTTGGGGGCTTCGGGGCGTGGCGGCTGCCGTGGCTTCTCGGGTGGCCGTTGGGCCGGCGGCGGGGAGGCTTCACGGTTGGGCGCGGCGCCGAGGGTGTCGGCGAGGGAGGCCCAGGGATCTTTGGCTTCCGACATGTGCAGTCCGTAGGAGGGCTTTCGGGTGGAGAACTCGCGTGCCCGAAAGATACCAAAAACCGGCCCAGCCGTCGCCTAGGCCGATTCCGATCGGGGATCACACTCGCCGGCTCAAGGCAGCAGCACCGAGCGGATCATGTTGCCGTTGTCGGCCACGTCGAAGAGGGGCCGGTAGGGGCTGGCGAGGCTCCGCCGCGAGCGGCCGGCCGGATAGTAGACGAGGTTCACCGACACGTTCCACGCCGCGGGGCCGTAGGTCACGTTGGTGTCGATGTCTTTGATGCGCGTCCGCTCGCTCTGCTTCGGGATCAGGTAGGTGAACGTGCCTTCGAGGGCGAAGCTCCGCGACATCGGGGCCCGCATCGACGAGCCGACGAGGCCGTCGCCATTGCCCGATGCACCGCCCCACACCCGCCATTCGTTGGCATCGCCGAAGTGCAGGCGATAGAAGCCGGTGTAGAGATCGAGCGTGGTGCCCGTGACGAGGTTCTGACTTTTCGGTGTGAAAATACCGAGCTGCTCGGTGACATTGTGCGCGCCCCAGTAGCCAAACTCGTGGTAGCCCCACACGTAGCTGAGCTCGCTGCGGATCTGGGCCACGTTCAGGTCGGTGTACCAGCCGTCGCTCAAATAGTCGTAGACGGCTCCGCCCTGGAGGCCGCGGCCCTCGAACGCCCGCGTGAAGAAGCCGGTGGTCACGAACACCTGGTCGCGGGAGCCCTTCGTGAGCGTCTGGCCATTGACGGAGAGCGTGGTCGGCTGAAAGTTCGTCTGCACGCCGCGCGCTCCAACCTGCCAGCCGACACCAAACGCATTCCAGAACGGCATCGCCCAGTTCAGATATTCGTTGACGCCGTAATTGCCGTTGATGCCGAGGTCGGTCGGGTTGGTGAAGCTCGTCACGCCGGCGCTGGCCGTGAAGTCGCGATACCACTTCCAGCCGTAGTAGGGCCGCCCGAACTGCCGCATCCAGGCACACATCCGGCCGTCGAGATCGCACATCGGCAGGCAGCCGAAGTCTTCGCAGTCTTCGTAGGCGTAGGGATCGTCGAAAAACGAATCGACATGCACCTGGGCCGGATACTGCCCCATCAGCATGCCCTGGTCGTCGGGCTGCCCTGCCATGCCGGGATCGAACGAGCCATCCATCGTCATGCCGGGCATGTCGGTGGGCATGCTGCCGAAATCGAATTCAGATCCCGGGGACTGCATGGAAGACGAAGGGGCCGGGCCGGGCAGCGTCTGGGCGGCGGGAGGCTGAGCCGCAGCCGGCAGGCGGCCCGGCACGGCGCCGCCTTCGAGGGCCTCTGCCTGCGGTGCCCGCGTCATCACCGAGGGAATGCCATCGACATTCATCGCGATGCGTTCTCGTGACGGCCGAGCCTGCGGAGCGGCCGGGGTGAACCGCGGGGCATCACCGCCGCCGTAGCTCGGGGCCATGGCGAACGCCGGCTGCGATCCGGGGCGACGCGGGGCACCTTCCTGGGCGAGAACCGGTCGGCCGCGTTCGCCCTGCGGGGCGCGGATCATCGAGTAGCCGAAGATGGTGCCGGGATCGGCCGGGGTGGACGTGCGCAGGCTGCCTGCGAGGCGGTTGTTGCTCATCCAGTCGCCGAAGCCCGCGCCGAAGCGGCCTGGAATGCCCTGCCGAAGCGGGGCGTAGTTGGGGGAGGCTGGCGGATCGATGGCCGGCACACTGGCCGGCAGCCCGACCGACGCGGTGGACGACGGCGCGGGGGCCCGCGGGGCGGCCGGCGCGGCGGGAGCCTGCGCAGCAGGCTGGAGCGCGGCCGGAGCCGGCTTGACGGCGGCGGCTGCGGTTGCCGGAGCGGCCGGCACGGCGCCTTGGGGCGCGGCAGCAGCGCGGTGCGGCGTCCAGCGGAGCTCAGCGGAGCCAGCCGGCGGAGCGGATGAGCCCGTGTCTTGCGCCAGGGCGCTCAGGGTGCCGGTCATGGCGACAAGCCCCGCACCCGTCAGTTTCAGCAAACCGTTCCGCACATTCATGGCCTCACTCCTCCGGGAGAGTGCGGGGCGACCTACGCCCGGCGCGGCTCTCCAATCGGAAGAGGTATCGGCATCGGAGTTGACGGAACTTCCGCCAAATTCGACGCGACAGGCAGAGCTTGCCCAGATTTCCCAAGGCCCCGTCAGCGTGCGGCTCAAGCTGCCAGTTCAAAAAGCCCCGGGCGGGAGCCCGGGGGCTCCGGGTGGCTGCGGAGCGTGGTCGCCATGCGTGTCGGCGTGGCCAACGGGATGATGCACCACCCGGTGTCCCGTCGCTTCCGCTCCGGGCTTGTTGGGGCAGGATGCGCAAGGAGGCCCGAGGCGTGAGCCGGGCGGATGTCTTTACGCGAGGGCGGTGGCGAGGTCGTCGCGCAAGTCCTCGAACGCTTCGAGGCCCACGGCCAGCCGGATGAGCCCGTCGGCGATCCCCACGGCGCGGCGGGCGGCCGGGTCGTAGGAGCCGTGCGACATCACGGCCGGCAATTCGATCAGCGATTCGACCGCCCCGAGGCTCACGGCAAGCTGGAACAACCGCGTCGATTCCACGACCCGGCGGGCTGCGGCAACATCGCCATCGAGTTCGAAGCTCAGGAGGCTGCCAAAGCCGCCTGTCATCTGCCGCCGGGCGATGGCGTGGCCGGGGTGGCATGCGAGGCCGGGATAATGAACGGCCTTCACCCGCGGATGCGCGAGGAGCCACTCGGCGAGCGCGAGCGCCGTGGCGGACTGGGCATGCACGCGCAGCTCGAGCGTCTTGAGCCCGCGAGCGCAGAGAAACGCTTCGAACGGCCCCATCACGCCGCCCGTGGCGTTTTGCAGCCAATGGAGCCGCGTGCCAAGCTCCGCATCGCGCACCACGAGGGCCCCGCCGAGCAGGTCGCTGTGGCCGCCGATCGACTTCGTGGCCGAATGCATCACGATGTCGGCCTCGTGGTCGAGCGGCCGCGAGAGGGCGGGGGTGGCCACGGTGGCGTCGCAGGCGAGGAGCGCCCCTGCGGCGTGTGCAAGCTCGGCGCAGGCGGCGATGTCGGTGACCGAGAGCAGCGGATTGCCGGGCGACTCGATCCACATGAGCTTCACGGGACCCTGTGCGATCGCCGCGTGCACCGCGGTGAGGTCGCTCGTATCGACGGCCGTGATCGCGATGCCCTTGCCGGTGAGCACCTTGTTGAACAGCCGCCAGGTGCCGCCGTAGATGTCGGTGCCGGTGACGATGCGATCGCCGGGGGCGAGGAGCTGCGTCACGCAATGCGTGGCCGCCATGCCCGACGCGAAGGCCAGCGCCCGCGTGCCGTTGTCGAGGGCGGCGAGCGTGGCCTCGAAGCTGCCGCGGGTGGGGCTCGCCGTGCGGGCGTAGTCGTAGGGAGCCGTCATCGAGGCGTCCGGCTGTACGAACGTGCTCGCCACGTGGATTGGCGGCACGATCGCACCGGTCGCCTGGTCGCGTTCCTGGCCGACGTGGATCGCACGGGTGCGAAACTGCATGGCACGCTCCAGCCGAGTGTCTAGCCGAGCGCCTGAGCGAGATCGGCGATGAGGTCGCCCGGGTCCTCGATGCCGCAGGCGAGGCGGATCATGGTGTCGGGGATGCGGAACGCCGCCCGCTCGGCGGGCGAGTAGTTCCAATAGCTCATCACCATCGGCTGTTCGATCAGCGACTCGACGCCGCCGAGGCTGGGGCCGATCCGCGGAATCCTCACGGCGTCCACCACGCGGGCCGTCTCGCGCCAGTCGGCGTCTTTCAAGAGAAACGTCACCAGGCCGCCGTAGCCGTGCATCGTGCGGGCGGCGACCGCGTGGAAGGGATGGCTCTCGAGGCCGGGGTAAAACACCCGCTCCACCCGCGGATGCCGCTCCAGAAACCGGGCCACGGCCAGGCCGTTGGCGTTATGCCGCTCCATGCGCAGGGCAAACGTCTTCAGGCCCCGTTCGAGGAGGTAGGCGTTGTGCGGCGAGTTCACGCCTCCCATGATGCCGCGGAGATGCCGCACGGGCTCGAGCTTCTCCTTCGAGCCCACGACCACGCCGGCGAGCAGGTCGTTGTGGCCGCCGAGATACTTCGTGGCCGAATGGAGCACGAAATCGACGCCGGCCTCCAGCGGCCGGAGGTTGTAAGGCGTGCAGAGCGTGGCGTCGATGAGCGTGAGCACGCCCTTGCGGCGGCCGATGTCGGCGAACCGCTCGATATCGACGACGCTCAAGTGGGGATTCGTGGGCGATTCGCTGACGATGAACTTCGTGCGCGGCGTGATTGCGGCCTCCATCGCGGCGTAGTCGCACGTGGGCACTTCGCGGAAGCCGACGCCGAACCGCGTGAGGTGCTTGCGGCAGAACTCGCGGCTGCGGTGGTAGCACTCGTCGAAAAACACGAT
>JAIXPT010000075.1 GCA_027486095.1 Planctomycetaceae bacterium | reverse complement strand
TCCTCAGACGTAGCGACAGAGCTCCAGCTCTGTCGATCGACAGGCCTGGAGGCCTGTCGCTACAGGGGAGGCTTCGGGGGAGTCGGCGAACGCTTCCCGAACTTTTGTCCGCCGCGGCCGGAGTGAGGAGACTTTTGCCGCTCCCCCGAAGCCGGATTCGACGCGTTGAGCCAGCGCTGGCCGAAAGCTGGGACAGAGACCGTCGGATAGCCTACCCACGAGCGCCGCTGGACTCGGGGCGTAAGATGGACGGGTTGCGACGGTCGCGCGGTTTCGACTCCCTTTTTTCCCGGGAAAAATCCAGAAAATAAGTGAACAAACCGCTTGAAGCCCACGTTTAGGGGATTAGTCTCGAAGGGTCATTTTCAGGAGACGAATCATGGCCATGCCCAGTTGCTTCTCGACCCGCTCGAACCGTTCGCGGCAGCTTCGCGCCCTCGTGTGCGGCGCGACGATCGCCCCGCTCGTCACCCCAGCCTCCGTGCTCGCGCAGTGCTGCGGCGAGGCAACGCCCGCCCCGGTCGCCACGCAGACGTATCGGCTCGATTTCCAGACCGTCTACGACGAGCAGCAGGTCACCGCCTACCGCGTGTCCTATGAGACCGTCTACGACACCAAGACCTACACCGTGCAGAAGCCGGTGTGGGAGACGCAGACCTCGGAGCGGCGCTACACCGTGCAGCGACCGGTGTGGGAAACACAGACTCGCGAGGAGCGGTTCACCGTGATGAAGCCCGTCTACGAGACGCAGGTCGTCGATCGCAGCTACGACGTGACCCGCGACGTCGTCGAGACGAGCACCCGCGAAGAACGCTTCACGGTGATGAAGCCGGTCTATGAGACGGCGGTTCAGCAGCAGGTGAGCGTCGTCCGCAAGCCGGTCTACGAAACCAGCGAACGCGAGGAGGCCTACACGGTCGCCGAGCCCGTCACCACCGTCCGCACCGCCTACTCGGTCGGCTCGCAGGCCATCGACACCGTCACGCCGATGGTGGCGCCGGGCACGACGCAACTCGGCTGGGTGCCGGGCGGCTGGGCCGTGAATCCCTACACCGGCTTGATGTCGTGGCAGCGGGGCGGCTACGGCTGGACCATGACGCCCGGCGTGGTGGTCAACCAGGTCAATCGCACCTATCAGCCCACCTACACGCCGGTGCAGGTGCCGGAGACGACGATGGTCAACCGCGTGATGACCCGCAAGGTTCCCGTGCAGACGGTGCGCTACGTTGACGAGCAGGTCGTGCAGCAGGTGCCCGTGCAGACGATGAAAATGGTGGCCGAAGAGCAGGTGCGCCAGGTGCCCGTGCAGACGGTGCGCAAGGTCGTGGAGCGGGTCGAAAACAAGGTGCCCGTGCAGACGATGAAAATGGTGGCCGAAGAGCAGGTGCGCCAGGTGCCCGTGCAGGTGTGCCGCTTCGTCACCGAAGAGAAGGTCGAGCCGGTGAGCGTGCAGGTGTGCAAGTACGTCACCGAAGAGCGCACCATGCAGGTGCCGCGGGTCGTCGAAAAGAAGACGCCGTATTCCTACACGGTGCGGTCGCCGCGCACGGTCGTGATGCGCGTGCCACTCGATCCGTGCGGCAATCCGTTGCCCGCCGCAGCGGCATCGATGGCCGCGCCGGCCGCCGCAGCCCGGCCGACCACGGCACCAATGTCCGCACCAACGCTCCAGACGCCCCCGAGCGGGCCCGTGAAGACCTTCAGCGACAAGCCTGCCGACGCGCCTGCCAAGCCCGCGGAAGGCTGGCAAGGCTCGGCGCTCGATCACGTCAGCCCCGATGCGAAGGCCGGTGTCGTCCGCGCCGAAAAGCCGGTCGATGGTGCCACGGCCCTCAAGCCCATCGAGACGATCCCCACGCCGGCGGCCACGCAGGATGCCCTCACCCCGGCTCCGCAGAGCTCGGAGCCGACGGTCGCCCCACTCGGCCCCGCGGTCGAACCCGCCCCGCCCGCCGCCGACACGCGCGACGTGCCTGCCGCCGAAACCTCGAGCGGCCTCCGACGGATCGAGCCGGTCAGCGGCGACCGCTCGACCTGATCGCCTCCCCCCTGCCCACGCGGTCGGTTCCGCGCGGTGTGCGCCCGGCACGAAGGCAGCCGGAGAAGAGGCGACCCATGGATCAAGATACGGTGATCGGCATCGACTTCACGTCGGCACCCTGCCGGCGCAAGCCGATCACGATCGCGATCGGAAGGGCAGAGTCGGCAGGCCGGCGGTTCGTGTACCGGCTCGACGAGATCCAGGCCCTCGAATCACTCGACGCGTTCACAGGTTTTCTGCAGGCATCCCAGGCCTGGCTCGGGGGCTTCGATCTGCCGTTCGGTCAGCCACGCACACTCATTGAGCACGAAGGCTGGCCGCCCGAGTGGCCGGCGTTCGTCCGGTTTTTTTGCACCCAGCCTCGCGAGCTGCTGCGTGGTGCGTTCAAGCGCTGGTGCGACGCCCGGCCCGCGGGCGACAAGTTCGCCTGGCGCAAGGCCGACAAGCCCGCCGGCTCGAGCCCGGCGATGCGCTGGACCAACCCGCCGGTGGCCTGGATGATGCACGCGGGCATCGGCCGCATGATCGACGCGGGGCTCTCCTTTCCGGCCCACCGGCATGGGCCGCGCGGAGGCGCGTGCCGCCGGGTGGCGCTCGAGGCCTATCCGGCGTTCACCGCCCGGCGCGTCTGCTCGCGGTCGTACAAAAGCGACACGCCGAGCAAACAGACCGCCGACCGGCGGCGCCAGCGGGCCCTCATCGTGGCGGCGCTCGAGCACGGCACGGCAGGCCTGGCTCCAGCGCTCGTGATCACGCCCTCATGGCGGCGGCGTGTGGTCGCCGACGGCAGCGGCGACCTGCTCGATGCCGTGATCTGTGCGCTGCAGGCGGCCCACGCCGCCACGCTGCCCCGCTACGGCCTGCCCCGCACGCTCGACCCGCTCGAGGGCTGGATTGCCTCCGTGCCGGTCGGGTAGAGTCTCCGCCATCTCGGAGATACTCATGCCAGGCAAGGTCACGGACGACCGCTCGACACCACCCCGGCTCCCGGGCTCGCGGAGCTTGGCCAAGGCCGCCGCGGCGAAGCAGGCGGGCCGCGCTGCCCGGCGTGCCAGCGCTTCGGCGGCGGCTGCCGATGACGGCATCCAACGGCTCTACACCGTGCCGATGATGGCCGACGTGCTCGGCGTGCCGGTGGCGGCGGTGCGCCACTGGCAGCGGGGCGGATTGCTCGAGCCCTCCCGACGCGCCGGAGCACTCGAGTGGTTCGACTTCCAGCAGCTCGTCGTCGGCCGCCGGCTCGCGCGGTTGCTCTCGGGAGGCTTCTCGCTGCGCGAAATCGATGCCAAGCTCGCGGGGCTTTCTCCCGACGGCGCCGCTGCGGCTGCCCGGGCGGCCGGGCGACTCGTGGCAGACGGCCGCCGCCTGAGCATTCGGCACGACAACAGGCTCTTCGGGGCGGGCGGCCAGTTGCAGCTGTCGTTCTACGCCGAGAGCCTGGCCGACGACGCTCCCCTGCCCATGCCGTTCGCCCCTCCGCCACGACCGCCCGCGCACCACGACCACTCACTGGAGATCGCGATCGACGACGGTGACGAGCCGAACTCGGCCGCCGAACTGCTCGACCTCGCGGCCGATCTCGAGGCGGCTGGCGAGTATGCCGAGGCCGCCGAAGCACTCCGCGCGGTGCTCCAGGCCGACCGGCCGACGGCCCAGGTGGTGTTCATGCTGGCGGAGCTCCTCTACCGGGCCGGCGACCTCACCGCCGCCCGGGAGCGGTATTACGCCGCGGTCGAACTCGACGCCGATCATCTCGAAGCCCGGGCCAGCCTGGGCTGCGTGCTCGCGGAGCTCGGCGAGCACGAGCTCGCACTCGCCGCGCTGGAAGGGGTGCTCAGGCAGCAGCCCGACTACGCCGACGCCCACTGGCATCTGGCAGGCGTGCTTGCCGACCTGGGCCGCCGCGCCGACGCCGATCGCCACCTCCGCACCTTCCTGGCCCTCGCCCCGGCGAGCCCCTGGGCCAAACTCGCCCGCGAGCAGCTCGACACGTAGCGCCGCGGACGCTATCGCTGGCTTGGGGCTCCACATAGCCGATTAACAGGCGCTCGCTGCGTTGGGTGGGCGCCGGCTCGGGGTTACCCCGTACCGTCTCGCCGGACGTTCGCCTCCGCCCTGCGGCTGTCGCGCCGTCGCCGCCGTCCCGGCGTCATCTCCGGCTTCCGGTCGCCGGGCAGAGCCCGTCTCCCACGCCTACGGCGTCAGGGCCGGAGGCCCGGGTGAACACCAGCCGACGGAGGTCGGCCAAGGGAAAATGGCACGATGCCATGTTTCCCGTGAAGTGGCCCACATACGCCGGCTCAATGGTAGGGGCAACCCCGAGCCTCCTCTATGGGGACGGGGAGGCGGCGGAGACGGTCGGTGGGCACGCGCAGAAGAAGGGAGTCCTTGAGGACGATGGGCGTCTGATCAAAACCCACGAGTTGTGAACTCTCAAGACGACCGGATTCGAGCATGCCTACCGCCGGCTCCGCCGCCGGCTTGGGCGAGAGGACCAATCGCCCCTGCACCGCGTCTAGGCCGGCTCGAGCGCCCCGTGGCCGAGGATGAACTTGCGCGTGCCGGCCGGGCCGTCGAAGATCACGGTGCCCACCGAACGCGGCCCCGTGCCGCTGATGTTCGCGAGCACGCCTTCGCCGTATTCGACATGGCGCACGCGCTGGCCGGCTTCGTAGGTGTGCTTGGCCTTGGGAAGCCCGCCGAGCCGCGCGGCGAGGTCCGCCGCGGTCTGGAAGGCGCGGTCACGGGCTGGCGACGTTTTTCGCCCCGGCCGCGCTTCGGGAGCGGGCACGTCTTGTGAGATGTCTTCATCGGCCGGGCCGGCGACGAGCTGTGAGGCGTCGTCGATGTCGGCGCTGTAGCCTGCGGACCCGGCAGCTGCGAAGTCGTCGATGGCGAGGGTCCCCGACAGGGGCGCCTCGGATCCTGCGAGCACGGTTTCGCTGCCGGTCATCTCGGTGAGGAATACGCTCGGGGCCGAGATTCGGCGCGTGCCGCGGTAGTCGCGGATGCGGGCGCAGCTGGCATGCACCTCCTGCATGCCGCGCGTGATGCCCACGAATACGAGCCGCCGCTCCTCCTCGAGTTGCTCGGGATGATCGAGGCTGCGTTCGTGCGGCAGGATGCCATCCTCCATCGCCACGAGGTACACGATCGGGAATTCCAGGCCCTTGGCGGCATGAAACGTCATCAGGGCCACCCGCTCGCTCGACGGATCCCACACGTCGGTGTCGGCGACGAGGGCGGTGGTTTCGAGGAACGCGCCGAGCGGGTCGATCTCGGCCGCGCCTTCCTCGGGCGGCCGACCCGGGAAGCTCGCATCGAGCTGCTGGGCGGCGGTGAGCAACTCCTCGACGTTGGCGATGCGATCCTCCCCCTCCTCGTCGATGCCGTCGTCGGCCAGCCATTGGCGGTAGCCGGTGCGGTCGAGCACCGCCCCCAGCAGGGTCGCCACACTCGGCTCGGAGGCCGCGACGGCGGCGAGCCCGGCGTGGAGGCGGGCGAACTCGGTGAGCCCCTTCGCGGCCCGCTTGGTGAGTCCCGGAATCGATGTGGCACGGGCGGCGGCAGCGAGCCGGCTGTGGCGGTGGTCGTCGGCCCAGGCCGTGAGCAAGTCGAGCGACTGCCGGCCGATGCCGCGGGGGGGCACGTTCACCACGCGCATGAAGGCCTCGTCGTCGCGCGGATTTTTCAGCAGCCTGAGCCAGGCGACCACGTCGCGGATTTCACGGCGCTTGAAGAACTCGAGACCGCGGACGAGCTGGTAGGGCACGCCGCGGCTGCGGAGCGCCACCTCGAGCGAGCGCGAGAGCGCGTTGGTGCGAAAAAGGATGCAGTATTCGCGCGGCGAACGGCCCGCCGCGAGTCCGTGGGAGATCTCGTCGGCGATCCGGTCGGCTTCTTCGTGGCTCGTGGAGTCGAGCACGATGCGCACCCGCTCGCCCGCCGGCGCGTCGGTGACGAGCCGTTTCGGCTTGCGACGCGAGTTGTGCGCGATGAGCCGATCGGCGGTGCCGAGGATGTTGGCCGAGCTCCGGTAGTTGTGTTCGAGCTTCACGACCTTGGCCGTCGGATAGTCGCGTTCGAACTCCAGGATGTTGCGGATGCTCGCGCCGCGCCAGCCATAGATCGCCTGATCGGGGTCGCCTGTCACGGCCAGATTCGGATGATCGACGGAAAGTCCGCGGACGATGCAATATTGGACGGAATTGGTGTCTTGATATTCATCGACCAGGATGTAGCGATGGCGGGCGTCGAGCATGGCCCGCAGTTCGGGGTTGTCGAGGAGCAGACGGGCCACGTGCACGAGCAGGTCGTCGAAATCGACCGAGTTCGCCGCCAGCAGCAGCTCCTGGTAGACCGGCCACAGCTTGAGGGCCACCTCGTCGGCCGGCCGGCCCCAGCGGGGCTCGAACGTGTCGGGAGTGAGGAGATCGTTCTTCGCCCGGCTGATGGTGGTGGCGAGGCGGTCGATCGGCGTGTGGGTGAGCGAGAGGCCGAGCTTGCGTGCAGCCCGTTTGAGCACGGCGGACGCGTCGTCCGGGTCGAGAATCGAATAGTCGCTCGTCAGCCCGACCAGGGTCGCGTGCCTGCGGAGGAGGCGGGCGGCGAAGCGATGGAACGTGCCCATCTCCACCGCCTGCGGCCCGACGAGGTCCGTGACGCGCCGCCGCATCTCGTCGGCCGCCTTGTTCGTGAACGACAGCGCCACGATCTGGCGGGCCGGAATGCCTTGGCCGATCAGGTGGGCGATGCGGTGGGTGACCACGCGCGTCTTGCCGCTGCCAGGCCCCGCCAGCACGAGCAGCGGGCCGCCCACGTGCGTGGCGGCTTGCCGCTGCGAATCGTTGAGATGGTCGAGGGAAATGGGCTGCAAGGGGGAGATGCCAGCACGCTAGCATGAAAATGGTGGTCGAGTTTCGATTGTTTGGATTATATTCCGCTCACCGTTCACGAATCACGGACCTCGAACACCAGGGAGGGAACCCTCGTATGCCACGCGTCCCGTACAAGAATCTGAATCAGACCGACGAGATGGCCGAAAAGCTCGAAATGAGCACCGCCGAGATCGGCCTGTCGGTGCGGACCACGAACTGCCTCGAGGAGAAGGGCATCTTCACGGTGCACGACCTGCTCAACTGCACCCGGGCCGACCTGCTCTCGATCTCCAATTTCGGCGAGAAGACTCTCGAGGAGGTCTATCGATCATTGGAGAAGATCGGCTTTTTTCGGGCCTCGCGGCCGGCGGCCGATATGGGCGTGGAAGCCGTCGAAAATCGCCAGGAATCGCTCGCCTGAGGAGCGCGGCGCGGCGGCGGCCCGGTGGCGTGCGCATAATGCGGGAACGGGCTACCCGGTGGAAGGTGGCCGCGGCGCCGCGCCTGCACCCGGAGGATCTGTCCCGTGAGATTGCCGCCGTTCTTCGGCAAGAAGCGCGGCCACCGTCGAACCGGCTCGCAGGCGTGGGGATCGTTTGGTGAGGCCGTCTTCTACGCGGCGCTCGTGGCTGCGGGATTGTGCTTCGCCGGTCTCCTGCTCACCGGCGCCGTCGGGATCGGTCCCGAATCCGCGGCCCCGGGGTGGATGCGCGGATGGCTGTGGATTTTCATCTGGCTGATTCCCGGTGCCCTGCTCGCCTTCGGCGTGGCCGGGGTTGCCCGAACGGTCAGGGATTGGGGAAAGAGCGAAGAGCGCCGGGCTGCTGCGGAGGGCCTCGGCACCCTGCTCGAGAGCATGGGGCAGTCGCCCGCCGCCCAGCACCCGTTTCCAGGTGTTCCTGCCTGTGACGATCTCGTCAATTCCCCCGGTACGATCCTGCGCTACCGGCTGCCGATCGAGAGTCCGGAGAGCTGGACGCTCGTCGGCATGGGGCTGTTCGCCGGGCTCTGGAACGCCGTGCTCGTGGTGCTCGCCGTGAGCGCCGGCATCGACATCGCGAGCGGTCGCATCGAATGGGTGTTGCTCGCGGTGCTCGTGCCCTTTGTGTTGATCGGGGTCACGGGAATCGTGATCTTCATCAGGCGGCTCGTACTCACCACCGCAGTCGGCACGACCCAACTCGAGATCTGCGACCACCCGCTCCTGCCGGAAAGCAGCTACGACGTGCTGCTCGCGCAGAGCGGTTCGGGGATGCTTCGATCGCTCGTGCTGACGCTCGAAATCGAGGAAATGGCGTCGTTCCGCCAGGGCACCGACACGCGCACCGAGCGGGTCATCGTGTGGCGAGACATCGTCAAGGAGTGGACGAATCTGGAGATCACGCCGGGCGTAAGGTTCGAAACGCACGTCACGGTCGCCATTCCGGCCGGGGCGATGCATTCCTTTGGTTCGGGGCACAATGCCGTGCGCTGGCGGCTCGTCGTGCGTGGGCAGCCGGAGCGGTGGCCAGGCTTTGTTCGCGTGTTCCCCGTCGTCGTCCATCCAGCCCCGCCCGCCGAGTCCGCGGCCGTTCGCCACGGGGCCACCGCCGACGGGGTGCCAGGATGATCCCGCACGACGAAGGCAATGGCACCTCGAAACCACACGCACCGCGGATCGGCGTGGTTTTCGGTCATCCGTCGCGGCAGTACGCGCCGGGTGAAGAACTGGTGGTGCGGTATGACGTGGAGGGGGTCGAGCTACCGGCGATCCGGGCCATGGAACGGACCGTCGTGTGGTATACGGAGGGCAAGGGGGAAGAAGATCTCGGCGTTCATCGCTTCGAGCGGATCGACGATCTGGCCGGCCTCGCCGAGGCGCTGCCGCACGGCACGATCACCGCCTGCCTGCCGGCGAGTCCGCTCTCCTACGAGGGCGTGATCGTGAAGATTCGCTGGTGTGTGCGCATTCGGCTGTTTTTCGTGGCTGGCCGCGACTTCGTTTCGGAGCATGTGTTTGAAATCGGTGCCATCGCTCCGGCCCGTGGCGTCGTGGAGCGGGTGCAATGACGGCGCTCACGGTGCGTGAGCCGGTGAGGAATCCCTTCTGTACGCGGGCGGTCAGCCCGGGAAGAATCCCTGCGTTCGACGGCTCTGGCCACGTGCTCGATGCCAGGGGCCTGCTCGCCGCCCTCGAGGACTGCGGTGGCTCGGCTGCGCTCGTGGGGCCGCACGGCAGCGGCAAGACGACGCTCCTCTGGCATGTGGCCGCCGCCCTCGAGGCGCGTGGCCGCCGTGTCGAACGGGTGCGGCTCTCCGATGCTCACAGCGTCGTGGCGGCGATCAGGGCCGTGATACGCCAGGCTGGCGGCGGCGTCGTGTGCGCGGATAGCTGGGAGCGGCTCGGCCGGCCGTGGGCCGATCTTGTCCGCTGGTGTGCCGGCATCCTGAACGCCCGGCTCGTGGTGACGGCCCACCACCCAGGGCCTTTTCCCACGCTGTGGACGTGCCGCACGTCGCCCGCACTTCTGGCGGCGATCGTGAAGCAACTGCCGCAGGAGGCCGGCCCGGCGTGGCCGGAGCGTGAGCGAGAGATCGAGGATGCGTTTCGGCAGTCCGCCGGCGACATCCGTGAAGCCCTGTTCATGCTCTACGACCGCTTCGAGGAACGGGCCCGGGCCGCTCGGCTGAGCGGGATCCGGGGTGGTTGACCAGATGCTCGTCCGGGTGCGTGGCCGGGCGGTCGTAGCGATGGTGGCAGCCATGCCGGTCGTGACGGCCTGGTGCCGCGAATTCATGAATCGTGCGACTGTTTTTTTCAAGCGTGCACCCCGAAGCGGAACCTAGGCTTGGGTGACGGTGAAAAAACGGCAGATAGGCCCGGGGTTTCCGGTCCGCTGCTGCCGCATCCGTCCGAAGGAGTCCGCCATGAAGACGCGACGTTGGATGTTCGTGCTGCTGCTCGCAGGCGCCGCCCCATCCATGCTGCCGCAATCCGCCCGCGCACAGTGCTGCCTCGACGGCCTGTTCGCCGGGTGCGCCTCGTGCTTTCGCAAGGCGCCGCCCGCCTATGCCGTCGCGCCGGTGATGGCACCGATCGCCGCGCCCGTGCCCGCTCCGCCGCCGCCCGTCGTGGTGCCGGTGCAGCAGGTGAGCTACGTCCCCGAGACGACCTACCGCACGCAATATCAATGCGTGCCCGTGACGTCGTACAAGCCGTCGTGCGAGATCGATCCCTGCACCGGCTGTCCTCGCGAGTGTATGGAGCAAGTCACCAACTACGTGCAGCAGCCGGTGAATGTGCCGGTGACGCAGTATCGTGCCGTCTATTCGACGAAGTACGTCCAGATGCAACCAGGCGCTCAGGCCTACGGCGCACCAGCCGCGGGGGCCTTGCCTGCCTATCAGCCTGCCCCCGCCTATCAAGCGGCTCCTGCAGCCTCCCAATTCGCGGCGCCGATCCAGACCTCGCCACAAGCCTGGGGCTCGGCGGGCGCCGACATCCCCCAACAGATCATCCAGGGTCAGCAGAGCATCGCCGCGCCGACGCTGCCCCAGGGCTTCGTGCCCCAGGGCGGCATGGCACAGCCGGGCATGACGCAGCCCGGGATGCCGCAATCCACCTTTCAGCCGCAGATCGTTCCCCAGGGTGGAACCTACGCGGCACCGTCGCCCTCTGCCGCCCCGCTCCAGCCCACGGCGCCGCCGGCCTTCCAGCCCACGCCGTCGCTGAAGCCGATTCCGGACACCCGCGCACCGGCCGGGCAGACGAATGGTTCGCAGCCCACGATGTCGGCACCGCAGCCCTACATCGTGCCTCCGGCCTCGAAGCCTGCCGCTGCCCCGGCAGTGCCCGCCCAGCCCTCCGTGCAGCCCCCGAGCCTCGCGCCCGGCAGCGGCACGACTTCGGGCAGCGGCACGACCTCAGGCACGATGCCAGGCGGCGCGGCTGGCACCGGTCCGGTGGGCATGCCCGTGGTGCCCGGCACCGGCCCCGGCGCCGCCACCGGCGCCTTCCCGCGGCTCCTCGAGCCGACGAGCCACACGACCTCGTGGCAGCCCGCCCCGATCCGCCCCACGGCCTACCCGACCGCCGCCCTCCCCGGTCGCCTGCAGTAACTCGCTTCGCCGAGTTCGAGGCAATCGCTTGGTCAGGCTCAATGCGCCCAACCCGGCTTCGGGGGAGCGGCAAAAGTCGCCGCTGCGCGGTCTTTCAGATACTCAATCAGACCGCGGCGGCCCTCGTTCGGGAAGCGTTCGCCGACTCCCCCGAAGCCTCCCCTTACCAGTTGAGGAGGCTCGGGGTTACCCCTGCCGTTGAGACGGCGTATGTGACCAGCGCAGGCATGGATGCCGGAGCGCAGGCACATCCGAGTGAGCCGGAGCCTGGAGGGCGGAGGCGAACGTCCGG
>JAIXPT010000316.1 GCA_027486095.1 Planctomycetaceae bacterium | reverse complement strand
CTCGCGAAAGTGGCCGACAGCGTCCGCGAAGACTTCGACGTGGCGCTGCTTTCGGGGGCCCGCATCTGCACGCGGCGGGCGCTCTGGCAGTCGATTCTCGCCGAGATCGGCGAGCCCTATCGCGGCATCGACGAAGCCGAATTGCGGATCGGCATCGTGGAGCGGATCCGCGGCCTCGCGGCCACGGGCGCCGGGCTCGTGATTCTCGTGGACGAGGGGCACACACTCCCTACGCGGCTGCTCGAAGAGCTGCGCCAGCTCACGAATATCCCCACGCCGATGCCCGCCGTGCACATCGTGCTCGCGGGCACGCAGGAGCTCGAGGAGATTCTGGGCAATCCCAAGATGGAGAGCTTCGCGCAGCGCATCGGGGCCCGCCACTATCTCGAGCCGCTTGACCACCCCGAGACGGCTGCCTACGTGCGCACGCAGATGAAGGCTGCGGGGCTCGACTGGGACGCGGCCTTCGAGGTGGGCGCCGACGACGCCGTGTTTAGCGCCACCGACGGCGTGCCGCGGCTGATAAACCAGCTCTGCGATCACGCCCTCGTGCTCGTGGCCGAGGCACGCCGCGCCCGTGTCGCGCCCGCCGACATCGCGGCCGCGTGGGCCGAGATCCAGCGGCTGCCGCCTCCCGCAGCGCTCGCGCACGGCGCAGCAGGCCCGCAAGCGGCGGCGGAAGACTTTCACACCCGGCACGACGGCATCGAGATGGCCGACGAGCTCGTGGGCGGCTTCGGCGCCGAGATGTCGCTGGAGTTTGGCAGCGACGCGGGGGTGGTCGAGTTTGGATCGTTTGGCGACGACGCGGTGCTCGAGGCAGAATCGGCCGGAGCGGCTGAAGCTGCGCGGCAAGAGCGCGCCGTGCGGGATGCGGCAGCCGATCCCTGGCAGGGCCCGGAGGTGGAGCTCGTGTTTGATGCGGCGGCGGATCCCTTCGAGGAATACTTCGAACAGGAGGAGCGAGTCGTGGAACGCTACGTGATGCGCGGTCCGGAAGACTTCAGCACCCATCGCCATGTGGCCAGCCGCGAGGGCGCCGCGATGGCCCGGCAGCTCGATTCGTGCCAGCGCGTAGGACAGGCTTCAGCCTGTCAGCTTCCCCTGTCCTCTTCCCACCACGGCCCTGCGGTGCATGCACCGTCCGCGCCGGCCGTCGCAATGGCCGACCCTCCGGAGCCCGATGATTCCGACATGGTGGTGATCGAGGAAGACATCCTCGAGCATCCCGCGGAGGTGCACCGAAAATCGATCTTCGCGGTGCGGCCGGGAGACTACCGCAGCCTGTTCGCCCGCCTCCGCCGCGGCGAGAGGTAACGCCCGCCGCCTGACGTAGCGACGGAGCTCCAGGGCTGCCTTCACGCGAAACATCGGCATCGTGCCGATTTTCGCTTGGCCGACTCCGTCGGCTGGAGTTAACCCGGCCCTCCGGGCCTGGCGCTCCTCGTAGCGACGGAGCTCCAGCTCTGTCGAATACGGGCCGCATTCGACAGGCCTGGAGGCCTGTCGCTACGTTAGCGGCCATCTCCTGGCTGAAGCCTGTCCTCCTCATGGCCACCGACCTCCACTCCCGCAGCGACTGGCCGCCGGGCCGCGTGCTCGTGCAGTCTGCCACGTACAACGAGCGCGAGAACATCGAGCACCTGATCGGCGCCGTGCTCGCGGCCGACCCCGACGTGCAGCTCTTGATCATCGACGACGACTCGCCCGACGGCACGGGGCAGATCGCCCGCGAGTGGGCCGGTCGCGAGCCGCGGCTCCACGTGCTCGTGCGCCGCGGCCGGCGCGGGCTTGGCAGCGCGATCCTCGAAGGGTTTCAGGTGGCCCGCTCGCGCGGGTTCGAAGTCAGCGTGAACATGGACGCCGACTTCAGCCACGATCCCGCCGATATCCCGCGATTGCTCGTGGCTCTCGATCCGCCCGGCGGCAAGCCGGCCGACATCGCGATCGGCTCGCGGCGCGTGCCGGGCGGGCGCACGGTGGGCTGGCCGCTGTCGCGGCACGTGGCGAGCTGGCTCGTGTGCTGGTTCACCCGTTGGATCCTCGGCGTGCCGGTGAAGGATTCATCGGGCGGCTTCCGCGCCGTGCGGCTCTCGATCTTCGATCGGATCGACGCCGCCAACTTCGCGCAGGGCTACGCCTTTCAGGAAGACTTTCTCTGGCGGGTGCACCGGGCGGGTGGCAAGATCGTGGAGATCCCGATCACGTTCACCGATCGCACGCGCGGGTCGAGCAAGGCCGACTTCGCCGAGAGCAAGCGCAGCATCGGCGAGCTCTTGCACCTCGCCAGGATCACCTGGCTGGGGAAGTGACGTAGGACAGGCTTCAGCCTGTCTGCTTTTCGATCGGGATGTAGGACAGGCTTCAGCCTGTCTGCTTTGCCGTAGGACAGGCTTCAGCCTGTCTGATTTTGTGACAGGCTGAAGCCTGTCCTACATCAGTCGCTACGGCAGCGCGGCAGGGCCGAGCGTGGGTGACGTGGGCGGCGGGCCGAGCTGCAATTGTCCGCCGGGGGGCGGCGGGGGCGCCGGCTGATTGGCCGAGGGATCGGGCTTCTCGCCCGTGGCCACGGCCAGGCTCTCGCGTGCGTCCTTCATGTTGGGCGCGATCTCAAGCGCCCTCTTGAACTGCACGATCGCTTCTTCCGTCTTGCCCTGCCTGTAGAGCGCCACGCCGTAGTTGTTCATGAGCGCGGGGTTGCCGGGCTCGCGGTCGAGGAGTTCTTTGTATTTGTCGCCCGCCTCTGGAAATCGGCCGGCTGCCGCCAGCGCGTTGGCGAGGTTCACGTGGATCGCGGGCACGTGCGGCGTCACGCGGCAGGCCTCGGCAAACTGCTCGATCGCGGCGTCCATCTCGCGTTTGGCCGCCGCCTGGTCGCCCCGCTGAGCGAAGGCCTGCGCCCGCGCCGAGAGCGTGGTGCCGAGGTTGTTGTGCGTCTCGCCGAGGTCGGGCCGCAGCCGCGTGGAGTTTTGAAAGTGGAAGTGGGCGCCGTCCACGTCGCCGCGGGCGAATTTCTTGGCCCCGAGGCGGTTGTGGGCCTGCCAGGCCTCGAAGTTGTGCTTGAGCGTGTATTCCCACATGTGGTCTTCGTCCATCCAGGCCACGGCGCCGCGGAAGGAGAGCAGTGCGAGCGCGGCGACCACGAGCGCCCCGCCGGCGAGGAAGGTCGGCTGCGATTCCTCCTGCGCCCGCTCAAACCACGTCATCGCCCCGGCACACAAAAGCGCGATGATGCTGATCATCGGCAGGTAGATGAAGTGGTCGGCCACCCACGTGATCCGCATGTAGGAGATCGTCACGAAGCCGAGCACCGGCGCCACCATCAGCAGGAAGAAGGCAAACGCAAACAGGGCATGATGGCCCCAGCGCGGGGGAAACACCGCCTCGCGGTTCTTCCACATCCACCACACGCCGGCCCCGATCACCGGCCACGCCAAGAACATCCAGGCCTTCGGTGGATCGACTTCCCAACGCGGGTAGATCGGCAGCAGGTTCACAGGCCACACGATCGAGGCCAGGTAGTGGAGGATCGCCATCCCGGCGATCGCGGTCCGCGAGGCGAAGCCACCCACGGAGAGAAGGTCGCCGACGATGATCTTTTCTTGGCCGATCGCGCGGCCCCACTGATACGAGATCGTCACGAGGCCGAGCACGATCGAGATCAGAAACAGAGGCAGGGCAAGCGTCGCGTCTTGCTTCGTCACCTTCCCGCGCTTCCACCAGGCATAGAGCAGCGTGACCACGGGAAACGCCACGACCGACGTCTTGGCGAACATCGAGAGCAGGAAAAACACGATCGCGCCCGCGTAGAGCCGCTGCCGCTTGGCCTGATCGGCCTGTTCGTCCTGGCCCACCCAGCAGAGGCACGCGAGCAAGAAGAGCGGCAGCGAGAGAGTGTTTTTCGTCTCCGACACCCAGGCCACGCTCTCCACACACACGGGGTGCACCACGAACACGAGGGCCGAGAGCCACGCCCCTGGAATCTTCATCTTCACGAGGAGCGCCCAGAGCAGGAGCGCGCCTGCGATGTGCAAGAGGATCGTGGTGACGTGGTAGCCGGTGGACCGCAGGCCGAAGAAGGGCCACTGCGCCCAGAGAGCCGTGTAGGAGAGCGGGAAGTAGTCGGCACCGTCGGGGTTGAACCACAGCTTGGCGAGCGTGCGCAGGCTGTCGGGCGGCACGTTCGGATCGGGCGACACGCGGTGCTGCACGGTGAGGTTTTGCGTGAGCAGCTGGTCGTCGTCCCAGAGCCAGTCGCCGTGATACGAGGGCGAGTAGCACCACAGTCCGGCGAGCACGATCAGCGTGGCCTTGAGGATCCGTTCGCGCCAGCGATCCACGCGGCCTTCGGGCGCAGCGGGCTGCGCGTCCACGTCTGCCTCGTCCGGGCCAGCGCGGCGGTCATCGTCGCGACGGCGTTTCAGTAGTCGTTTGCTCGACCCCATAGGCCGAAGAGTGTAATCAAAATCACGTTGTAGGACAGGCTTCAGCCTGTCACTTTCCCATCGCCCTTTCCCATGTAGGACAGGCTTCAGCCTGTCACTGTCGTATCGCCCCTTCTCATGACAGGCTGAAGCCTGTCCTACAGCCTGTCCTACTTCGGGCGTCGCCCCATCAGCCGGCCCCACTCCTCCGCCACCTGCCGCTCCATGGCCAGCACCCGCACGCGGGCCTCTGGATCCGCGAGGCTCGGCTGCACCTCGAGCGCCTTGCCCGCCGCCTCGAAGGCATCCGCCTCGCGGCCCTGGGCGTCGAGGATGAGGGCGAGCGTGGCGTATGGGTCGCCGCGTTTGCCGTCGGATAGCCGGATCGCCTCGCGTGCCGCCCGCTCGGCCTCCAGCAATCGCCCAGCCTCGAGGAGTGAATCGGCAAGCCCTGAAGCCGCCGTGTAGGCCGCCGGGTTTTTGCGAAATGTGTCTTCCCAGAGGGCGAGCGGATTGGCCCACACCTTCTGCCGCTCCACGCAGGCCATCCCGAGGAGCACGACGGTCGCCATGCAGGCGATCGTCGCCTTTTCGCGCAGCCGCGGCCGGGCGGCGAGCCAGGGGCCGTCGAGCAGCCAGCCCACGGCGAGGGCCACGCCGGCCATCGGCAGATACATGTAGCGATCGGCCGCGGCGCGGTAGATCGGAAACAGGTTCGACACGGGGATGAGCGGCAGCACGATGATCGCGCAGGCGAGGGCGATCCGGCGGTCGGCCCGGATGGCAACCACGGCCGCGGCCACGAGCCCGGCGAGGATCACGACCGCCACCGGCAGCGGCAGGTGCCGCACGGAGTAGAGCCCGTAGTCGGCGCAGAGGTTCACGGGCAGTGCGACGAGCTGAGCATAGAGCGCGAGAATGCGTGGCTCGATCGCCATCGCGCCGAGGAACGATCCGCCGGGATACTGCGGCTTAGCCTCGAAGATCACCGATTGGGCCGGCTCGAGCAGGAAGCGCGTGGCGAGAAAGGCCACGGCTGCCGCCTTGCCGCCGCCGACGGCGAGCGTCCAGAAGGCCCGTGGCTCGCCCTGGCGAAAGAGCCACCAATAAGCGCCAAGTACGAGCGGCGCCGCGATTCCCGATTCCTTGCTCGCCACGGCGAGAAAGCAGAGGCCGGCGCAGCCGAGCGCCCGCCAGCGGTCGCCGTTTGGCGCCGCCGGGTCGTGCCGCATCGCGAGCAGGAGCGCCCCGAGCGTGCACGCGGCCACGAGCAGGTCTTCCCGAAACGTCGGCTCGCACACCGCCTCGGTCACGATCGGGTGCACGGCAAACAACAGCGTTGCCAGCCCGGCGTAGGACAGGCCTTCAGCCTGTCTCTCCCCTGCCCTACTCAACCCCCGCACGATCCCCCACACCAGCACCACGTTCAGCGCATGTAACAGCACGCTCGTGAGGTGGTATCCAAACGCATCCCGCCCCCACACGGCTGCGTCCAGCATGAGCGAAGCGAGCTGCACGGGCCGATTGAAGTCGAGCACGTCCATCGCGAGCACCTGGCCCGAGAGCACGGGCACCCAGTTGCCGGGATCGTGGATGAAGTCGCCGGTGAGGATCTGCAGCCGGGCGTCGTAGACAAACTTGGCCGAGAGCGTCGGCCAGAAGACGGCCAGCGTGATCGCCGCGAGACAGAGCGCCTGCTGGCGTGACGTGAGTGTGGAAGTCATGGCAACACGGCAGAGTACCACTCTGCCGCTACACGGGGGCGCGAGCCCCGCTCTGCTTTGTAGGTGCAGACTGGCAGTCTGCACACCGCTTCACGCTTCAACGATGCCGCGCGGAAATGCGAGCAAACAGCCGTATTCCGCCATCAGCCGCCGAGCCGCTTCGCCGGCTCGGTAGCCGAAAAACAACACGCGCACGTCGTCTGCCGCGATCGATGGCCGCACGCGGTTCACAATCTCAAGAAACTCCCGCACCTCCGCCTCGGTGATGTTCGTCTTTACCTCGCAGAGCACGACGATCCTCCGGCCCTCGTGCCTCCCACGGTAGACCACGTCGATCTCCGACGTGTCGCCGTCGGGCCCAAGGAATTCAGGCATTGTCGATTTCGTCTGGTAGCCGAACTCGCGTTCGAGCAGCGTCGGGATTCGCTCCATAGCGTAGGCCTCGAGCCCTTGGCCCACGGAGAGAGCGATTCCGCCCACCTGCTTTCGCAGGTCGTTCTGCCCCCAGACAAGCGCTTTGGTCACCTCGACGAGATGTTCAATGTCGCCCCGCATGCCCTCTTGAGACGCGGCCAGCCGGTCTTGAGTCGCAGCCATTCGGTCTTGAGTCGCCGCGATGCGATCGAGCCGTTCGTCGGTGCGCTCTTGAATGGCAACGACCCGTGTAAGCGCGTCGCGGATAGCAGCCATTTCCCGCTGGTGCACGATCGGCTGGTAATACTCGTAGAGGCACGTGGCGAGCGTGTCCGTCTGCAGTTCGGTGAACGCCGGCTGCAGGGCTCGCTTGAGTTCTTGAAGGTCGTGGATCATCGCGTCATCCTCCCGGATCGATTTTCGCTCCGGCCCTGACGGTCAGCAATCGATGGTCTGAGAATGTGCAGGCGTTCACTTTTTGTTAAGGGGCTGGCTTCTCGAGCACGAAACAGGCCAGGTCGCCGGTGGCGTTCCGAATCGGGGGCTTCTCGTACCCGAGCGCGAGCAGGGCCTCTTCGAGCCCCTTGCCGCGGTCGGGGAAGCCATTGCGATTGACGTAGATCGCCGAGAACCCGAGCCGCTTCAATTCATCGACGGCCACCTTCGCATTGGCCTCGTTCACGCGGATGATCCCCGCCTGCTGGTCCAGCGATGCCCCTTCGAAGAACTTCCCCTGCACCGCCGGCTGCCACTTCTCGCGCTCGCGGCCTTTGTGGGAGCCGAACGAAAACCGCAGGTCGTTGCTGAAGATGTAGGGTCGGAAATGGTCGTATGGCGGCACGCCTGGAATCGGCGCCTCGGGAAACTCCATCACGGGCAGTTGAAACACCATCGCCCCCTTCGGCAGAGCCGCTTCCATCTTCTCCGTAAACTCCCGGTCGGCTGCCACCTGCCGCTCGATCGCGGCGATCTGCTCCCGAGACGGCGCCCGCGGCACCTGGTCCCAGAGGACGAGCCCGCAGATTGCGGCTGCCGCGGCGATCCAGAGTCGTTTGGTGGCCACGTCTGTGCCCGTCGGGGCAGTCTCGGCTTCGAGCGTGGTCAGCCGCCGTGCCGCCCAGAGCAAGACGACCGCGAGAATCACGACGCTGTAGCGGGCGCCCGTCCGAAACATCGTGAACCCAAACGCTCCAGCGATCGCGTTGAGGCCGCCTGTCGTGAACATGAGCACGATCCAGAGCACCCACCAGGCCTCGATTGGCACCTCCTTTTCGCGGCCGCGGATCATTCGCGAGATCGTCGTTCCAACCAGCCAGAGCAGGCAAGCGATCCCCACGAGGCCCATGTAGGGGCAGCCATCCTCATCGTTGAGCACCGCCTCCTTGCGGTGGTTTGCGCCAAACGTGCGAAACGCCTCCGAGCGATGGGTAACCGGCGGGATAAAGAGATCCTTGATCTTGAGGCCATAGATCTCGAGCCACTTGTATTCGCGCACAAGCGCCCCGCTGTTGGGCCCGTTCACGGCTTTGTAGGTCCAGGTGTCGAAGTTGCTCACGGCGAAGCCGAGCGCGGCGGCCCCGATCACGGCGAGGGCGGCGAGCAGGGCCGGGCGGACGCGGGCGCGGAGATAGCGGAGCGCGGCGCCGACGAGCGTGAGCTGGCAGAGGATGTTCGTGTAGTAGACGTTGAGCAGGCCAGTGAGAAAGCCGATGCCCAGTGCCTGTCGAAACCGTGGCGTGCCGCGCTCGAGCCCGGGATCGGT
>JAIXPT010000308.1 GCA_027486095.1 Planctomycetaceae bacterium | reverse complement strand
TGGGTGGCCGTGCGCGAAGACGAGCTCGCCGCCTCGGCGATGGGCATCTCCGCCACGCGGGTCAAGCTCTCGGCGTTCGCGATGTCGTCGGCGGTGGCCGGCCTTGCGGGCTGTCTCTACGCCGGCAGCCTCTCCACCACGGCCGACCCCAACGCCTACGACTTCAACCGCTCGATCATGGTGCTGTGTGCGGTGATCCTGGGCGGCCTCGGCAGCATCCCCGGCACGCTCTTGGGCGTGGCGATCCTCGTGGGCTTCGATACGGTGCTCGCGCCCTGGGCCGACTCATGGATCCAGCAGATGAATATCAACCCCTCGGGCTCGAGCCTGCTCTCCTTCAGCGGCTGGCGGCTAGCGATCTTCGGGCTGGCGCTCGTGATCGTGATGCGCTACCGCCCCGAGGGGCTCGTGCCCTCGCGGAGGCTCGCAGCCGAACTGCACGAGGCGCACCCATGAAGAAGCGGCTCCTCCCGCGGATGGCCGGCTTTCAACGCCGGGGGCCCGTGCAGCCGACGCTCGTCGCCGACACGCCGCTGCTCGATATCGACCGGCTCACCGTGCGGTTTGGCGGCCTCGTGGCGGTGTCCGACGTGAGCCTCGACGTGCCCGAGGGGACGATCGTGTCGCTGATCGGCCCGAACGGCGCGGGCAAGACGACAGCCTTCAACACGATCAGTGGCATCTACGCGCCGACGAGCGGCGCCGTGCGGTTTCGCGGGCGGCGGCTGGAGCGGTCGTTCACGGCGGGCACGTTTTGGGCGGCGATGGGCATCGGCCTGCTCACGGGGCTCGTGTGCGCGGCGGCGGCTGTCGATATCGACCGGCTCTGGCTCGCGGTGGTGAAGCGGGGCATGCTCACGGGCGAACCGTTCACGGCCACTGGCGCCGTGGAGCGCTTGCGCGGCTATTTTCGGGCCGAGCTCGCCCTCGACCAGATGGCGGGCAAATGGCGGGTCGTGAGCGCCGATGGCGGCGACGTGCTTGCGATCCGGCGCGATCTCCCCGAAGCGCGGGCGCTGCGCGATCGGCTCCAGGCGGCCGTCACGGCCCGCCGTGCGGGGCCGGGCACGGTGCCCGACGCCAGCGATCTGACGCGGCCGGCCGAGCCGGTGGCGGGAGCCGTCGAGCTGCCCCCGATCAAAGAAGAGGTGCTCGACAGGCTCGCGGCCGGGAAACGCCGCGTGCGGCTGCGGGGCTGGCTCGGGCTGGCCGCAGGATGGGCCCTCGGCACGGCCGGCACGATCGCCGTGTGGCGGCGCGGCCGGCGTTCACCGCACGTGGTGGCGCAGTGCGGCATCTCGCGCACGTTTCAAAACATCCGGTTATTTTCCAACATGACCGTCCTCGAAAACGTGCTCGTCGGTCTCGATCGTACGATTCCCGGCGGCGTGGCGGCGATGCTCTTCAAGACGCCGGCCAACCAGCTCGCCGAAGCCGAAGCCCGGCGGCGGGCCATCGAGGAGCTCGGGTTCGTCGGCCTCGCCGCGGAGGGCAATCGCATCGCCGGGCAACTGCCCTATGGCGATCAGCGCCGGCTCGAGATCGCGCGGGCCCTCGCCACCGGGGCCACCCTCCTGCTCCTCGACGAGCCGGCGGCGGGCATGAACCCCACCGAGACGGCCGATCTTGCCGCACTCGTGGAACGGATCCGTGGACGGGGCGTGACGGTGCTCTTGATCGAGCATCACATGAACGTGGTGATGCGGATCAGCGACCGCGTGGCCGTGCTCGATCATGGCGTGAAGATCGCGGAAGGCACGCCGGCCGAAGTGCGTTGCGACGAGCGGGTGATCGAGGCCTATTTGGGAACGGAGGGCTGAGGCGATGCATCTTCTCGACATCGACGCCCTGGAGGCCGGATACGGCCAGATCCGGGCCCTCGACCGGGTGTCGCTCACGCTCGACGACGGCGAGCTCGTGGCGATCATCGGCGCCAACGGCGCCGGCAAGACCACGCTCCTGATGACGATCTCGGGCGTGGTGCCGGCCCGTGGCGGCGAGGTGCGGTTTCTCGGCAAGCGCATCACCGGCCTCGAGCCCCACGAGATCGTGCGGCTCGGCATCGGCCACGCCCCGGAGGGCCGCCGGATCTTCCCGCGGCTCACCGTCCGCGAAAATCTCGAGCTCGGCGGCTTCGCACAGGACGACGCCGCCCGCGTCCGCCGCGACATCGACGAGGCCTGCGGCCTGTTTCCCGTGCTCGCCGACCGCATGGGGCAGCTGGGCGGCACGCTCTCCGGCGGTGAGCAGCAGATGCTCGCCCTCGCCCGCGCCCTCGTGGGCCGGCCGCGGCTGCTCCTGCTCGACGAACCTTCGCTCGGCCTCGCGCCCCTGATCGTGGCCAAAATCTTCGAGGTGATCGCCGGGCTCACCGCCCGCGGCATCGCCGTGATGCTCGTCGAACAAAACGCCCGCGCCGCGCTCAAGCTCGCCGCACGGGGCTATGTTTTGGAAACCGGCCGCATCACGCTCTCCGGCCCCGGCTCCGACCTCGCTGCCGACCCGCGCGTGCGCGACGCGTATCTCGGCGAGTAGCACGGCGCCGGCTTCGGGCTCCCGTGTAGCGATAGAGCTCCAGCTCTGTCGATCGACAGGCCGTAGGGACAGGGCTCCAGTCCTGTCCATCGACAGGCCTGGAGGCCTGTCGCTACATCAGGGGAGGCTCGGGGTTGCCCCTACCTCATCAGAGGAAGCCCGAGGCGTGAGCCGAAGGGAATACGTGTGGCTGTTCGCAATCTGGGCATCCTCTCGGCTCGCGCCTCGGGCTTCCGGTGCAACGAACGTCCGGCGAGACGGTACGGGGTAACCACGAGCCGGCGCCCCTGTTTGCGGCTGATCGTCGTCTGCCAGTCTGGCGCTGCCGTGTCAGCGGCTCCGATCGTACCGAAGCTCACGACCCCCGCGATCTGGTATTCTGCCCGGCTTCACGCACGCGGCAGGTTCAGGCATGGCAGGGCACGGAGCGTCCGACACGGCCACGACGACGGCCACCGATCCGCGGATCGGCGAGGTGCTCGCCACGTGGTGGGGCTTCGATCGGCTCCGGCCCTTGCAGGAGCAGGCGATTCAGGCGGCGCTCCATGGCCGCGATTCGCTGGTGGTGATGCCCACCGGCGGCGGAAAGAGCCTCTGCTACCAGTTGCCGCCGCTCATCGACGGGGCCACCGACGTCGTCGTGTCGCCGCTCGTGGCGCTGATGAAGGATCAGGTCGATGCCCTCGAAGCGATCGGGTATCCCGCGGCGGCGCTCTACTCTGGCATGTCGCAGGAGGAGCGGCTGGCGATCCGTGACCGGCTCGTCGCGGGCGAATTGCGGCTGTTGTTCACGGCTCCCGAGCGGCTGGTGAACACGGGGCTGCTCGATCTTTTGGCCGGGGTGGGCGTGCGCCGGTTTTCGATCGACGAAGCCCACTGCATCAGCCAGTGGGGGCATGATTTCCGGCCCGAATACCGGCAGATGGCCCTGCTGCGGGAGCGGTTTCCCCAGGCCAGCCTGCACGCCTTCACCGCCACGGCCACGCCGCGGGTGCGCGACGACATCGTGGCGCAGCTCCAGCTGCGCTCACCCGACGTGCTCGTGGGCACCTTCGACCGGCCGAACCTCTCCTATCGCGTGGTGCCGCGCACCGACCGGATCACCCAGACGCTCGAGGTGCTCGGCCGGCACGCCGGCGAGGCGTCGATCGTCTACTGCATCTCGCGGAAAGAGACCGAGAAGCTCGCCGCCCGCCTCGCCGCCGAAGGCATTCTCGCGCGGCCGTATCACGCGGGGCTCGACGCCAAGGAGCGCCACAAGACCCAGGAAGCGTTTGCCCACGAGACGATCGACGTGGTCGTGGCGACGGTCGCCTTCGGGATGGGGATCGACCGGTCCGACGTGCGGCTCGTGCTCCACACGTCGTTGCCCAAGAGCCTCGAGGCCTACCAGCAAGAGACGGGCCGCGCCGGCCGCGACGGCCTCGCCGCCGAGTGCGTGCTGCTTTATTCATCGGCCGATGTGTTCAGCTGGGAGTCGCTCGTGCGCAAGAGCGCCGAGGAATCGGAGCTCGAGCCCGACGAAATCGAGCGGCTCGTCGCCAGCCAGACCGAGCATCTGCACGCCATGCGCCGCTATGCCCAGGCCGCCCGCTGCCGCCACGCGGCGCTCTCCGAATATTTCGGGCAGGCCTACGGCACGGAGCCCTGCAACGCCTGCGACGTGTGCCTGGGCGAGACCGAGAATTGCGCCGACTCGACCGTGGTGGCCCAGAAGATCCTCTCGTGCGTGGCGCGGGTGGGCGAACGCTTCGGCGTGCGGCACGTGGCTGAGGTGCTCCGCGGCGCGAAGACCGACGGGATCGTGCGGCACGGCCACGACAAGCTCTCGACCTTCGGCCTCTTGGCCGCGCTCGACCAGCGGGCGGTCGAGAATCTCACGCATCAATTGCTCGATCAGGGCCTGCTCGGCCGCACGGGTGGCGATCGGCCCGTCGTCACGCTCAACGAACGCTCGTGGGAGGTGCTCAAAGGCGGGCGGCCCGTCGTGCTGCTCGAACCGCGGAGCGGCCGGGCCAAGGCGAGCAAGGCCGACGTGGACGACTGGCAGGGAGTGGACCGCGGCCTCTTCGAGCGGCTGCGGGCGTGGCGCCGCCGCGTGGCCGACGCCCGCGGCAAGCCGGCGTGGACGATCTTCGACGACAAGGCGTTGCGGGCGATCGCCCGCGAGAAGCCGGCCTCACCGGCGGCGCTGTTGCGCGTGAAGGGCATCGGCGAGAAGCGGCTCGCCGACTTCGGCGCCGCGATCCTCGACCTCGTGGCGGGCAAAGAGCCCGCCGAGTAGGACGGGCTTCAGCCTGTCTATGTTCACGGCAAGTCTCGACATCCTGTCGAACTTGCCTTGGCCGGCCTCCGCCGGCTGGTGCTGACCCGGCCCTCCGGGCCTGTACTCGACGTGAATGCGCCGGCTTCGGGGGAGCGGCAAAAGTCTCCTCACTCCGGCCGCCGCGGCC
>JAIXPT010000206.1 GCA_027486095.1 Planctomycetaceae bacterium | reverse complement strand
GTCTACCGGCGTGAGCACCGTGGCGCCGGTGATCACGCCGCTCGACCTCGCCACGTCGTACAACATCCCCACGGCCTCGACCACGCGCTGCCCCTGCCGGAAGACGACGTTGCCCTCCATGTAAAGCTCGAGGGGCGTGTCGGGCGACTGGGCATTGCTGCCGTCGAGGTCGGGCTGGCCCTGGCTGCGGGTCCAGATCACGAGGCGGTCGGCCGAGATGTCGAGCGGCCCGGCCGGATCGACGCCGTCGATGACGAGGTTCACGCCCGACGTGATCACGGCGATCCACTCGCCGCCAGCGGGGCTCGGAAACCAGCGCACGTTGAGCGGCACGCTCGAGCGCGGAAACGCGCGGAGCCTGCGCATGGCCGTGGCCGTGGCCACCTGCGGTGCGGCAGGCGCCCCGAATTCGCTGAACTGCGCGCGCTCGACGGCCCTGCGGCCGGGGGCGACCGTCGGCTGTTCCATTCCACCCGCCGGCTGCTCCGCCGCCATCAGGCGGATCGTGTCGCCTTCCGCGGCGTCGTCGAAGACGGCCCGCTGCACGCCGACGTCGGCGGGAGCGTCGTAGATCGCGGGCGTGCCCGTCGCGGGCACCACGCTTGCAAACTCGAGCGTCGGCTCGTGGTATGTCCAAAAGCGGCCCGTCCAGCGGCTCCCACGCACGGTCGCCGCCGGCACGGCATCCGCCGCCGCGGCCGAAGTCACCACCACTTCGCCCGCCATGCGCACGAGCAGCCCACGCGGGCGCGGCATCGGCTCGCCCTCGCCGTCTGCCTCCGCAATCACGCCTTCCTGCCCGATCCACACCACGGCTTCGTGGCTCCGGGCCTCGGTGGTGCCCTGCGCGATCGTGACGCCTCCGGTGAGGTGCCACACGTCGTAGGAGCCCTCCGTCCAACGGGCCGCCTGTGTCGCCCGGATCGAGAGCCGCTCACCCGGATCGACCGACGGCACCTCGATGCGGCCGGCCTCCGCGACGGCTGCTGCGAGGCCCCGGGCCGGCACGGCCGCGAGCACGCCAGCGGATGCCGTGTCACCGACCGTTGGTGCCGCTGCGTCCTCGGCGATCGCGGAGATTGCACCCGCCCACGTGATCACGACGCCGACGAGGAGGCGCACGGCGATCCTCTGCGGCAGGCCGAACGGCCGGCGCATCGCGGGCGCGAAATGCTCGTCGCGTGCGTGCAAGCGGAGTCTGCGAAGTGAATGGGTTGGGTGGCCCGACACAAAAGCGCGGGACTATAGAGGCGACGATTTTTGTGGGTCAAGGCAGGCGGCAGCCTGCACGCGCGTCGATAAGCCTTGCCGGCCAAAGGGTTACGCATCGGGAGGGGCCGCGGTAAGATACGGGCCGCGGTGCCGATTTTTCGCGGGAGCGGATGCAGGCCCAGACCGCCCACTTTCCCGCGCAGTCCGCCATCACCCCCGCAGTCACCCACCATGCCAGGCCTCACCCGGTCGCGCCAGGAGCCCCATGCTCCCCATTCGTGACCGGATCGCAGGCTGGCTGATCGCCCACCGGCGATCGCTCGCCATCGTGGCGATCGCTCTGGCCGCCATCGGCGTCGAACGGTCGCGCCACCTCGAGTTCGCACGCTCGATCGACACGATGTTCGATCGGGCCGATCCGGCCCTCGTGCCGTATCGACGCATGGCACGGGCCTTTGGTTCGAGCGAGGTGGTGCTGGCCGCCTACGACGCCCCCGATCTCTTCACCCCGACAGGCATCGCCCGGCTGCAGCAGCTGACCGACGCGCTCGAAGCCGTGCCCGGCGTGGCCTCCGCCACGAGCCTCGCGAGCACGCCACTCGGCTCGCGGATCATCGAAGTCGAAGCCAGCCCCACGGCCCGCAAGCTCGTGAAGCTCATGGAGGGCTACACGCTCGGCGCCGATCATCGCACCGCGGCGATCGCATGCGTGCTCGTGGCACCGGCCGCCCCCACTGCCGATGCATCGCGATCCACGGCCCGCGCGCAGGCGGCCTCGCGGGCCGACGCGATCGACCGGATCCGGGCGATCGTTGCCGAGTTGCCTGGCGGCACCGTCGCCGGCGAGCCGGTGATGCTGCGCGACGGCTTCGCGATGCTCGAGCGCGATGGCAACCTCCTGGGCACGAGTGCCGGGCTGCTCGCCGGCCTCGTGCTGCTCGTCTGCTTTCGCAGCGTGCGCTGGCTCGTCGTGCCGATGGCCGTGGTGCTGCTCGCGCTCTGGAGCACCCGCGGTGTGCTCGCGGTCCTCGGCCTCAGGCTCACGATGGTCTCGACGATGCTCTCGGCGATGGTGACGGTCGTCGCGATCGCGACGGTCGTGCACGTGATCGTCGAATATCGCCGGCAGCGCGAGCTGGGGCTCGAGCCCGAGGCGGCCCTGCGCGACACGCTCGCGCTGCTTTTCTGGCCCGTCGTGGGCGCGATCGTGACCGACGTGATCGGCTTCGGCTCGCTGATCTTCAGCCGCGTGGGGCCCGTGCACGATTTCGGCGTGATGACGGCGGTGGGAGCGGTGATGGTGCTCGTGGCCGCCGCACTCACGGTGCCCTTCCTCGCCCTCGCCGGACGGTTCGATGCCGACCCGCGCCGGGCCTGGGGTGAAGGAATTCTCGAACTCGGGCTCGATCGAATCGTGAAACGGATCGTCAGGCAGCCGGGCCGGACGCTGGCCGTGGCCACCGCCGGCGTCGCCGCCGCGATCGCCGGCATGCGCTGGCTGGAGGTCGAAACCGATTTCACGCGAAATTTTCGCCGGTCGAGCCCGATCGTGGCGTCGTACGACATGATCGAGTCGCGGCTCGGCGGGGCGGGAGTGTGGGACGTGCTCGTGCCCGCGACCGAGCCGATCGATGGCACCGTGCTCGCGAGCCTGGCCAGGCTCGAGCACCGGCTCCGCGATGAAGTGACGGCCGTGGATTCGGCAGGCGCGCAGACGGCGGCCCTCACGAAGGTGATGAGCGTGGCCGACGTGCTCGCGGCGATTTCGCCCATCTCGCTCGAGCGGCTCGAGCAGACCAAGATGGGCAACTGGCTCGTGGGCGGCGCCATTCGGCTGCTCGAAGAGCAGCTTCCCCAGCTCGGTCGGGCTCTCATCGGCCGTGACCCCGCCGACGGCTCGACCTGGCTGCGGGTGATGCTCCGGGCCCGCGAGCGGCAGCCCGCCGCCGAGAAGCGGGCGATCATCGAGCGGGTCCGGCGGATCGTGGGCGAGGAGTTTCCGGGCACGGCGGCTGCGGCGGGGGGCGAGGTGACCGGGTTCTTCGTGCTGCTCGCCCAGCTCGTGGATCGGATGCTCGCCGACCAGTGGTTCACGTTTCTCCTGGCAGCCGGCGGCATCTTCGCACTCCTGGCCATCGGCTTTCGAAGCTGGCTCCTCGCGCTGGTGGCCCTCGTGCCCAACGCCCTGCCGATCTTCGTCGTGCTCGGGCTGCTCGGATGGGCGGGTGAGAAGATCAACATGGGCACGGCGATGATCGCCGCCGTGTCGATGGGGCTTTCGGTCGATAGCTCGATCCACTACATCGCCGCCTTCCGGCGCCGCCTCGGCGACGGCCAGGCTTTTTCGGCGGCGCTCGAGACGGCGCACCAGACCGCCGGACGGGCGATGGTGTTCTCCACGCTCGCGCTGGTGGTCGGATTTCTCGCCCTGACCACGAGCGGCTTCATCCCGACGGTGTCGTTCGGCGCGCT
>JAIXPT010000198.1 GCA_027486095.1 Planctomycetaceae bacterium | reverse complement strand
TGGGCCCGGATGCCGGGCAGCCGGCTGTTGCGGATCAGGTGGTAGCTGTGCTTGTGGTGCTGGTCGTAGTTGATCACGTAGCCCACGTCCTGCAGCCGCGCGGCGATCTCGAGCAGGGCTTTGTCGCCCGGCACCAGCGCGAGCGGCTCGGCGAGCTGTTCGTAGATGCGGCCCGCGAGCCGCGCCACCTGGCGGCCGTGTTCGAGCTCGCCGGAGCAGGCGGCGGCCAGCCGCTCGATCGCCTCGTCGCGGTGCGTGGGATCGGTGTCGGCGGCGCCGGCCCCGCCGACGAGATCGTCGATCATCTCGCGCACGAGCCCGTCGCGCACGCCGCGGGTGTGGATCACGAGCGTGTTGACGCGAAACCGCGTGAGCAGGGCGTCGATGATCGTGAGGCCGGCGAGAATGATGTCGGCACGGTCGGGCGTCATGCCGGCCATCGAGCGGCGGGCACGCAGCGGCATCTTCGCCAGCCGATCGAGCAGGTGCCGAACCTCCGCCTGCGACACCTTGTAGCCCGCCACGGGAATATCGACCTGCTTCTTCGCCGCCATCATCAGTTCGGCGAGCGTGGTGAAGGTGCCGCCCGAGCCGACCATGAAGTGCGGCGCGAAGAGCGGCCGCGTGGTCCGCTTCTTGAGGCACGAGGCCACCTCGCCGGCGAGCCGCTCGAGATCGGCAGACGCGGCCTGTTCGCCGAGCCCGAACTGTTCGGTGAGCCGCACCGCGCCGAGCGGCGTCGAGAAGATCGTTTCGATCAGGCCGCCGGTGGCGAAGATGATCTCCGTGCTGCCGCCGCCGATGTCGGCCACGACGACGTTCTTGCCCGCCAAGTCGAAGGCGTGCTGCACGCTCGAGAACGCCAGCCGCGCCTCGCGGTCTCCGGGGATCACCTCCACCTCCAGCCCCACCTCCTCGCGGACGCGGCGGCAGAACTCCGGGCCGTTGCGGGCCTCGCGCACCGCACAGGTGGCGATCGTGCGCAGCGCCGACACCTGATAGCCGGCCGCGATCTGCTTGAACGTGCGCAGGGCCTGCACGGTGCGATCGATCGAGTCGTCGTCGAGCTGGCCGAGCGACGAGACGCTGCGGCCGAGCCGCGTCGGCTCGCGCTCCTCGTCGAGGATGCGGTAGGCCCCGCCGCGCAGCACCTCGACGACCATCAGACGGACGCTGTTGGAGCCGATGTCGATCGCGCCGAGACGCGTGGTCATCTCGGGCGAAAGATAGATCTGCTTGTCTTCGGTGAGCTGGGCGGCCATGCGTCGCGGCGTGTCTCCGAGCGAGGTGTCCAATCATACCTTCCGTTTTCGCCCCCGGGCCGTCGGGTACACTCTCGACGTGCTGCCCGTCGCCCCCCCGATCGTCTATCCGTCCACCGGCCGCTCGACGCCCGCCTGCGTCGCCACGGTCGGCAATTTCGACGGCGTCCACGTGGGACACGCGGCGATCGTCCGCCGGCTCGTGGAGATGGCCGAGCGTCTCGGGCACCCGGCCGTGGCCCTGTCGTTCGCTCCGCACCCGGCGGTGATCCTCCGCCCGGCTTCCGCCCCCGAGCCGCTCACCACTCCCGCCCGCCGGGCCGAGCTGCTCCTCGGGCTCGGCGTGCAGACGGTGCTCGTGCAGCCGGTTGACGAGCGCTTCGTGGCGATCGGGGCCGAAGACTTCTACGCGCGGCTGCTGCGGGAGCGGCTCGGCGTGCGCGGCCTCGTGGAGGGTGCCGACTTCCGCTTCGGGGCCGGCCGGCGCGGCACCATCGCGATGCTCGCGGAGCTGTGTCGTGCCGATGGTGTGGAGCTGGCCGTGGTCGGGCCGGTGGAGCACGGCGGCGAGGCCGTGTCGAGCTCGCGGCTGCGACGGCTGATCGCGGCCGGCGCGGTGGCCGAGGCCAATCGCATGCTGACGGCGCCCTACCGCTGCACGGGCACGGTGATCGAAGGGGCGAAGCGCGGCCGCACGCTCGGATTTCCCACGGCGAATCTCGGCGGCATCGCCACGCTCGTGCCCGGGCAGGGCGTCTATGCGGCCTGGGCCATGGCCGACGAAGGCGCCCGGGCGTGGCCGGCGGCCGTGCACGTGGGGCCCAACGTGTCGTTCGGGGCGACGGCCGTGTCGGTCGAGGCGCACCTCATCGGGTTCGAGGGGGACCTCTATGGCTGCACGCTCCACGTTGACTTCCTGGAGCGGCTGCGCGAGACTCGCAAGTTTGCGGCGGTCGCCGAGCTCACCGCGCAGCTCACGGACGACGTGCAGCGGGCGTTGGCCGTCACCGGCCAGTGCGAGAATTCTTCAACGCCGAGGAACAGGCATGCGACTTGATTGGGCGACCCTTCTGGACGTGCTGCGTGGGGCACAGTCATTCGTACTCACGAGCCATGTGCGGCCCGACTGCGACGCGCTCGGCAGCGAGCTGGGCATGCTCGGCATCCTCGAGGCGCTCGGGAAGGACGTGCGGATCGTCAACGCCCAGGCCACGCCCGCGAATCTGAAGTGGATCGATCCGGGCCAGCGGCTCGAATCGCTGGCAGAAGGCGTCAAGAAAGACGACCTCGTGGGCCGCGACGTGCTGATCGTGCTCGACACGAGCGCCTGGGCCCAGCTCGGGGCGATGGCCGACGTGGCCAAGGCGATGCGCGAGAAGGTGCTCGTGATCGACCACCACGTGAGCGAAGACGACCTCTCCGACCGCTGGTTCAAGGACACCTCGGCCGAAGCCACCGCCCGGATCGTCTACGAGATCGGCCTGCGGCTGAAGGTGCCGCTCACCGAGCGGATCGCCACACCGCTCTACGCGGGCCTCTCCACCGACACCGGCGGCTTTCGCTTTCCGAACGTGAGCGGCGAGAGCTTTCGCGTGGCGGCGCGGCTCGTCGATGCCCATGCCAACCCCACCGCGATCTACCGCGAGCTCTTCGAGCAGGATTCCATCTCCCGCCTGCATCTCGTGGGCCGCACGCTGGCCGGCGCGCAGGTCTCGCACGGCGGCCGTGTGATCGCCTCGACGGTGCGGCAGAGCGATATCAAGGAAGTGAACGCCCAGCCCGCCGACACGGAGGACCTCGTGAACCTCACGCTCGCGGTGAAGGGCACCGAGGTCGCGGTGATCCTCATCGAGCAGCCCGATGGGCGGATCAAGACGAGCTTCCGCAGCCGCTGCCAGGTCGATTGCAATTTGCTCGCCGCGCGATTCGGCGGCGGTGGCCACAAGGCCGCGGCCGGCGCGATCCTGCCCGGGCCCTTCGAGACGGCCCGCGACCAGGTGCTCGCGGCCGTGGAAGAAGCCTGTCGCGGTGTGGGATGATCGCCGCGGCAGCGACGAAACCGGTGTGACCTGGCTACACTTACGTATCGCTCTTGATGAAGGGTTTCATCGCCATGAATACGGATCACGCCGGCCCGCCTCCCGGCCGCCGCAACTTTCTCGCCGAGCTGCTTGCGCTCGTGTGTGGCGGCCTGGCGACGCTCACGCCGGTAGGCGTGGGTGTGTGGGCGTTTCTCGACCCGCTTCGCCGCAAGGGGAGCGCCGCCTCGTTTCTGCCCGTCACGGAGCTTGCGGCCGTGCCCGACGACGGGGTGCCGCGGCAGTTTGCCGTGATCGCCGAGCGGGCCGATGCCTGGACGGGCTTCGCCGCCGAGCCGATCGGGGCCGTCTATTTGCGACGGGCCAAGGGCACCGACGCGGTCGAGGCCCTTTCGGCCACCTGCCCCCACGCCGGCTGCTTCGTGGAGATCGAGGCGGCTGAAAAATGCTTCCGCTGCCCCTGCCACAACAGCGAGTTCACGCTCGATGGCGGGATCGTGAGCCCGAGCCCGAGCCCGCGGCCGATGGACGTGCTCGAGTGCCGCGTGGCCAAGAACGGCTCCGTGGAGGTGAAGTGGGAGAAGTTCCGTGCCGGCGTGGCGGAGAAGATCGTGCAGTAAGCCGAGGCCCGACGGACAACCAGCACCATGAAACCATCCGCACCCTCAGTCACCGGTTCTCGGAGCAGCCTGCTCGGCCGCCTCGGCGACTTTCTCGACGACCGCACCGGCTACCGCGCGGTGATGCACGAAGCGCTCTACGAGCGCGTGCCGGGGGGCGCCCGCTGGCGCTACGTGTGGGGCAGCACGCTCGTGTTTGCGTTCATGACGCAACTGATCACGGGGCTCTTCCTGTGGGCGAGCTATTCGGCGAGCGCCCAGACGGCGTGGGAGAGCGTCTACTACATCCAGCACGAGATGGCTGGCGGCTGGCTCTTGCGCGGCATCCATCACTTCATGGCCCAGGCGATGGTCGTGTTGCTCGCGCTGCACCTCTTGCAGGTGGTGATCGACGGCGCCTACAAGGCGCCCCGCGAGGTGAACTTCTGGCTCGGGCTCGTCCTCATGACGCTCGTGCTCGGCATGGCGCTCACGGGCTATCTCTTGCCGTGGGACCAGAAGGGCTATTGGGCCACGATCGTGGCCACGAACCTCGCCGGCCTCGTGCCGGGCATCGGCCCCTCGCTCCAGCAACTCGTGATCGGGGGCACCGAATACGGCCACCACACGCTGACGCGGTTTTTCGCCCTCCATGCGGGCTTTCTGCCCGGCGCGCTGATTTTGATGCTCGTCGTGCACCTTGCGCTCTTCCGCAAACACGGCCTGCATGCCAAGCAGCCGATCACGAAGCCCGACGCGATGTTCTGGCCCGATCAGGTGCTCAAGGACGCCGTGGCGATGCTGGCCGTGATGGCGGTCGTGCTCGGCGTGATCCTCATGCCGGCCCTGAAGGCGATGCTCGCCGGGGAACCCGTGCACACCGGCCACCTGGGCGCCGAGCTTGGCGCTCCCGCCGACCCCTCGCTGCCCTACGCCGCCGCCCGGCCGGAGTGGTATTTCCTGTTTCTGTTCCAGTTCTTGAAGGTGTTCGAGGGCTGGGGGGCGACGGGCGAATTCTTGGGCGCGATCGT
>JAIXPT010000197.1 GCA_027486095.1 Planctomycetaceae bacterium | reverse complement strand
TTTTGCAGGCAGACCTCCTGGAAGATCTGGTCGAACGACCGCTGGAGGAACGTGCTGTAGATATCGACGATCGGCCGGCAGCCCGTCTTCGCCTGCCCGGCGGCGAAGGCCACGGCGTGCGACTCGCAGATGCCGACGTCGAAAAATCGGTCGGGAAATTCCTCGCGGACGGGCTCGAGCTTGTTGCCCTGGCACATCGCCGCGGTGAGCACCGTGACCTTCGAATCGCGCCGCATGCAGGCGCCGATCGCGGTGCTGGCGACGTCGGTGTAGGCCTTCGCCGACGACTTCTTGATCGACACGATGCAGTCGTCGTCGTCGCACTCGAACGGCGCGGGCGTGTGGAAGAACACGGGATCCGCCTCCGCCGGCTTGAAGCCGTGGCCCTTTTCGGTGAGCACATGGAGGAGCACGGGGCCCTCCTCGTCTTTCACCAGCTCGAGGTAGCGGATCAGGTTCGGCAGTGAGTGGCCCTCGACGGGGCCGAAGTAGCGCACGCCGAGCGCCTCGAAGAGCATGCCGCCGTGGAGCGTGGCCTTGAGGGAGTCTTTCGCCTTGCCGAGCATCCGCTCCATCTGCTCGCCCACCATCGGCACGCCCTTGATGAGCTCGCCGGCCTGCTGCTTGAGGCCGCGATACCAGGGGTTGGTGCGAATCGTGTCGAGATACTCGGCGAGCGCGCCCACGCGCGGGCAGATCGACATCTTGTTGTCGTTCAAGATCACGAGCAGCTTCTTCTTGAGGAAGCCGGCGTTGTTGAGCGCCTCGAACACGATGCCCGAAGGGAGGGCCCCGTCGCCGATCACGGCCACGGAATGGCGGTCGCCGGCCCCGAGCAGATCGTCGCCGCTGGCGAGGCCGAGCGCCGTCGAGACGCTCGAGCCGGCGTGGCCCGTCATGAACAGGTCGTAGGGGCTTTCGTCGGGGTTCGGGTAGCCCATCAGGCCGCCCTTCGTGCGGATCGTGCCGAAGCGGCCGAACCGGCCCGTGATCAGCTTGTGGGGATAGATCTGGTGGCCCGTATCCCAGATCAGGCGGTCGCGGCTGAAATCGAAGACGCGGTGCAGAGCGAGGCATAGCTCCACCACGCCGAGGTTCGAGGCGAAGTGGGCCGTGCGCGTCGCCGCCACCTCGGTGAGGGCCCGGCGCATCTCGGCGGCGAGCTGCTCGAGCTGTTCGATCGACAGCCCGGCGAGGTCGCGGGGCGAGATGACGGAAGGCAGGATGTCGGCCATGGGGCGTCCTTTGCGGGGGTCATCAATGATCGCGGGCGACGATCCAGCGTGCCAGCGTCTCGAGTGCCGCGGCCTTGGCACCGAGCCCATGGACCGCCGCCGCCGCCTCGGCGGCGAGCCCCGTGGCCCGGGCCCGGCTCTCCTCGAGGCCGACGATCGTGGGAAACGTGAGCTTGCCACGGCCCGCGTCCTTGCCCACGCGCTTGCCCATCGCCACCTCGTCTCCCTCGGCGTCGAGGATGTCGTCGGCGATCTGGAAGGCGAGCCCGAAGGCGCGGCCGTAGGCGGCCAGCATGGCGAGCTGTGCGGCCGATGCATTCGCCGCGAGGCCGCCAAGCTCGAGGGACGCGAGAAACAGGGCGCCGGTCTTGCGCCGATGGATTCGCTCGAGCCAGGCCACCTGCTCGGCGGCTGGCGCGGGCGTCATGTCGGCGATCCAGCCCCGCTCGGCGGCGAGGTCGTCGGCCTGGCCGCCGACGAGCGCTTCGGGGCCTGCCGCCCGGGCGAGCACGAGGCAGCCGCGGGCCGCGGTGGCCGGCGGCATCTCGCGGGCGAGCGTCTCGAAGGCGAGCGCCTGCAGGGCGTCGCCGCAGAGGATCGCGGTAGCTTCGTCGAACGCCTTGTGGCAGGTGGGGCGGCCGCGGCGAAGATCATCGTCGTCCATGGCCGGCAGGTCGTCGTGCACGAGCGAATAGGCGTGGATCATCTCCACGGCCACCGCGGCGCCCGCCGCATCGGCCCACGTGCCACCGCAGGCATCGGCCGCCCAGAGCACGAGCGCTGGCCGCAGCCGCTTGCCGGGGGCGAGCAGGGCATGACGCATCGCCGCCACGAGCCGTGGCGCCGCTTCGTCGGGCAGGTCGAGCGCTGCGGCGAGCCGCGGTTCCATGAACTCCCGCACGTCGTCGAGCGAACGGGTGATCGGCGGCGCCACGGAAGCGGACATAACGGCCCCGAAGAGCATGGTCTGACTGCCGGGCGCGAGGAGGCCGGGGGACACCGGGCAGCCTGCCATGATCGGGCCCCGCTGAGGATCGAAATGACCCAGAAAAGTCTAGGCTTTTCCCGGGGAATCGTCCATCCCGGGGAGCGTCGGCGACCGCGCTGCTTTGCGCTGCGCGGGGGCCCGCGATGCCGGCTTCCGAGCCACGTCGGCCGGCGGGACATCGTGCGTGCCGGGGAAGGGCTCCGTGATCGGCCGCCCCTCGTCGTCCACGGCGGTGAGCACGCGGATGCGTTCCTCGGCGGTGGCGAGTTCCTCGTGGAGGCCGCGGAGGACCACGACGCCGCGTTCGTAGGCCGCGATCGATTCGGTGAGCCCCAGGCCGCCTCCTTCGAGGCGATTGACGATCTCGGCGAGTTGGGCGAGCCCTTCTTCAAACGAGGGCGTCTGCGCCGAGTTTGCGGACGACGCGTCGTCAGGTGGCATGCTGTGCGATCCTTTCCTGCGTGGCGATCGGCGTGGCGTCGATCGCGGTGACGGTGCTCTGGAGCCGGCCGTCGGCCAGCTGGGTGACGATCGTCGCGCCGGCTGCGACCGACCTGATCGACGTGAGCGGCGCGGTCGCGCCCGCCGCGGTGGTCACCGCATAGCCGCGGGCCAACAGCTCGAGTGGACTGCCCGCGTTGAGCCGGGCCACGGCCGCCCGCAGCCGTTCGCCGGCCCGGTCCACGGCCGCCCGTGCGAGCCGTTCGAGCCGCGCGGCCCGTTCCGTCACGACCGCGCGGCGTTCGCTGACGAGCCGGGTGGGGTCGGCGAGGATCCGCGATCGGGCAAACTGGCCGAGCCGTTCGCGGGCCATTTCGGCCCGCCGCGAAAGTCCGCTCTGCAGCCGCGCCGCAAAGCCACCGAGCGCCGCGATCACCTGGACGCGGTCGGGGGCGATCCGGATCGCGGCGTCGGTGGGCGTGAGCGCCCGCACGTCGGCCGCCAGATCGCATAGCGACACGTCGATCTCGTGGCCCACGCCCGAGACGAGCGGAATCGGGCAGGCCGCGACCGCGCGCACGAGCACCTCTTCGTTGAACGACCAGAGATCTTCGAGGCTGCCGCCGCCGCGGATGAGCGCTACGACATCCACGCCGGGCACGATCCGGGCCGTGCTCGCGAGGGCGGCGGCGAGCTCCTCGGCCGCGCCGGCGCCTTGCACCCGCGACGGCACGACGATCACCTCGCAGCCGCGCCAGCGGCTCCGAAACGCTTCGAGGAAGTCGGCGATCGCGGCACCGCTCGGGCTCGTCACCACGGCCACGCGGCGCGGAAACGCCGGCAGCCGCCGCTTGCGCTCCGGAAGAAACAGCCCCTCGCTCTCCAGCTCGGCGTGGAGCTTGCGCAGCCGGGCCTCGAGCGTGCCGGTGCCGACGGCGTGCAGGCGGTCGATCGTGAGCTGGTAGGTGCCACGCGGAGGGTAGACCTCGAGCCGGCCGTGGCAGATCACTTCGAGGCCGTCGGCCGGCTCGATCGCGAGCGTCGGCACCTGGCCGCGCCACACCACCGCCTTCAAGATCGCGCCCTCGTCCTTGAGCGAGAGATAGAGATGGCCCGACGAGGCCCGCACGAGGTTCGACACCTCGCCGCTCACCCAGACATCGGCGAAGCCCGTCTCGAGCACCTGCTTGACGCGGGCGGTGACCTCTGAAACGCTCATGGCCTCGGCAGGCCGGTCGTCCTCGACGTTTCGTCGGCGCTCACGCATGGCCGCAGTCTAGCATTTTCAAGGCAGCATTCCGCATGGCCAGTGATCCCTCGGCATCGCCACCTTCGGCTGCGGGCCCGCCACGCGGCGCGCTTGTCGTGGTGTTTCTCACGGTGTTCATCGACCTGCTCGGGTTCGGCATCGTGCTGCCGGTGATGCCGCGGCAGGCGGAGCCCTATCTGGCGGCTCTTGGGTTGTCGCCGCTCGCCGGGGGCGCCGTGATCGGGCTCTTGTTTTCCGTGTTTTCGCTGATGCAGTTTCTCTTCAGCCCGGTGTGGGGCCGGCTCTCCGACCGCGTGGGGCGGCGGCCGATGCTGATCCTGAGCCTGGTGGGATCGGTCGTCTTTTACGCCCTCTATGGCTACGCCGTCACCCTGCCTCCCGAGCAGGCGCAGGCGGCGCTCGGCTTGATGCTGCTCTCCCGCATCGGGGCCGGGATCGCCGGCGCGAGCGTGGGGACGGCCGCCGCCGTGATCGCCGACTGCACGACACCCGAGAACAGGGCTCGGGGGATGGCGCTGATCGGCATCGCGTTCGGCGCCGGCTTCACGCTCGGGCCGCTGATCGCCTACTTCGGCCTCGCGCTCTTCGCCCGCCAGCCGTGGGGCGTGGGGGCGCTGGCGTCGCTGCTCTCGTGCGTGGCGCTTGTGATCGCCGTGACGATGTTTCGCGAAACCCGCCGGCCCGACTCCCGCGCGGCGAAGGAGTTTTTCAGTCTTTCGCGCACGGCCGGCGTGCTCGGCTTGCCGGCCGTCGGCGCGCTCGTGCTCGTGTATTTTCTCGCCATCTTCGCCTTCGCCAATTTCGAGGCCACGCTCGCGCGGTTCACGAAGGAGGGTTTCGGCATGAGCGACGACGGCAATTTTCTCCTGTTCGCCGGGATCGGGGCGGTGCTGGTGGTGGCCGGCGGGCTCTATCGCCCGCTCGCCAAGCGGCTTTCCGAGACCACCCTGCTCGGCTCCGGCCTGACGATGCTCATCGCCGGCATGGCCGCCCTCGGCGTGCTCGCATGGTTCGTGCATCAGGACGTCGCGGCAGGGCAGGCGGCATCGACGGCGCTGCGCTGGCTGTTCTACGCCGCCTCGGCGGCGGCGGTGGCGGGGTTCGCGTTCGTCAATCCTTCGGTGTCGGCACTGATCTCGAAGCGTGCCGATCCGGCGCGGCAGGGCGAGGTGCTCGGCGTCAATCAGTCGTTCGCGTCGCTGGGAAGAATTCTGGGCCCGTTCGCGGGGTCGCTCCTGTTCACGGCTCATCCTTCGCGCACGCTGCCCTACGCGGCCGCCGTGGCCACGCTGCTGGTCGTCGCGGCGCTCGTGCCGCGCATTGGCACGGGGAGCGGCCGCCCGTGACGACCCCGTCGCCGCCCCCGGCAGCGGGCCGGCTGCCGATCGTGCGGAGCAGCGGCCCCGAGGTGGTGAGGCGGCCCGACGTGGCCGCCAGCCTCGGTGCGGAGTGCGGCGTGGTGATCGTCGGGCACGGCACGGCCGATGCGGTGGGCGCGGCTGAAACGCACGCCGTCGGACGGCTGGTGGCGGAGAGCCTTCCCGGCGTGCCGGTGGAGGTGGGATTTCTCGAGGTGATCGGGCCGTCGATCGGCGACGCGCTGGCGGCCCTGGCGGCGCGGGGCTGCCGCCGCGTGGTCGCGGCGCCACTTTTGCTATTCACGGCCGGGCACGCCAAGCGCGATATCCCGGCAGCGCTCGACGCCGGTGCCCGGGCCGTCGGCGTGGGCATCACGCAGGCGGCCGCGCTCGGCTGCCATGCCGCGATCGTCGGGCTCGCCAGCCGGCGCCGGCGGCAGGCCGTGCGCGGCCTCGCGGCTGTGCCCGCGGCGGCGACAACGCTCGTGATGATCGGCCGCGGTTCGAGCGACCCGCGGGCGGTGAGCCAACTGCTCGAATTTACCGCCGCCACGTTCGTGGCCGACGTGGCCACATGCCCTCAGGCACTCGCTCCATGCCGCATCGGGCTCGGGTTCGTGGCCGCGGCGCGGCCCACGCTCGCCGACTCGCTCGATGCGGCTGCCCTGGTCTCCGACACGCGCCGCATCGTCGTCCAGCCGCACCT
>JAIXPT010000381.1 GCA_027486095.1 Planctomycetaceae bacterium | reverse complement strand
GCCACGATCGTGGCGATCGCCTCCACGCCGATGATGCGGCCGGTGTGGTATTCGTCGCCGGCGGCCGCGGCGCTCTCGGTGCAGTCGATGCCGCCCACCACCGTACCGAGCGCGAAGGGGATCACGATCGGCAGATACTTCACGGTGTCGGGCCAGGCCTCGAGCCATTCGAAGCGCAGGGCGGCGAGCCACTCCACGGGCCAGAGGGCCGAGCGTGGATCAAACGCGGCATGGGCCGCATCCACATGGAGCCAGCCTGTCCACGAGCCGAGCAGGTGCACGAGCCCACCCACGAGGAGCGCGGCGAGGGCGCCGGGGATGCGAAAGGGAAATGGGATCCGGGCGGTGAGCGAGGCGAGCACGATCCCCATCGAGAGCAGGCCGACGACGGGCGAATCGAAGATCTCGAGCAGCGGCAGAAACGTGATCAGGGCCAGCGCGATGGCCGTGAGGCTGCCGAGCAGGCCGGCGCGGGGCACGATGCGGCGCACCGAGCCCGCGAAGAACGCGCAGGCCATCTTGAAGATGCCACTGGCCACGATCGAGCACATGCCCACGTGCCAGGCATGGCGGGCCGCCGCCTCGCGCTCCATGCCGCCGGCAAGCGCCGTGGCGAACGCGGGCCCGAGCACGAAGAACACCATCCCGAACGTGCTCGGCGTGTCGAGGCCCAGGGGCATCGCCGTCACGTCGCTCCGGCCGGTGCGGCGGGCGAGCCGGAAGGCCATCCATGTGAAGAGCACGTCGCCCACCACGACGCCGGCAGCCGTGCCCGGCACGAGGTGGGAGAGGGCGAACTCGAGCGGGTAGTCGAAGACCGCGGCCAGGAGCGACACGGCCAGCACGAGGTCGGCCAGATTGTCGAGGGCGAGGCCAAAAAAGGCGTTGATGTCGCCCGGAGTGGCCCAGCGGTAGGGCGGGGAGGGTCGGTCCATGGCCGCCCAGGGTACCAGAAGCCCCGGAATGCCCGGGCCGCGGCCGTGCGGCTATACTCGGCCGTTGCCGGGTGCGGGCAGCTTTTTTCCCCGCCCAGACGAACCCTTCCGCCGGCCGCCGCGTACCGAAGCATGGCTTCTCACGATTCCGATCACCGCGGACGCTCCGGCGACCGCTCCGCGACGGCCGATTTCGCCCCGGATTCCGGGGTGGATGGCCGGGCTGCAGGGCGGTCCGACGAGGATTTGCTGCGGCGGTTTCGGGTGAAGGACGACGCGGCGGCGTTCGAGAGTCTCGTGCACCGCTACGAGCACGAATTGTTCAGCTATCTGCGGCGCTACCTCGGCAGCGCGGAGATGGCTGAAGACGTGTTCCAGGCGACGTTTCTGCAGGTGTATTTGAAGAAGGAGAACTTCGAGGACGGGCGACGCTTCCGCCCCTGGCTCTACACGATCGCCACCAACCAGGCCATCGATGCCCAGCGCCGCAACAAACGCCACCGCATGGTGAGCATCGATCAGCGGTCGGGCAGCGGGGATGACGATGTCGGTGCACTTGTGGAGATGCTCTCGGGCAACGATCGCACGGCCGATGATCAGATGGCGGACGAGGAGGCCCGCGAGTGGGTGCGGTCGGCGGTCGATGGGCTGCCGGAAGCGCTCAAGGGTGCGGTGCTCCTCGTCTACCACCAGGGCATGAAATACCGCGAGGCGGCCGACGTGCTCGGCATCCCCGTGGGCACCGTGAAGAGCCGGCTCCATGCCGCGCTCTTGAAGCTCAACGAATCGTGGCTGGCCAGTGGACGCACCCGTGCATGACCCCGACTTCCGGACCCATGTGAGCGACCATCATGCGTGACGAACTTGTCGGCTACCTGCTGCATGCGATCGACGAACCGGAAGCACGGCGGGTCGAAGCCGCCTTGGCTGATCCAAAGACGGGCCCCGACCTCCGGCGCGATCTCGAGCGCTTGCGGGCCGCGACGCGCCCGCTCGACCGCGACCGTGAGCCCTTCGAGGCGCCCGCCGGCCTCGCCACTCGCACGCTCGCCTTCGTGTCGGCCCAGGCCGCCGCTCGGCCGCTGCCCACGCCGCGGCCCTTCACGGCGTCCGACGACGAGCCAGTGGCCCATCCGCGCTTGTGGCTCGACCGGATGATCATGGCCGCGACGGCGCTCGCCGCATGCGTGCTCGTGGGGCCGCTCGTGCTCGACGCGATCACCGAATCGCGGGCCCGCCGCGCCGAGCGCAACCTGCAAAAAACAGCGCTCGGCCTCCAAGGCTACGCCGAGTCGCACCGCGTGTTCCCCACGCCGCCCGATTCCGGCCCGCTCTCCCGCGCCGGCCTCTTCGCCCCGACGCTCGTCTCGGAGCACCGGCTCGTGGCCGACGACGGCACGCTCCTGGTGCCGGGCACGTCGCTCGAACGCAGCGGGGGATTCCGCATACCATCGCTCGCGGAGATCGAGAAGGCGGTTGGCACGCCGCAGTTCGACGACATGGTGCGCACGATGAGCGGCGACTACGGCTACACGCTCGGCCATCGGGATGCGTCCGGCACGCTCCAGCCCAACAAGAATCTGCGGCGGCAGCACCACCCGCTCATGGCCGACGCTCCCGACGAGTGCTGCCAGAAGAGCAGCAATCATCCCGGGGGCATCCACTATGTGCTCTTCGAAGACGGCCATGTCGAACGGCTGCTCCAGGACGCCCTGCACAGCGACGATCATCTCTATAGGAACGAAGCCGGCCAGACGGCCGCCGGCACCGATCCCGAAGACGCCGTGATCGGCGACTCCCACCACCAGCCGTAACGCGGGCTGTAGGACAGGCTTCAGCCTGTCATTGCTCACGCAAGGGCACCGGATCGGGGTCGCCCCTACCATCTCGCCGGACGCTCACTGCGCCCATCCATGGGCTCCGCTCGCTCGGATTTGCCTGCGCTCCGGCTTCCAGCCTGCGCTGGTCAAATACGCCGGCTCAATGGTAGGGGACAACCCCGATCCTCCTCAACTCAGGAAGCCCGAGGCGTAAGCCGAAGGGAATACGGTGGCGGTTTGCAACCAGGGCATCCTCTCGGCTCACGCCTCGGGCTTCCGATCTCCCAAGAAGCCCGGAGCGGAAGCGACGGGACACCGGGTTGCATGCGATCCCGTGGTCCATGTCACACGGAGCCCAAGGGCTACACGAGCGACTTCGCGGCCGCGGCGACGGCGTCGGCTGTGATGCCGAAGTGCTTGTAAAGCGCCGGGGCCGGGCCTGAGGCGCCGAACGACGTCATGCCTATGAACTTGCCGCGGGGGCCGATCCACTTTTCCCACCCGAAGCCGCAGGCCGCCTCGCAGGCCACTCGCGCCGTGACTGCGGCGGGCAACACGCTTTCACGGTACGCAGCATCTTGCTCGGCGAAGAGATCCCAGCTCGGCATGCTCACCACGCGGGCATGCACGCCAGCCTCGGCGAGCTGCGTTGCCGCATCGAGGCACAGCTGCACCTCGCTGCCGGTGCCGATCAGGATGCAGGCCGGCTTGCCGTTCGGGGCGTCCTTCAAGATGTAGGCGCCCTTGGCGGTGCCGCTCGCGGCGCCGAGGGTCGTGCGATCGAGCGTGGGCAGGTTTTGCCGGGAAAGCACGATCACGGCCGGGCGGTCGGGCCGCCGCATCACGGCGCGATACGTTTCGGCCACTTCGTTGGCGTCGCCGGGGCGAAACACCGAGAGACCAGGCACCGCGCGGGCGCTCGCGAGCTGCTCGATCGGTTGGTGGGTGGGGCCGTCTTCGCCGAGGCCGATCGAGTCGTGCGTAAGCACGTAGATCACGCCGAGGTTGCCGAGAGCCGAGAGCCTGAGCGCTGGCTTCAGATAGTCGAAGAACACGAAGAAGGTGGCGCAGTAGGGCCGTAGGCCGGAGAGGGCGAGCCCGTTGCAGGCTGATGCCATGCCGTGTTCGCGGATGCCAAAGTGGAAGTTGCGGCCGCCATAGGAGCCCGGCTCGAAGCTCTTCTCAGCCTGGATGAGCGTCATCGTCGAGGGGGCGAGGTCGGCCGAGCCGCCGAGCAGCCACGGCACCGCCGCACTCAAGGCCTGCAAGACCTTGCCCGACGACACGCGGCTCGCGAGCCCCTTCGCATCGGCCGGGAACGTGGGGATCGCGGCTTCCCAGCCGGATGGGAGCCGGCCGTCGAGGAAGTCGTGGAGCTCACGGGCAAGCGGCGCCTGGGCCTTCGCATAGTCGGCCACGGTCTTCTGCCAGGCTTCGTGCGCCTGCTTGCCGCGGGCGCCAAACGTCTTCGCGAAGTGCTCTGGCACTTCCGGCGGCACGAGAAACGAGGCATCGGCCGGCCAGCCGTAGGCCTGCTTCGCGCCCTTGATCTCGTCGGGGCCGAGGGGTGCGCCGTGGGCTTCATGCGAGCCCGCCTTCTTCGGAGCGCCGTAGCCGATCACGCTCTTGACGATCACGAGCGTGGGCTTCTTCTGCTCGGCCTTGAACGCCTGCAGCGCCTTCCGCAGGGCTGCCGCATCGTTGGCGTCGGCCACGTGCTCCACCCGCCAGCCGAGGCCCTCGAACCGTTGGCCGACATTCTCCGTGAAGGCCAGGTGCGTTTCCCCCTCGATCGTGATCGAGTTGTCGTCGTACACCCAGCACAGGTTCGAAAGCCCGAGGTGGCCGGCGATCGAGGCGGCCTCGGCGGCCACGCCTTCCATGAGGTCGCCGTCGCTGCAGAGCACGTAGGTGTCGTAGTTGAAGACCTCGTGGCCGGGGCAGTTGTAGTGGGCGGCGAGCCACTTCGCCGCCATCGCCATGCCCACGGAGTTGCCACAGCCCTGGCCGAGCGGGCCGGTGGTGGTCTCGATACCTGACGTCATGTGGTGCTCGGGGTGGCCGGCACACACGCTGTCTAGCTGGCGAAACTTCTTGATCTCGTCGAGCGACACGGCGGGCACGTCGCGGGTGGCATCGGCCGATCCGCCGCGGCGGATGCCGGCCAGATGAATCAAGGAATAGAGGAGCATCGACGCATGACCGCAGGAGAGCACGAAGCGATCGCGGTTTGGCCACGCGGGGTTGGCCGGGTCGTAGCGGAGAAACTCCTTCCAGATCGTGAAGGCGACCGGAGCCAGCGCCATCGGCGTGCCGGGGTGGCCGCTCTTGGCGGCTTCGACGGCGTCCATCGAGAGCGTGCGGATCGTGTCGATCGCGAGGCGATCGAGATCGGTGGCGTGGGCGGCGCGCGCGGGCGCGGCAGACGAAGCAGACATACTCGGCGACACTCCTGAATTGACGTGATTTCGAGGCGGAGTGTACGTGCCCCGCGGAACGACCGTCAATTCACGACCGTGCATTCGCCACGCTTCGGGGAGCCCGAACGGCGAGCGAGGAATCGGGACGGTGTCAGCGTTTGCCGCGCGTCTCGGGCACGTCGAAGTCGAGCTTCACCGGCCCGCCGTCCTTCGGCTCGAGAACGGCCTCGATGCGATACTCGCTGAAGAGCGGCAGTTGGAGTTCCTTGGTGGAATCCAATACGGGATAGCCGGTAATCACGGCCACGATCGGGCCGCGGAGCGACCCCTTCGTGCCCGGTTGATCGGTCGTGTAGCGGCCGTCGGCGATTTCGGCGAGGCCCACCGGGCCGGCGTTGCCCTTCGAGCCGTCGGGCTCGAAGCGGATCACCCCGCGCGGCAGCGGCTTGCCGGCGTAGGTGACGGAGCCTTCCACATGAAACCGCTGGGGGCCGTTCGGCCCGCAGCCAGCCGCGACGACGGCCGCCCATCCGACGGCGGCCATGAGCAGGGCTCCGCGCCGCCGCGCGACGCCCGACTCATGAACGCCTGCCCTGCGCGGCCTCATCAATAGTCTCCGATCGCCAAGCCATCGGCGCGGTCGCCAAGCCGCTGATACGTTCCGGCCGGGCTCGACGCCGACTGGATATTTTCCGACAGGAAGCGCACCGCCCCGTCGCAGAATACGAAGTTCGCTCCTCCAGGATGCTTGCTGCCGAAGCCATCCTGCCCGTCGGTGCCCTCGATCAGGGCCTGTGGCAGCTGGCTGTTGAGGGGGCGGTTCGGGTGCACGTCGCGCAGCACCATGCCGTCGAACTTCAATTGTGCCGGCACGCCTGCCCAGGCGCCAGCCCCCTGCCCGTCGAGATTCGCGTTGGGATCCGAAGACTGGAAGAAGGTCCAATGTTTCTGATCGGTGCTCACTTCTCCCGCGAGCAGCGTCTTGCTCGTGCCATCGGTGATGTTTTTGATCGACATCGCGGAATTGGCGAACAGCACCCCCCGGGGCTGGGCCGCGCCGCAGAGCTGACCGCCCGATGAACCGTCGCTGCCGTAACTGCCCACGTAGTTCGATGGCCCGAAGTTCGCAAGAAACCCCGTCAAGGTGCGCCGGCGCGTCGGCAGCGTATCGGCAGGGCATGAATACGCCGGCTGCGGCCGAGTGTGCACAAACGCTGGACTGCGGGAACTGACGAGCCGGCCCACGTCCACGCCGTTCACGCTAGCCGTGGAATACGTCAGTTGATCGAACACCTCCTGCATTTCGAGGAAGGGCAGGATCAACGCCCCCCAGGCGACGAAGTTGCCGCGGAACCGCATGTCGTCGCTCCAGATGTTCGCATAGTTCGGCGTCGTTCCGGTGATCACGAACCCGCTTGGGAAGGCCTTGCGTGCGTCATGATGGTTGTGCATCGCCAGCCCGATTTGCTTGAGCTTGTTGGTGCACGCGCTGCGCCGGGCCGTCTCGCGGGCCGATTGCACGGCTGGTAGCAGAAGCCCGACGAGCACGCCGATGATGGCGATCACCACGAGCAGTTCGACAAGGGTGAAGCCACTGGTGCGACGCGAATAGTGCCGTGAACGCACGGTGAGTCTCTGGATCGATGCGAACATCCGGGCAGACATCCAGGGGGAAAGTCACGAAACGGGATCGTCCCGCCCGCAAGTCAAAGATAGGCTCACCCCCACGCTGGCTGTATTGTACGTTAGTACAATCGGCAGTGATCCGCTCGGCTGGGGAAATTACGGCATGGTTCCAACGTGGGCGGTCTGCGGGGTGCTTGCGATCGCCGGCGTCGCGGCGGCCTCCGAGCCGATGCGGATTGCCGATGTGCAGGCGCTGCCGCGCAGCGAGGTGGCCGGCAAGCCGGTCGTGATTCGCGGCGGCGTGGTGACCTGGATCAAGATGCCCGATCGCTCGCGGCTCACGATCCAGGATGGCGACCGCGGCATGTGGATCACCACCACGAAGCCGTGGCCCAAGTCGCCCGCCGTGTGGCGCGGCTCCGAAGAGACGCTCGCCACGCTCGCCGTGGGCGACGAACTCGAGATCGAGGGCATTCTCGATCCCGGTGGCTTCGCCCCCAAGCTCCTCGCCTTCGATCTCCGGGTCGTCGGCAGACGTGAGATCCCCGCTGCGCTGCCAGTCGATGACGACCGATTTTTCACCGGCGCCGACGAATGCTGCCGAGTGGACGTCACCGGCGTCGTTCAAGGCGTCAACTCGGATGAAGGCCACTGGCTTCTGCTGCTCGAACGGGGCACACGCAGGTTCGAGGCCCGTATTCCCCAGGCTGGCCATCCCGACCCGGATGTGTCTCTCGTGGATGCCCGCGTGCGACTCGTCGGCTCCGCTATCGCAGCCTTCAACGCCCGCGGTGAATTGCTCTATCCGCGCGTCGTTGTGATGGATGCCGCCGACGTTCAGGTGGTGGAGTCGCCCCCCTGCCCGCCGTTCGAGGCGCGGTTCGTGCCGCTCGCCGACATCGCCACCTTTTCGCCCGAGCCCGTCGGGGCCCACCGGCTGCGCACGCGCGGCACCGTCAACTACGTGTTTTCGGGTGGCTTCTATCTGCAGGCGGGCCCGGCGGGCATCCGCGTGGAGACGGCCGACGGCACACCCGTCGCCGTGAACGACCAGGTCGAGGTCGCCGGCTTCCTTGATCGCCGCGGCCACGCGGCTGGGCTGCATCATGCCCGCGTGCGGGTGGTCGGCCGCGGCACTGCCGACGAACCCTTCGCGATCGCGCCTGCCGACGTGGCCAGGCTGTTCAACGACGCTCGACAGGGAGGTACGGCCGCCACGCCCGGCGACTACGACGGCTGCCTCGTGACGTTTGCCGCCCGGCTTGCCGACGTCGAGCGCACGCCGAGCGGCGGCCGGTTTCTACTGGCGGCCGACGGCGTCGATGCCGACGTGATGGCACGGATGGACCAGCCCACGTTCGCCCAGCTGGAAACGATCCGCCCCGGCAGCCGCGTGCAGGTGACGGGCCTCTTGCAGATCGAGGCCGAGACACCGAGCGCCGTCTGGTCGGAACTGGCGGTCACCCACTTCATGGTCGGATTGCGCTCCGCCGCCGACGTGCGGGTTCTTCAGGCGGCGTCGTGGTGGACGCCCCGCAGGCTCACGGCACTCGCCGCCACGCTTGCCGCCGTATTCGCCGGTTCGCTCGCTTGGGTGGCGCTCCTCCGCCGACAGGTGAAGGCCCAGGCCGCGCGGATTCTCCACGAGATGCAGAGCCGCCGCGATGCGGTCGTGGAGTTTCAGGCCACGCTCCGCGAGCGCAGCCGCTTGGCCGCCAACCTTCACGACACGGTCCTGCAGACGCTCGCCGGTGTGCTCCTGCAGCTCGACCTCTGCCGGCGCTCTGTCTCGGCGCCAGCGAGCCATGACGCGGGAGAACAGCTCGACGTCGCCCGGCGCATGCTGCGACACGCGGCCGTCGATCTGCGGGGCTCGGTGTGGGCCTTGCGCACCCAGCCTCAGGCGGGGCGGTCATTTTCCGAGTCGCTCGCGGCAGTGGTTCACCATTTTGCGGGGCCCGCGGGCACGCCCGGAGCCGATCGCGTGCAGCTGCGGATCGAGGGAGAGCCGTTCGAGCTCCCGAAATTCGTAGCGGGAAACCTGTTGCTCGTCGTCCAGGAGGCGATCCGCAACGCCTGCCATCACGCCGAGGCCGCCCGAGTGGACGTGGCCGTCCGATTTGATTCGGCCGAGAAGAGCGTGACGGTGACGGTGCATGACGATGGGCCGGGATTTGTCGTCGCCACCGCCGCCGGTCCTGAGCAGGGGCATTTTGGGCTGCAGGGGATGCGTGAGCGGATAGCGAACTTGGGCGGCCGGTTCGAAATCGCGAGCGCGTCCGGCGCGGGCACCACGATCACGGCCCGGGTGGCTGTGGGAGCGCACGATTCCGAACTTGACGCCGACGCCGATGCCCTCCGTCCCACCGGCGCCGCTGGGGCGCTCTGACCGGTTGTACTTTCGGCCACTGTCCACCAGCCCGCGGTGCGGGGAGCCTTGGATGCCGCTCATGACTCCCGACCGCTCCACAGCCGCTGCGATCCGCATCCTCATCGTGGATGACCACCCGGTGTTTCGGGCGGGCCTGGCGAACGTGTTGGCATCGGAGCCCGATTTCACGATCATCGGCAAGGCTGCCAACGGGGCCGATGCCCTCGACCTCGTCGGTCGCCAACGGCCGCACGTCGTGCTGCTCGACTTGAGCATGCCGGGGTTCGACGGCCTGGAGACGATGCGGCGGATACAGGCGATCGACGATTCGGCCCGTGTCATCGTGCTCACGTCGTCCGACGCGCCAGACGACGTGGGCAGGGCGGTGCGGGCCGGGGCCCATGGCTATCTCACGAAACTCGCCGACCACGCCGAGATCGTGGACGCGATCCGCGACGTGTATGCCGGCAAGCGACGCTTGCAGAAGGGGCTGGCCCTGCCCGACGTCGGTCCCGCGGTGTGGCCCAATGGACTCTCGCCGCGGGAGATCGAGGTGCTCATGTTTCTGAGGAATGGCTACAGCAACGCCGAGATCGGCCACACGCTCGGGATCACGGAGCGCACGGTAAAGGCGCATGTGGCCGCGCTGCTCGAAAAGCTTCATGCCGCCGACCGGGCGGAGGCCGTGGCCCGCGGATTCGACCTTGGCATCCTCAAGGCCTCGCGGCCGGGCTGACGACTGCGCCGGCGCAATGTGGGCCAGGCAGCGTTTTCCGGAGGCCATAATCGTTCGTCTGCCGCCCATACGGCTGCCAGGGTTTTGCGGTATGATCGATCTCGGGATGCGAGCAAAGCCCCCGCGGTTTTCCGGGCTCCAATGCCGTTTTACTTTTTCGTGTGGACGCCGGAGATCGTGGAACATCTCGCCGAGCACGGTGTGACCCAGGATGAGTTCGAGGAAATTGTTTGCACACCGGAAGGCGAGGCCGCAAGCCGCTCAACGGGCAATCCGCTGGCATTTGGCACAACACGTGCGGGGCGATTGCTGTGCTGCGTGTTCCGGCGGCTGGACGACATGGTGATCGAGCCGATTACTGCCTTCGAGATCGAGGGTTGACATGAAGCTGACCGCGCAACAGCTGGAAGAAGTCAGGGCCGCCATGGCGGCCGGGCACCGCAGGGCGTCTGTGTCGTTCACGGAAGAGCAGCGCCGGCTGTGGCAGCGGGCGGCACACGAGGAGCAACTCGCACGAGAGGAAACCTCGCGGCAGATCACCCGAATCAGAGTGGCCGCTGAAAGGCTTGGTTTTTTGGGCGATCTCAGGCGGGCGATCGCCGTGACCAGGATTCCGGACGCCGACCTGGCGGCAGCGATCGGCGTTGAAGCCGCACGGCTCGCAGCCTTCCGGGAGGGTGATGACGACCTTTCCGCTGATGCGATCGAACGCCTTGTTGCAGCTCTGAACCTTCGGCTGATGCATGAGATTCCCGGGCCGGCGGCAGGCTGATCGACGGGGCAAAATCTGGTTGGCGTCTTGGCAATCCTGCCTTGGAAGACCGCCGCGGTCTCCTCGTTCGGCTGGCAGCGGTTTTCGCCGGAGCCGGGGCCTATCGGGTCTGATTTTTGGGGAGAGTTGTACTTTCGGCCAATAGCGGGGGGCACAACGGCGACCTACGGTTGGGGGAGGGAAGGGAACTCTCCTCTCCGATCCGCGAGTCGCCATGAACACGTTCGCGCTATCGCTCTTCCATCGGTCACAGGCTGCGTCGATTGGTGCTGCATGTGCCCTCGTACTCTGCGCTGGCATCGCCCGCGCCCAATTCACCACCACGTGGACGGGCGGCGCGGCGACTGGCGACTGGAGCACGGCCGGCAACTGGAACAACGGCGCGCCCACCACGTCGGGCACGTGGGCGCTCACGTTCGCGGGCACCACGCAGACGACCTCCACCAACACGATCGGCGGCACGAGCGACACGATCACGCTCAGCAGCCTCTCGTTCACGAACACGCAACCCATGACGTTGTCCGCCGCCGGCTCACGGACACTGACGCTGGTCAACAATAGCGCGTTCACGATGACTGGCGCCATCGCTTCCGGCAGCTCCAACGTCGTCACCATCCCGATTGTGCTCTTGGGCTCCTCGACCTTTTCGACCGACAACTCGGCCCGAATCTTGCGGGTGGATGGCGCCGTAAGCGGGACGGGCAGCATGGCGGTGACCGGCGGATATGTGTATCTGAACAATAACAGCAATTCGTTCAGCGGCGGCTTCACGATCACTGGAGGCAATGTCGGCATCGGCCAGAACGGCGTCTTCGGCTCCAGCCCCCTCACCATCAATGCTGGATCCTTGGAAGCGCGGGGCGGCAGCAAGACGGTTTCCAACTCGGGTACGATCACCGGAAGTTTCAGAGTCGGGTCGGCGAACGCTTTGACTCTCGGCGGCTCGTTCAATCTCGCCGGCGGCACGCGCACCATCACCACTGACGGCGCCACGACGATGTCGGGCGTGATCTCGAACGGTGCCCTCACCAAGGCCGGCGGGGCGATCCTCATCCTGTCCGGCTCCAATACCTACGCCGGTAACACGACGATCAACACCGGCACGCTCCAGATCGGGTCGGGAGGAGCGACGGGCGCACTCAACACGGCGAGCGCGATCTCCGGCAGTTCGGGTGCCACGCTCGCCTTCAATCGTTCCAACGCGGTCACCCAGGGCACCGATTTCAGCAGCGTCATCGGCGGGTCGATCGGCGTCGCGCAGGTTGGATCGGGCACGCTCGTGCTCAACGGCGTCAACACCTACTCGGGCACCACGAGCATCAATGCCGGCACGCTCCAGATCGGCTCGGGTAGTACGGCCGGATCGCTCTCAACGTCGAGCGTGATCACGGGCTCAGCCGGCGGCACGCTCGCCTTCAACCGCTCGAATACGGTCGCGCAGGGCACGGACTTCAACAGCGTGATCGGCGGCGGGATCAACGTATCCCAATTCGGCTCCGGTACGCTCTCGCTCACCGGAACGAACACCTACACCGGCACGACCTCGATTTCGAACGGCACGCTCGAGATCGGCGGGGCCGGCGTGCTCGGCTCAGGGAGCTATTCCGCCCCGATTGCGGTCGCTTCGGGTGGCACTTTGTCAGTGGCCAGTTCTGCAAACCAGATATTGTCGGGTGCTGTGTCCGGCGGCGGCAGCCTCACGAAGAGCAACGCAGGCGTACTGACGCTGTCCGCTGCCAACACCTACACCGGCCCGACGACCGTCGCGGCTGGCCTGCTCGTCACATCCACGAACGACCGCATCGCCGACGGTTCGAGCATCGTCATGACGGGCGGCACGCTGCAGTTTGGCGGCAGCGATACCGTGGCTGCTCTGTCCGGAACCGCCGGGACGATCGATTTTGGCATCTCACGGCTCACGTCAAGTGTGACCACGTCATCCACATTCTCGGGGTCACTGGTGGGAAATCGCCCTGCTTCGGCCGGCCAGGGAGCCAGCGGGTTCCAAAAGAGCGGCTCGGGCACACTCACGCTTGCGGGCAACGTATCCCTCTCGGTTGATAATTCGATCGCCCAAGGCTTCAACAACCCGCTGCAGGTCAACGCGGGCGAACTCATCCTTGCCGGCACGACCATGCTTACGAACGTCGAGGTGCGTTACGGTTCGTCCGGCAACCCCACGCTGCGAATCACGAGCGGCAGCCATTCGTTCAATGCCGGCGCCGGCAGCAGCATTGGTAGCGTGGCACTCCAAAACGGCTCGTTCGTCGTGGACAACGGCTTCGCTGCGGTGCGCGGCATGTCGATCGGGTTTGGCGGCGTGGCCGGCGCTACGAACGTGCTCACGATCAATGGGGGCACGCTGTCATCTCCGGCTGCGAATATCGCACTCGGCAACAACACGGTCGCGACCCAGACCCCGACGTTGAATCTCAACGGCGGCGTGCTGGAGACGAACGGTATCAGCAATGGCGGCAGTGGCACGAACAGCATCACCTTTAACGGCGGCACGCTCCGCATGCTCGGCACGAGCATGATCGCCTCCGGCACGAACCCGGGCGGCAACCTGCTGGCCCTCAACGTCGGCAACGGCGGCGCGATCCTCGACACCGGCACGTTCGCCAACACGATCAGCCAGGGGTTCGTAGGCGTCGGCTCCGGCGGCCTCGCAAAGCTCGGCTCGGCGCAACTCACGCTCTCCGGTACGAGCACCTATACCGGCGCCACGACCCTCACCTCTGGCACGCTCCGTGCCGGAGCGGCCGCGGGCGGTCAGGCCTTCGGCAATCTCTCCGCGGTCAGTCTGGCCAACGCGGCCGGCGTGACGCTTGATCTCAACGGCTTCAGTCAAACGATCGGTTCACTCGCAGGCGGCGGCGCCTCGGGTGGCACCGTCTCCCTCGGCGGGGGAACGCTCACGGCCGGCGGCGACAACGCGAGCACCAGCTTCGCCGGCGTCATCAGCGGCAACGGCGGCCTGACGAAGAGCGGCACGGGCGTGCTGACGCTCTCCGGTGCCAACACGTACTCCGGCCTGACGACTGTCTCGGCCGGCGTGCTGGCCACGACGGCCGATAGCCGTATCCCCAGTGCGTCGAGCATCGTCATGGCCGGTGGCACGCTCCAGTTCGGTGGCAACAACACCGTGGGCGCCATCTCCGGCACCGGAGGGACGATCGACGTCGGCATCTCGCGGCTCACGTCAAGTATGACCACATCATCCACCTTCTCGGGGTCGTTGGTTGGGAATCGCCCCGCATCGGCCGGGCAGGGGGCGAGCGGGTTCCAAAAGAGCGGCTCTGGCACGCTCACGCTTGCGGGCAACTTCTCCCTGTCGGTCGACAGCTCGATTGCCCAGGGCTTCAACAACCCGCTGCAGGTCAACGCGGGCGAGCTCGTCCTCGCCGGCACGACCACGCTCACGAACGTCGAAAATCGGATCAGTGGCTCGGGTGCCGTTCAGCGGATTACGAGCGGCAGTCATTCGTTGAACAGCGTGAACATACAGAACGGCACGTTCATCGTCGACAACGGCTTCGCCACGGTGCAGTCCATGTCGGTCGGATTCGGTGCCGCGGCCGGCGCCACGAACGTGGTCACGATCAACGGCGGCACGCTGTCATCCCCGACGGGCGGTATTACGCTTGGTAACAACACGGGCGCGACGCAGACCCCGACGTTGAATCTCAACGGCGGCGTACTGGAGACGAATAGCATCCCCAATGGTGGCAGCGGCACCAACAGCATCACCTTCAATGGCGGCACGCTCCGCATGCTGGGCACGAGCGTGATCCCCTCGAACGCAAACCCGGGCGGCAACCTGCTGGCCCTCAACGTCGGCAACGGCGGTGCGATCCTCGATACAGGCACGTTCGCCAACACGATCAGCCAAGGCTTCGCAGGTGTCGGTTCCGGCGGCCTGACGAAGCTCGGCTCGGCCCAGCTCACGCTCGCCGGCACGAGCACGTACACCGGCGCCACGACCATCTCGGCCGGCACGCTCGCGTTCGACCGGATCGCGGCCCTCGGCTCGACCTCCGGCGTCGGCATCGCATCCGGCGCCGGGCTCACCTACACGGGCACGACCGGCGCACTCGATCGTGTCATCACCGTCACCGGCGGCACCGGAACCGTGCGCAACTCCGGCGGCGGCACGCTCACGCTCGGCGGCACGCTCACGAAGGACGGCACCGTCCTGCGGCTCACCGGCGGCGCGTTTAACGTCACCGGCCAGATCGTCGGACAAAGCCCCAATAGCGATCTCCTCGTGGACGGGACCTCGACGGTCATGCTCTCGACCGTGAACACCTACAACGGCCCCACGTTCGTGAACCAGGCGAGCAACCTGATCGTGGGCGTAAACGACGCGATCCCGAGCGGATCGCTCGTGACGCTCGGTGACGCCACGACGATGGGCACGCTCACGCTCGGATCCAATGTGAATGCCATCGGTGGCCTCGCTTTCGGGGTCGGCGGCGGCACGCTGCGGATTGCGGCGAGCGCCACCGGGGCCACGGCCCAGCTGACCGCAACCAGCGGCACGATAAACCTCTCCGGCGGCACGCTCGATCTCACCGGCAGCGGCACCTCGGCCGGCTACTATCGCCTGCTCTCGGCCCAGTCGATCACCAACTCGTTCACGAACATCACCGGCACGACCGGCGCCTACCAGATCCTCACCACGAGCACGTCGATCGACTACCAGCAGCGGGCCGTGCTCGGGGCGGTGTCGGTCACCAACCCCGTGGTCTCGATCATTACCGGCGGCTCGGCGGCCTTCACCTATACCGTCGCCAACAACGCGCTCACTGGCGGTGCCGGGCTTACGTTCACTGGCACGGGCTTCTCCGGTGTGGCCGGCTCCTCGCTCGGCTCGGTCAATGCGGGTGACACGAGCGGCGCGATCGCCGGCTTCGTGTTCACCGGCACCTCGATCGGGAGCGGCCAGCAGGGCACGTTCACCGTGAGCGCACCCTCGGCCTTCGGCACGACCACGGCCACCGGCACGGTGAGCATGAACGTGCTCAACCACTCGCTTGCCAGCTTCCAGGCGAGCGACACGCCGACGCTCTCGCTCACGCTTGGCACCTACGACACGAACTCCAGCATGTGGACGAGCGGCTCCGGATCGCTCGGGTTTTCAGTGTGGAATGTCGCCTCCGGCGGCTTCACGGACGCCGACACCGCCGGTCTCGCCCTCTACGACGTCGTGTTCACGAGCGGCGATAACGTGTTTTCCACGGGGCTCACGAATTTTGCGAATCTCGCGTCGGGCACGTTCAATGGCTTCATGGCCAGCGTGCTTTCGCCCGGCTCGCTCACCGAGGGCACCTACCAGGGCGTTTACACGCTCAAGTTCCGCGACCAGCAAAACCTGTCGGGTGCGGCCAACACGCGCGACCTCACGCTCACGGCCAACGTGATCGTCGTGCCCGAGCCGGGGGCCATCCTGCTGGCCGGCATTGGCGTTGCTGCGGCTGCATGGACCCTCCGCCGCAAAAAGTAGACGCAGATCGGCAGACTGCAGCGGGATTGCGGTGCCAGGCACCGTTTTGTGCTGGCAGTGGTAAGCCACGGGCATTTTGACGGTGTACTTTCGGCCAATGCCGCCCGGGGTTGCCTCTGGCTATCGTGCTTCACGATGGACAAGTCTGAACGCAACAGAGGTGTCTGCGGATGGTGAATCGTGTCCCTGGCCGGCCGGCTGCAGGGTTGGCCGTGGCTCTCTTTGCCATCAGCGTGTCGGCGGGCATGGCGGCCGATGTATACGTGTCTCCGCAGGGTGACGACGCGGCCGCCGGCACGGCTGGCGCCCCGGTGAAATCGCTGCGCAAGGCGCTCGATATCGTGCGCGATCGCCGCGGCCGGGGTGCCGGCCGCACCGAGCCGGTCGTGATCGAGGTGGCCGATGGACGGCACGAACTCCCCGCACCGCTCGTGCTCGTATCCGAGGATTCGGGCACCGAGACGAGCCCGACCGTGATCCGGGCGGCAGACGGGGCGCGGCCGCTCATCAGCGGCGGTCGAGTGATCGGCGGCTGGCGCGTGGGCGAGCTCAAAGGCAAGCCGTGCTGGGAGGTCGATCTCGAGGATGCGCAGAAGTCGGGCTGGCGGTTTTCGCAGCTGTTCGTGAACGACCAGCGGCGGTTTCGCCCATTCGCACCGGCCGAGGGCTGGCGCACGATCGCGGCCACGGTGGAGCCCACGCCGGAAAATGCGAAGAAGGGGCACGACCGGTTCGCCTTCAAAGGCCGCCAGCTCGACCCCTCATGGGCGAATCTCGACGATGTGGAAGTCACGGTCGTCCACACCTGGGAAATGTCGCGGCTGCCGATCGCGCGGATCGATCCCGCTCCGGAGGTTCCCGGCCAGCCGGCGCTCAAGATCGTGACGTTCGCCGGCCGCTCCCGGCACCTCGCGAAATGGTGCTCGTTTCCCAAGGGCAATCGCTTTAGGGCAGAAAACGTCCGCGAGGCGCTTGGATCTCCAGGCTCGTGGTATCTCGACCGCCCCACCGGCCGGCTGACGTACTGCCCGCTCCCCCATGAGACGCCGGCGACCTGCGAGGTGGTGGCGCCCTGGCTCGAGCGACTCGTGGAACTGCGTGGCGACGTGAAGGGCCGGCACTGGGTGGAGCACGTGCGGTTCGAGGGACTCTCGTTCGCGCACGACAATTGGACGATGCCGGCCGGAGGGCATAGCAGTGGGCAGGCTGAGATCAACGTCGGGGCCGCCCTGGTGGCGACCGGTGCGCGCAATGTCGTGATGGCAGACTGCGCGGTACGGCACACGGGCAGGTATGCCGTGTCGTTTGGTCAGGGCTGCCGCGATTGCACGGTCGAACGCTGCGAATTCGTCGATCTCGGCAGTGGCGGTCTGCTCCTGGGAACCCCGGACCAGCCCACCGATCCCGAGGCCATCGTTTCCGGCATCACGATCCGCGAGTGCACCATCCGCAGCGGCGGCCGCCTGCATTCAGCAGCCGTCGGCGTCTGGATCGGCAACGCCTCGAAGTCGCTCGTCGAGCATTGCGACATCCACGACTTTACCTACACCGGCATCTCGGTCGGCTGGAGCTGGGGCTACGGACCGAGCCTGGCCCGCGACAATCGGGTGATCGGCAATCGGATTCATGACCTCGGGCAGGGTGTGCTCTCCGACATGGGAGGCGTGTACACGCTCGGCGTATCGCCCGGAACAGTCGTGGAGGGAAACGAGATTTTCGACATTCTGAGCTACCAGTATGGCGGCTGGGGCCTGTACACCGACGAGGGCTCGACAGGCATCGTGATGCGCAACAACCTCGTCTACCGTACGAGCTCGGGCGGTTTTCACCAGCACTTCGGCCGCGACAACGTGATCGAGAACAACATCTTCGCCCTGGCTCGCGACTGGCAGCTGAAGCGATCGAGGCCCGAGGATCACACGAGCTTTCGCTTCGAGCGAAATATCGTGTGGTGGAATACCGATGCACCACTCACCAATGGCCCGTGGGGGCAGGGGATCGTGAGCGGCTCCAACTGCTACTGGCGCTGCGGCAAGCCCGTGGTGTTTCCCGGCAACCGGGATCTCACCGCCTGGCAAGCCGCAGGCCATGACGCAGGCTCGATCGTCGCCAATCCACGGTTTGCGAATCCGAACGTGGGTGACTTGACGCTGCCCGATGATTCACCCGTGCGACCGCTCGGGTTCGTGCCATTCAACACCAAGCAGGCCGGCCGCACGACGCAGCCGGTGCTCACCGAGCGGCTCCCGACGGTGCCGAGCCCGTGGCCCGAAAGCCGCGCGGCCCGGAAGAAATCTGACGGTCGATGAGGGATGCTCAACGCGCCATATGGCGGCGGTACGCGTCGTCGAGGTCGGCGTAGCTCGTGCCGCAGAGGCGGGCGAGCGTGTCGGGGGAGACCGAGCCTGTGTAGATGCGCACGAGATACTCGACGAAAGCCTCGCGGTATTTCGCCTGCTCGCCGTTCATGAAGAAGTCGGCAAGGCCAGCGATTTGGCTGTAGATTGCCGGTAGCCGGTCGTCGGCCTGGAGCTCCGTACGGCCGAGCTCGCACAGCTCCTCCAGAGGAACGTAAAACCCGTCGTCGATGAGCCGCTCCCGGGCGGCAGGCGCACGGCCGGCGTCGCGGCCGCCGAGCGTCCAGCCATACTCCGTTGGCGTGAGGCTCTCGATGTAGCAGGCGGCCGCTTCCACTGCCCAGAAGCCGCAGCGTTCGCCCACGAGCGGGCTCGTCTTCCGCATCTCGGCGAAGAGCTGATGCACGGCCTCGTGGTGGATCGTGGACACGCCCGGCTCATCGTCGCCCGCGCCGATCGGAAAGAAATAGGCCGTGTGGGTCGGCGTCCAGTAGAGGCCGAGCGTGCGGGCGATCGTGGGCTCGAGCTTCGTGAGCTCGGCGACATAGGCTGCGCGATCGGCGAACAGCGTCGCGGCAAAGGGGCCGTGGCTCAGCGGCCGGGAGCGGCCCTCGACCGCTCGTTCGAGGTCGGTGGGCTCCGCTATGAAGGCGCCGAATGCCTGCCGCCACACGCGGTGCGTGAGTTCCAACTCGCGGGCCAGGGTCGTGGCCGCCTCGGGGCCGGCCTGCGACGAGATCTTCCAGTGATCGGAGAGCCAGGCCACGGGCCGGCCGGGCCGTGGTTCGGTCGGCCGGGCTGCCTGCGATTTCGTGATCCAGCCGCGGACCGGATCGGCGACGTCGCCTGCGTCGAGCCGCCGGGCCGTTTCGGGCCAGAGCCAACGGCCGTCTCGCTTCACCCAGCCGCCCGCCCTGCGGGCCCGCTCATGTTCGGGATCGTCGCGGAGCGCTTCGTGAAGGAGTGCGATCGCGGCGCAACTCCGCTGGGCGAGCGCCGGCGCCGGGATGCCCGCGGCCCGCTCCGTTCGCGTCGGGATCTTCGCGTGTGCTCGGGCCGCTTCGAGGGCGAGCGCGAAGAGGCCGGCCCCCCTGGTGCGGCGGGCCGCCACCACGTCGGCCCAGATGGCCTCTTCGTCGGGTGTGTCGACGAACGCGGGCGTTTCGAGCGCGTCGGGAATCGCGAGCACCCGCTGCTGGCCCGGGGCATCGGGCACGTGCCACCCGCGCACGAAGAGCGCGAGCTCGGCATGGCCGCCACGCTCCGCCCGCCGGGCGAGATCGGCCGCCGACGCCTCCCAGGCCTCGTCGAGCTTCTCACGCGGGATCGGCTCGGAGGCCGAAAGCTCTCGTGCAGCCAAGCAGGCTACGAGCGCGATCATCGCAGCCCGGCGGCCCGCGGCCACCGACCCTGCCCGCTGCACCGCAGTGCGGCACCAGCCGACGAGCAGATTCCCGAGCGCGGTCATGCCGTAGACCGGATCGACGAGGACGTCCCACGCATTGTCCGATTCGAGCAGCCCGAGCCGCCAGGCTCCGCCGGCAGCGACGAGCGCGAGTCCGAATCGATTACCGGCGAACACGAGCACGGCCCCCGCCACGGCAGCGGCCGCCGCGACCCCCGGCTCACTCCAGCCGAGTGCATAGGGATCGAAGCGGCCCAGCCCCAGGGCTGCAGGATAGAGCAGCAGCGCCGCGCCGGCTCCCCACCACACGGCCGCCCGCCGCGCGGCCGCATCGAACCACGGCCGGGCGAGAAAGGGCGCGGCCACGAGGTCGAAGAGGACGATCAGAAAGGGGATCGAAAACGTCTGCCCGAGCCCGTGGAGCCAGCGACCGAGCGGCATGCCGGCCACCGGCACGAGCACGGCGCAGCCGAGCGCGAGCGGCAGCCAGCGCGGCACGTGCCACGGCACGGCGAGCGCCACGGCTCGCACGAGCGCTGCAATCGCCACGCCCCACGCCACGACCGGATACCACCAGGCAGGATCATTCATGCCACGGGCTCCCGGCCCTGCGCCCGCAGCCAGGCTTCGTTCATCACGACATGCCGCACCCGCCGCATCTTCCACGTGTAGACCAGATGGACTCGGCCGCGGCGGTCTTGCACCATATATGGATACGCGAACAACGCGCCCGGCTCGCCGTCGAGCGTGCCCAGGCGGTGCCAGGCGTCGGCGGCCGGGTCGAACTGCACGAGGTCGAGCGTGGCGCGGCCCTGGCGGGCGAGGTTGCAGGCCACGAGCACCGTGCCGTCGGAGAGCCGCACCGCTGCCACGCTCGCGTCGGGGTTTGGCAGCGGGGTCGGGGCAGGCGGCGACCAGGTGCGGCCCGTGTCGAGCGATCGCTGCACCACGAGCCTGCGGGCCGGCGAGTGGTCGCGGAGGAAGGCGAGGCACCGCTGGCCGTCGAGAGGCACGACGGCCGGCTGAAGTAGTGATCGCCCACCGGCGAGCCGGGTCTTACGCACGCGCAGTGCGTTGCTCTCTGGCCGCAGCCAGAGCAGTTCGGGAAACTTGCCCACGCACTCGTGGTAGACAGGCAGCAGGATTTCACCCGAATCGAGCCGCACCGGGGCCGCACGCACGAGCTCGCTGACGTTGAAGAACGGGCTCGTGGCCAGCCGGCGGCTCGTCGTCCAGGTAGCCCCGCCATCGGTTGACGAACATGCATTGAGCGAGCTGCCCGACCATCCTCCGATCGCGATCGTCACATAGACGAGCCACAGCCGGCCTGTCTCGTCGGTGAACACCACGGCGTTGCCGATCTTGTCGATGAACCGATCGAGCTGGGTTGTTGCCGAGGGCCGATCGACGACGACCCGCGGCGTCGCCCACGCGATCGGCTCGGCCGCGTCGCCGGCGATCGCAGGCGCAGTCGCCAGCCACACGCCCACATCGCGTGCGGTCTCGTAGGAGCCCGCATACCAGGCGCACGCGAGCCCGCCGTCGGGCAACTCGCAGAGGCTGGGGCAGTGCACGTAGGGAACGGGTGGATCGTGGTCGATGAAGGTGCTCGCGAAGCACGGCGGCTCGTCGGCTGCCGGCACCGCCGCCAGTTGAAACCGTGCGCCGTGGAGGGGCACGGCGCCCTCACCGCGCGGCCAGGCCCACACCGCGGCCACGCCGGCCGAAAGCACGCTCCGCCGCGTGAGATCGTCCATGATCCGTCTTGCCCCTTCGGCACACTAGGGCCGGGGCCCGTGTGGGCGGTGTCGCTCAGGCTTCCTCGGCGAAGGCCGAATCAAACTGCCGGTGGCTCGGCGCAAAGTCGAGATTCTGCACGAACTCGCAAGCCTCGGCGGCGCCATGCTCCCGGTCCATGCCGCAGTCTTCCCACTCCACCGACAGCGGCCCTTCGTAGCCCACCTGGTTGAGCGCCCGGATGATCTCCTCGAAATCCACGCCGCCCCGGCCCGGCGAGCGGAAGTCCCAGCCGCGGCGCGGGTCGCCGAAGTTCAGGTGGCTGCCGAGGATGCCGCTGCGGCCATTGAGCGTGACGACCGCGTCTTTCACGTGCACGTGGTAGATGCGGTCGTGGAACGTGCGGATGAACTCCACCGAATCGACCCCCTGCCAGTGCAGATGGCTGGGATCGAAGTTGAAGCCGAACTCCTCGCGGCGGCCGAGCGCATCGAGCGCCCGCTGGGCCGTGACGGTGTCGAAGGCGATCTCGGTGGGATGCACCTCGAGCGCGAATCGCACGCCGCACTCGGCGAACACGTCGAGGATCGGATTCCAGCGGTCGGCGAATTCCTGGAAGCCGGCCGCGAGCATCGACTCGGGCACCGGCGGAAACGAATAGAGCAGGTGCCAGATCGATGACCCGGTGAACCCGTTGACCACCGACACGCCGAGTTTTTGGGCGGCACGCGCCGTGTTTTTCATCTCTTCAGCAGCCCGCTTGTTGACGCCGTCGGGCTTGCCATCGCCCCACACGTGGGGCGGCAGGATCGACTTGTGGCGCTCGTCGATCCGGTCGCACACCGCCTGGCCGACGAGGTGATTCGAGATCGCATACACGGAGAGATCATGCCGTTCGAGCGCATCGCGCTT
>JAIXPT010000110.1 GCA_027486095.1 Planctomycetaceae bacterium | reverse complement strand
TCGGGCCGCGAGGCCTTCGCCTGCGGAACCTCGATGCCCGCCACGTCGAGGCCTTCGAGATCGAGATCGTCTTTCAGCCGGGCGCAGGCGTCGAGCAGCGGCCGCACGCCCGAGGGCACGCGGTCGAGCTCGGTGAGGGCAGCGAGTTCGACACAGGCCGATGCGAGGAGTGCCTTGGCTTTTGCGGGTTTGCCGTCGTCGAGCAGGTGCCGGGCCTCGTCGAGCGTGCGGCGCACATCTGCGGGCGACGCCGGCTCGGCCCCACGGGCGGGCGGGGCCACGACCAGCCACAAGGCTACCAGCACCACCACACACTTGAAGCAAGGGCGAAGCATCACGGGCGGGAATTCGCGTCGGGGTTTGTCGTGGAGGAGGGCCGGTCGTCGAGCAGCGCGGCACCGCTCGCCACCGCCGTGGTGATGATCGCCACGAGCCAACAGACGCCCACGACGAGTGCGGCGCGGCCGCACACGCGGCCACCGGTGGCGTCGCCCACCGCCTGGAGGAGCACGCCGAGCCCGATCACCACCGCCAGCACGATCGGCAGCAGCACCGAGCCGGTGACTCCGGCCACCAGCAGACGTCGAATGATTCCGCGGGTGGCCACCAAACTATTCCTGGCTCGATCGGGGGGGCGGGCAAATCTCCTGAATTCTCGATGCGGCCCCGTGCCCCGTCAAGAAACGATCCGTGAGCTTTGCTTCTCCGCTCTGGCCCTCCCTGCAGCCGGCCTCGCCTGCTGTGGCCTGGCAGCCCCGCGCCGCCCTACACTCGAGATCTCATGTGCCCTGGTCACCGATCGCCGCGATTCGTCGTGCTGCTGTGCGCCTGCCTCCAGGCCGTCCTCGACCCCGGCGGGTCGGCCCGCGGGGATACCGTCGAGCTCGCCGATGGCAGGGTGCTCGAGGGCCGGTTTGCCATCCTCTCGGGAGTCGCCGTCGATCCGGCGACCGCGGAATTCCGCGGTGAGACGGGCGGCCCGGTGCTGATGTGCGACGACGACCTCACCCGCACGATGGTGTCGAAGCGTCGCGTCGTGCGGGTGGAGCCCGGGGCCGTGGGCATGGGGCAGGAGATCGTCAGGGTGCCGCAGCGCGTCCCGGAAGCGGGCCGCCGGGTCGCGGCCGTCGGAGGGGTCGTCGAAGCCACGCCGTTCGACGAATTCGGCCGGCGGATCATCGCGCTGGCCACGGCCTCGGGCCGGATCGACGTCGTGCAGGGGATCACGCGGATCACGCCGCGCTGGACGGCCCTCGAAGGCATCCTCACCGAGCAGCCCGTGATCCTCGACCAGCGGGTGGCCACGTCGTCGATTCCCCGCGACGTGCTCCGGCGGGTGATCGACCAGCAGATCGACCGCACGAACCCGGACGAACGGCTGCGCATCGTGCGGCTGCTCTTGCAGTCGGACCGCTTCGACGAGGCCCGGCAGGAGCTCGACGAAGTGCTCGCCGACTTTCCGAATCTGGCCGACCTCGCCGAGGAGCGCCGCCGGCTCGGTGAGCTGGCCGCCACGCGGCTGCTCGACGAGATCCTCCTGCGGGGCGCCGCCGGGCAGGATCGCTTCGCCATGCGGCTGCTCGAGCAGTTTCCGACGGCTGGAGCCGGAGGCGAGGTGCTCGAGCGGGTGCGCGAGGCCCGCGACTCCTACCGCGACCGCCAGGCCCGCGCCGGCCAGCTCGTGGAGGCGCTGCGGGGCCGCGCGAGCTCCATCGGCGACGAGCAGGAAGCCGCGGCCGTCGGCCGGGTGCTCGACGAGCTCACGGCCGGGCTCTCCTTCGCCACGCTCGAGCGGCTCTCGACCTTCGAGCGGCTCGGCACCGACCTCGACACGCCTGCCGACCGCGCCATCGCCCTGGGAATCAGCGGCTGGCTCCTCGGGGCAGCCGCCGCCACCGACAATCTCAAGCTCGCGCTCTCGGCCGGCCGTGTGCGCGATCTTGTGCGCGACTACCTGCGCGCCGAAGAGCCCGCGGAGCGCGGGCGGATTCGCGCGGCGCTGCGGTCCGAGGAAGCGTTCGACGCGGCCACCGTGGCTGGGCTCGCCCGGCAGATGCGGCCGCCGCTCGATCCGCCCCCCGCGGTCGCGCCGGGCCACCACGTGATCACCGTGCCTGGCTGCGACGACGCGCCGCCCGTGGAGTGCCACGTGCAGCTTCCGCCGGAATACGACCCGCTGCGGACGTATCCCGCCGTGGTGACGCTGCACGCGGCCGCCACGACGCCGCTCCAACAGATCGACTGGTGGGCCGGGGTAGCAGGTGCCGACGGCATCCGCCAGGGGCAGGCGACACGCCACGGCACGATCGTGATCGCCCCCGCCTGGATGCGGGCGGGCCAGACGGCCTACGAATATTCGGCCCGAGAACACGCCGCCGTGCTGCATGCGCTCCGCGCGGCCACGGGCCGCTTCGCCATCGACAGCGACCGCGTCTTTCTCTCGGGTCACTCCCTCGGTGGCGATGCGGCCTGGGACATCGCCCTCTCGCACCCCGATCTCTGGGCAGGGCTCGTGGCGATCGCTCCCGCCGCCGGGAGGTATGTGAACCACTACTGGCGCAACGCCCGCACGCTCCCGGTCTACATCGTGGGCGGGGAACTCGACGGGGCGAGCATCGCCCGCAATGGCATGGACCTCGATCGCTGTTTCGCCAAGGGCTTCGACACCACCTATGTCGAATATCGCGGCCGCGGCCACGAGCACTTCTCCGACGAGATTCTGCGCATCTTTGCCTGGATGCAGTCGCGGCGCCGCGACTTTTTTCCCCGTTCCATCGAGGTGGTCTCGATGCGGCCCTGGGACAATTTTTTCTGGTGGATCGAGATGACAGGATCGCCGAGCCGCACGGTCGTCCTTCCGAGCCAATGGCCGCCGCCGAAAGACATCCGGCCGTTCACGATCGAGGGGAAGGCGGCGGCCGGCAACGCGCTGGCCGTGCGCTGCGGCGCAGAGCAGGTGAAGATCTGGCTTTCCCCCGAGCTCGTCGATTTCACCGCCCCGCTCACGATCACCCTCGACGGCCGCAAGCTCACGGGCGAGGTGCCCGCCGCCGATATCGACGTGCTGCTCGAAGATCTGCGGAGGCGTGGCGACCGGCGACACCCCTTTTGGGCGGTGGTCGAGTGGCCAAAGATCAGACGGCCGACGACCGAATCTGGAATCTCGCCATGAAGGTCACCCGCCCCCGTGCCTGGATCGCATGCGCGAGTGCCTGCCTGGCGGCGACCGCCACGGCGACGCCGTTACCGCGGCCCGACCACGGGCTCGTGCCTCCGCAGGCCGTGCAGACTTTGTTGCGCTCCCGCTGCCTCACGTGCCACGAGGGCAACGCCGCCGAGGGCGGGCTCGACATCGCCAGCCTGCGGTTTCACCCCGACGAGCCCGGCGGCGACGCCCGCTGGACGCGCATCATCGAGCGCGTGGAAGCTGGCGAGATGCCACCCCCCGAGGAGCCAAAGCTGGCGGACGCCGCGCGACGGTCGTTCGTGAAGGCGACCGGCAGCTGGCTCCGGCAGGCGATCCACGATCGCGACGAGACGTTTGGCCGCGTCCAGGCCCGCAGGCTTTCGCCGCGAGAACTCGAGCGGTCGCTGCATGCGCTGTTGGGCATCGATATCCCGCTCGCAGATCTCGTGCCGATGGAAGGCCGCCCGGGCGGGTTCACGACGGTGGCCCAGCGGCAGACTGTGTCGCACCACCAGGTGGCGCGGCATCTTGCGGTCGTCGATGCAGCACTCGACGAAGCGTTTCGCAGGGCGCTTTCTGCCCCCGACGCCTACGATCGGGATTTTGACGCTCGAGGCATCTCGCGCACCGATCCCAAGGCCCGCACCAGGGAGCCCGAGATGCTCGATGGCCGGGCGGTCGTGTGGACCGGCGGCGTCATCTATTACGGCCGGATTCCCGCCACCACGTCGCCCGCCGACGGCTGGTATCGCTTTCGATTGAGCGTGTTGGCTCTCAATGCTCCCGAGACCGGAGGCGTGTGGAGCACGGTGCACACCGGCCTGTGCGTGTCGAGCGCGCCGTTGCTCACCTACGTGACGGCATTTGAAGCCTTGCCGCAGCCGCACGAGATCACCTTTGAGGCGTGGCTGCCACGGCGGCACATGCTCGAAATCCGGCCCAGCGACGTCACGCTCAAACAGGGCCGCTTCGACGGGGGCCAGATCGGAGCAGGGGAGGGCGGCCCGCAAAACATTCCCGGGATCGCGATCGGCCGGCTGACGATGAGCCGGATTCACCGCGGGCCTGACGACGACGGCGTCCGCCGGCTGCTGTTTGGCGACGTTTCCGTGGAAAAGAAGGAGAAAGACGGCTTCCGCGTGCGGTCAAAGGCGGCGGCGGCCGATCTGGAACGACTCGTGCGCGTTTTCGGCCGGCAGGCCTTCCGCCGGCCCGTCGCAGCCGCCGACCTCGATGGATTCGTGTCGCTCGCCAAGAGCGTGCTCGACGCCGGGGGGACGTTCGACGCGGCGCTGCGGGCGGGATACCGGGCGATCCTGTGCTCGCCGCGGTTCATGTACCTCACGGAACAGCCGGGCCGGCTCGACGACCACGCGATCGCGGCCCGGCTGGCCTACTTCCTGACGGGCGCTCCACCCGACGCGCCGCTCACGGCGCTCGCCGACGCCGGCACGCTCCATGAACCGGCGACGATCAAGAGCCAGGCCGACCGGCTGCTCGGCCTCGGAACCGGCACGACCGACCGACGCGCCGCCCGCACGTTTGTCGAGGACTTCGCCGCCGAGTGGCTCGACCTCGATCAGATCGACTTCACCGAGCCCGACCGCAAGCTGTTTCGCGACTTCGACCCGATCGTGCAGCATTCGATGCTCGCGGAGACACACGCGTTTCTCGAAGAGATGCTGCGGGAAAACCGCTCCGCATCGTGGCTCGCCGCGGCCGACGTCACGTACCTGAACAGCCGCCTCGCCCGGTTCTACGGCATCCCTGGCGTCGCCGGCGACGAGCTACGCCGCGTGGATCTGCCGCCGGGCTCGCACCGGGGCGGTGTGCTCTCGCAGGGCGCCATCCTCAAAGTCACG
>JAIXPT010000090.1 GCA_027486095.1 Planctomycetaceae bacterium | reverse complement strand
CGTGGCGATCGGGGCGTGGCGATCGGGGCGTGGCGATCGGGGCGTGGCGATCGGGGCGTGGCGATCGGGGCGTGGGGATCGGGGCGTGGCGATCAGGGCGGTGGCGATCAGGGCGGTGGATTGGCTCGCAGGAAGCCCGAGGCGTGAGCCGAGAGGATGGGCCCGCACACCTTCCCTACACGTTACAAATTCAACACCCGCAACGACTTGCGCGTTTGCCTTCACGGTTTCGCGATTGCTCAGCCACATAACTGCACATAAACGTTCGATCGCTGCTTGAAAACGTTCGGATTTCTGCCATACTCCTGCGTGAAGGACGCACCAGCCGTGCAGAACCACGAACGACGCAGCCGCCTGCTCGACCTCATTCGGATCCGCGGATTCGCCGCGCTCGACGAGCTCGTGCGCGAGCTGGGCGTGTCGGAATCGACGGTCCGGCGCGATCTCGACGCCCTCGAGGAGCAAGGCTCGGCCAAACGCACCCACGGCGGCGTGCTGTATTCCGGCGGCATGCCCCGGCTCGCCGAATTCGACGAGCGGCAGCCGGCCAACTGGGCCGCCAAGCGGGCGATCGCCGGCCGGGCGGCCGAGATCATCGGCGACGGCGAGACCGTGCTTTTGGACGGAGGCACCACGACGTATGAAGTGGCCCGGCTGCTCGTGGGCCGCTCGCTGCAGGTCGTCACCAACAGCCTGCCCGTGGCCAACCTCTTCGCCTCGGAAGCCCGCACCGATCTCGTGCTGCTCGGCGGCTACGTCTCGCCGCGCACGGGCGTCTGCCTCGGCCCCTACGCCAACGAGCTGCTCGGCCGGCTGCATGTGACGACGACGGTGCTCTCCGCCGCGGGCATTTCCGAAGAAGGCCTGTTCAACGCCCATCTGCTCCTCGCCGAGACAGAGCAGGCGATGCTCAAGGCGGCCGGCCGCGTGATCGTGGTCGCCGACAGCTCGAAATTCGGACGCAAGAGCCTGACGCTCGTGTCGGGGCTCTCCTCGATCAATGTGTTCGTCTGCGACGACGGCCTCTCCCCTGCCTGGCGCGATGCGATCGCAAAGGCCGGCGCCGAGCTCGTCGTCACGCCCGTGCCCGATGCGGATGACACGCCCCCCGCTTCCTTTCCCCGCCGGAATCGCCCCGCATGACCACGATCCTGTCTTCAGCCGGTTCATCCGCCACGACCGCTCCCCCGCCCGCCGGGCTCGATCGGGCGGGCATCGAGCGGATCGTCCGCGAGATCATGCTCCGCTCGCCCGGCACGCCCCCTTCGCAGGCCGCCCGCGCAGGGCACACGCGCGATGCCGTGCCCAAGCTCGTCGTCAGCATCTCGGCCCGCCACTGCCACCTCACCGATGAACACGTCGAGCGCCTCTTCGGCCCGGGTCAGAAGCTCACGCCGCACAAAAACCTCTATCAAGACGGCTTCTACGCCGCCGAGCAGACCGTGATGCTCGTGGGGCCGAAGCGCAAGATGCTGCCCACGGTGCGCGTCCTCGGGCCCACGCGCAAGGCATCGCAGGTGGAGCTCGCCTTCACCGACGGCATCTCACTGGGCATCGACCTGCCGGTGCGGCCGAGCGGCAAGATCACAGGCACCCCCGGCTGCGTGCTCGTGGGCCCGGCGGGCGCCGTCGAACTCGGCGAGGGCGTGATCCGGGCCGAGCGGCACGTGCACATGAGCTTCGCCGATGCCGAGCACTTCGGCGTCAAGGATGGCGACCGCATGAGCCTCTTGATCAAGGGTTCGTGCGGCACCGTGTTTCGCGACCTGCTCGTGCGGGCCGACGCCACGAGCAAGCTCGAAGTGCACATCGACACCGACGAAGGCAATGCAGCCGACCTCGACCACGCGGAGAGCGTCGAACTTTTGAAACAGACGTAGATCAAGACACCGACCGTTCTGCCGGCGCGTGCCGGCGCGGTCACCGTGGGCCTCCCCGCGGCGGATGATGGCTGATTGAAACAGGAGCGATGCAACAGATGGCGAAGAATGTGGAAGCCCTCGGCATGATCGAGGTGAAGGGGTTCGTCACGCTCGTCGAAGCGGTTGACGCGATGATGAAGGCGGCGAATGTCACCTTCATCGGCTGGGACAAGATCGGCAGCGGGCTCGTGACGGCGTTCGTCTCGGGCGACGTGGCCGCGGTGAAGGCGGCGACCGACGCGGGTGCGGCGGCCGGCGGCCGGATCGGTGACGTGGTGAGCGTGCAGGTGATCGCCCGTCCGCACGAGGACATCGGCATCGTCCTGCCCACGCAGGCCTGACGTTTGAGCGGGTTTTATTTTTCGACCAGTTTATTTCTCACACAGAAAGAGCATTCATGAACACGGCAATCGGGCTTCTGGAAACCAAGGGACTCGTGGGCCTCGTCGAGGCCACCGACGCGATGGCCAAGGCGGCCAACGTGAAGATTTTGAAGCGGATCAGCATCGGCAACGCCTACGTGGCGACGGTCGTGCAGGGCGACGTGGGCAGCGTGCGGGCGGCGGTCGAGGCCGGTGCCAACGCGGCCCAGCAGGTGGGTGAACTCGTGGCCAGCCATGTCATCCCGCGTCCGGCTGAATCGCTCGTCACTTCTTTCTTTTCGTGAAGCATGAAAGTTCTCGTCGCGAATCTGGGATCCACGAGCTTCAAATATCGCCTCTTCGACCTGCCTGAAACGGCGGGCTCGACGGGCGGGGAGAAGGAGCTTGCGCGCGGAGG
>JAIXPT010000080.1 GCA_027486095.1 Planctomycetaceae bacterium | reverse complement strand
GGCTCGGGGGCCGCCGTCACGCACGAGGCGTTCAAGTATCTGGGGCTGGGCACGGTCATCGAGCGAACTCGATCGGAGGTGAACGCCGCGCTCTCGATGGTGAGCGTGACGGGCGCGACGGGCGATGCCGGCGATAAGTACACGGGTCTTGATCGGTTCGGGAGGGTGGTCGATCAGCGCTGGACCCAGGGCACGACGGCGACGAGCCCGGTGCTCGACCGCTATGGTTACACGTACGACAGGAACTCGAATCGGCTCACGCGCTCAAACGCCCTCGCCGCCGCCTTTAGCGAGACCTACGCCTACGACGCCCTGAACCAGCTCCAGAGCTTCACCCGCACCAGCGGCACGACCACGAGCCAGCAGTGGCAGTTCGATGCGGTAGGCAACTGGACGACATTCACCACCAACGGCGTCGCCCAAACCCGCACGGCCAACGCGCAGAACGAAGTCACGCAGGTGGGCGGCTCGGTGCTTGCCTACAGCACGACCGGCACCCTCACCACCGACGGCGAGGGTCGCACGCTCGCCTACGACGCCTGGAACCGCCTTGTCTCGGTCAAGAACGCCGCCGGCACGGAAGTCGCCCGCTACGCCTACGACGGTCTCAACCGCCGCGTTGTCGAGCAAACGGGCACGCCCGCGGCCCCGGCGGCTGCGTCGGCCCCGATCCGCGACGTCTACTACTCGCAGGAGTGGCAAGCAATCGAGGAGCGTGTGCGCACCTCAACAGGCGCCATCCCAGCGATCGCCGACACCCGGTTCATCTGGAGCCCGGTGTATGTCGATGCGATGGTCGCGCGAGACCGCAACGCCGACGGCGATGCCGCCACGGGCACCGGCGGGCTCGAAGAGCGCGTTTACGCCTTGCAAGATGCGAACTGGAACACGACTGCGATCCTCGCGGCCTCGGGGGTGCCGGGCGTGGCGGCGGGCGCCGTCCTCAACCGCTTCGTGTACACGCCGTACGGTGAGTCGCAGACGCTCACGGCGTCTTGGGCGACCCCGGCCGCCGGCTCAACCCCCGCGACCCCGTGGGCTCACCTCTTCCAGGGCCTCGAGTTCACCGCCGTGACGGGCCTGGCGTACGTCCGCCACCGCGATTACTCGGCCACCCTCGGGCGATTCATCGAACTGGACCCGATCGGGTTCGCGGCGGGGGACAACAACTGGTACAGGTTCGTGGGGAACGGGCCCGCAGGGAAAACAGACCCGAGTGGGCTTGAGTGCGATGAACCCTCTAAGTCGGGTTGGTGGCCATGGTGGCCGTGGGGCAACCCAAAGCAGCCCTCGGTTGAACCATGGCGACCCCCAACTGGCCCATTAATGCCAAGAGGGCCCTCTACACCAGCCGGCGACATTGCCGGACGGATTCTTAAGTTTGAGGGCCTTAAACAAAAGTACGGCAAATGGGTCGCCTGTCGTGATTTACTTGACACAATCAGCCAGTTGAGGCGGCCACCTGCAAACAAACAAGCCGTCGAGGCGCTCCTTCTATTTGCCACACAACAGGGATGCATTTAAACCTCAAAAGTCGTACCCAAGCCCACATGATCCTCCCTGTGTGGCCTCTACCGTTGCTCGCAAAGTATGCGCATGTCGTACCGTTCTGACGAAACCCTGCGTTACGCAGAACTCGTGCACAAGGCGAGGCACGTGGCATCTTGTCTGGAGCAGAGTGACAAGCAACGCCAGCCGCTCGGGGATTTGCAGACGACGCACCAGCACGCATCAGAACGAACCTTGCTTGCTGCCACGCGCGCGTGTCACGAACTCTTGCAGCAAAGGTGCGAGGTTTCGATTACGTACCAGGAGGAATGGTATTCAACCTATTCGGACGAGATTTGGTCGCTTGTTCAGCTGGCAAATTGGTTCCGTGATCTTGCAGAACGGGAACGGGCTGCAGGGCGATTCGATTCTATGGCTGCCTTGGGTATCGATATCCTCAGGCTCGCATCTGTGATTCGCTGCAGCGGCCTGTTTACGGGATTAGCTTTTAGTCTCGGGGTTGAGATCGCCGGATTACGGCTCTTGGCAGCATCCTGTGATGCTAGCGCTCGAAATCCCCAGCAAATCATGCTTGCTCTTCGAGAGCACGAGCGAGCAAGGGAATCTTTCTGCAGCATTGTCAGTCGGGATTGCGCCTGGGAGCGTGCTGTTGGCGTCGTGCGATCGCCGGAGCAGGTCGTTGTTACCTGCTGTGGAATTCACCGCATATGTAGTCATGGCACTGACAAGGAGCGATCATGTGTTGCGAGGCTTCCCCCGCTGAATTCCGCGCCGGCCCGCGGCTTTGATTCACGAGGCTCGTGCGGGGTTCGCTGCATGCATTGCACCGACCTGCTCTGGATGGGTTTTGCACGCCTTCTCCAGACGGATATCGATATTCGAACGCGCACGTTATCCGAGGGTTCTGTGCCGCAGACCTTAGCCGCTAGCGCGGTTCTTGATGCAATCGCACTTGTAGATCCGTTTTCAGAACAGATGTGGCGGTACCGGGCGGACACTCGAGACAGCTATACGCTCTACGGCTGTGACCCAACTGGCCATGATCACGGCGGGCTATGCGGATCGATTACGGACATCTTGGACTGTAAGGCGGATGTGTGCTTGGACACTGTTTGTGTGCGCACACCACCGCCACCCTTGTAGCCCCTGATAGCCTCGGCCGGTGGATCTTTTCCATCGGCAACGGAGGCATGGCATGGCACGGGAAGTGGATCGGAACAAGCTGGCCGCGTG
>JAIXPT010000001.1 GCA_027486095.1 Planctomycetaceae bacterium | reverse complement strand
TACTCGGTGATGTGGTCCAGCAGCCGCTGGAATTCGTCGAGGCTGCCAAACGGGATCACGATCCGGCCGGCGCCCTTGCCGTTGGCGTGCACCACCACCTTCACACCGAGCGCCTGCCGGAGCTGGTTTTCCACCGCCGTAATCTGGCTCGAGCGGCGCGTGGCCGGCCGGCCGGGCTTCCGCCGTGGGGCCGTCGGGGCAGCGGCCTCGACTTCCGAGTCGGCGTCGGCGGTCGGCAGGGCCACCGTCGGCTCGTCGAGGTCGTCGGCCCGCAGGATCTCCTGCACCTCCGCCTCGATCGCCCGCACGGAAAGTCCCTCGTGGGCGATGCGGTCGGCGAAGCGAGTTTGCTCTTCCTCGTCGCCGAGCGGTAGGAGCGCCCGGGCGTGGCCCATCGAGATCGCACCGGCCCGTAGCTTCTCATGCACCGCAGCCGGCAGGTCGAGCAGGCGGATGAAGTTCGCCACCGTGGAGCGGTCGATCGAGAGCCGCTTGGCGAGCTCCTCCTGTGTACAGTTCCACGTGGCGAGATACTGCTTGAAGCTCGTCGCCTTCTCGAGTGCGTCGAGGTCGCGGCGCTGGAGGTTTTCGACGATCGCGATCTCCGACATCTGCCGGTCGTCCACGTCGAGCACGCGCACCGGCACCTTCGCCCAGCCGAGCTTCCGGGCGGCGGCGAGCCGGCGCTGGCCGGCGATGAGTTGATAGCGGTCGCCCGTGGCTCGCACCACGATCGGCTGCACGAGGCCATGCTCTTGGAGACTGGAGGCCAACTCGGCGAGGTCGGTGTCGTGGACGATGCTCCGCGGCTGCCAGGGATTGGCGTCGATGAGCGCGACGCCGATCTCGCTTGCGGGCAGATCGGCAGCGGCCTGCTCGAGTTCTTCGGGGGCGTGGAGGATGAGGCGAGCGGCGCTCGTGCCGAGGCCCGACGCAGGCGTGGGGCGGCTCGCGACGGCCGTGTTGCCGTGCGTGGCCGGCGCGGCGGGCGTGTCGAGCCCCGCGCGGCCAAGCAATGCTTCGAGTCCCCGTCCCAGGCGTCGTTCCTTATTCACAGTCGCGTACCTCCATACATAGTTCCGTATAAGCCCGCGATCCTCGTGATCGCGGCGCGTAGTCGAGCACACTCTGCGCGTGGCTGGGCGCCTCCGAGACGGCCACGTCGCGCGGGATCACCGTCTCGAAGACGATTTCCCCGAAGAAGTCTCGCACCTCGGCCTCAACTTCGCTTGTCAGCTCGAGCGAGGCGTCGTGCATCGTGAGCACGATCCCGCTGAACGACAGCCGGCCGGGCTGTTCTGCCATCACGTCGCGGATCACCTCGATCATCTGGGTGAGCCCCTCGAGCGCGAAGTATTCGCATTGGATCGGCATCAGCACTTCGGTGGCGTGCGCGAGGGCCGTGCGGGTGAGCTCGCCGACCGAGGGCGGGCAGTCGATCAGGCAGTAGTCCCACGCGGAGAGGCCGCCGGCCAGATGGCTGGCGAGCACGGTCGAGCCGCTGCGGGCTTCGGCGGCGATTCGTTCCACGTCGCGCACGCTCCGGCTGCCGGGCAGCACGAAGAGGTTCGCGAGCCCGGTCGGGCAGATCGACTCGGCGAGCGGCGCGTCCGATACGAGCGGGTGCCGCGCGGCCGGCGCGACGCCGAAGCCGGTGGTGGCGTTGCACTGCGGATCGAGGTCTACGAGCAGCGTGTGCAGGCCGGCCTTCGCCATGCCGGCGGCGAGGTTCGAGGCCGTGGTCGTCTTGCCGACGCCGCCCTTTTGATTGGCCACGCACAAAATCCTTCCCACGCGCAGAATCCTTTCCGCCGATCACTCGCGCACGATGCGTGCTTTCGGAATATCGGCAACAACCAGACCGACATGAGCCCGGTTTCACGTGAAATGCCCCGGTTTGCGCAGAGCCCCCGGATTGCCCCGTTGCACGTGGAACGTGTGGGGCAAGCGTCTCGCTTGCTGCTGTAGGACAGGCTTCAGCCTGTCAGTCGTGCGCGACAGGCTGAAGCCTGTCCTACAAAGTCGCTCGTCACTCGAGCGGATTGAAGACGAGGCCGCTGGCGAGCTTGGGATAGAAGTAGGTGCTCTTGGCCGGCATCCGTTCGCCCGTCTGGCTCACCTGGCGGATGTCGTCCACCGTGGCGGGCATCACGAGGGCCGCGAAGGGATAGCTGCCGGTACCGAGCCCCTCCACCACCTCGCGCACGAGGTGCACGTAGCCAGGGGTGGGAATCTCCTTGGCCCCGAGGAGGTCGCCGATCAAGAGACGGTGCAGGATCGACACGCCCAGGTTTCGCCACGCGGGGCTGTGTTCGGCCGCCACCTCGTCCATGCGGGCCCGGCCCGCGGGGGTGATCCGGGCCAGCGTCCAGGTCTGGTCGCCGGCCGTGTAGAGGCCGAGCGTGCCCTGCTCCGCTTCCGTCTCGATCTCCGACCACACGGCGTCGGCCGCCGCCGGGCCATGGCCGGCCGGCTTCGTCACGAAGCAGTCGCGGAGCTTGGCTTTGAGCTCTTCCACGGTCGCGATGGCCGGCTGCACGAAGAGCCGGTGTGTCGGCAGCACCACGAGCCCCGGATCGCTCATCCCCACGAGCATCATGAGCACGTAGTTGGCCGGATGGTCGGTGGGGAGCGGGGCGCCCCCGTGCTCCTTGGCCCACGCGTCGGCCACTTCGTCGCGGTAGTTGCAGGCCGTTTCGTAGCGGTGGTGGCCGTCGGCGATGAACACGGGCTTGGGGCCCATCAGCCCCGCCACCTTCGCGGCCACGGCTTCGTCGGTCAGCGGCCACATCCAGCTTTTCACCCCGAGATGGTCGGTGGCCTCGAGCGGGGGCTGGCCGGCCACGGCCTTGTCGAGCAGGGTCTGCACCTCGCCGGCCGGATCGGGATAGAGCCCGAACACCTGGCTGAGGTTGGCCCGGCAGGCCCGTGTGAGCAAGAGCCGATCCTGCTTGGGCCCGCTCATCGTCTCTTCGTGGGGATGGATGTTCCCGGTGCCAAACCGCTCCAGCCGCACCCGGGCCATCACGCCCCGGCGCACGTGCTTCTGCCCCTCTACCTCGAACTCTTGGTGGTAGACATAGAGCGCCGCCGCCGGCTCCTGCATCACGATGCCTTCGTCGCGCCACTG
>JAIXPT010000135.1 GCA_027486095.1 Planctomycetaceae bacterium | reverse complement strand
GTGCCTGTTCGTCGCCGCCTCGTGCGCGGCCCAGGCGCCGGTCGCTCAGGCCTTCGGCACGTTCATGGCGGAAGCCACGGGCATCACCTTCGGCCCTGCGGGCTACGGCTGGTGGGTCGTGCTCGCCACGGTCTTGTTCGGTGGCGTGGCGCTGTGGGCCGTGCTTCCGCTGCACGAACGAGTGGCCACGGCGCTGTGGCTCGTGAGTGGCGTGGGCACGTGGGCCGTGTCGGCGGCGGCCACGTGGCTCGGCGCCACGCGGGGCACCCCGCCGGCCGTGGCCCACGCGACATGGATGGCCGGCAGCGGCCTGCTGGCGATCGCCATGCTCGTGGCGGCGCGGTCGGTGATTCGCGAGGTGCGGGGCGAGGCCCGCGACGTCGTCAAGCCGGCCAAGCCGAAGCCGCAGCCCGCCAGCCAGCGGCCGGCCCCCGTGACGGCGGCGACCGACCACGACGACGAGATGCAGGGATCAAGCTCCCACGACGCCGACGAGTCGGACACCACCGGCTACACTGACGGCTCGGATTTCGACGAGGATCGCGACCCGCGTCACCTCTCGAAGGCCGAACGCAAGCGGCTCAAGAAACTGGCCCGGATGAACCGGGCGGCGTGAGCCGCTTTTCCACCGCCGGCCCCTCCGCCCCATGACCGTCCGCACCCGGTTCGCCCCGAGCCCCACCGGTTATCTCCACATCGGGGGCGTGCGCACCGCACTCTTCAATTGGCTGTTCGCCCGCCGACACGGCGGAGCATTCATCTTGCGAATCGACGACACCGATGCCGAGCGCAACGTCGGCGACGCCCTGCAGCCGATCCTCGACGGCCTGCGCTGGCTCGGCATCGACTGGGACGAGGGCCCGGGCGTGGATGGCCCCCACGCGCCCTACTTCCAGTCGCAGCGGGCGGCCGGGCACAGGGCGGCCGCCGAGCGGCTGCTCGCCTCGGGCCACGCCTATCGCGACTTCGCCAGGCCGGAGGAACTCGACGAGGAACGCAAGGCCGCCCAGGCCGCCGGAAAGCCATTTCTTTATAGCCGGCGCTTTGCCGCTTTCGACGACACCGCGGCGGCACGCTTCGCAGCCGAAGGCCGCACGAGCGTGGTGCGGCTGAAGATGCCCCGCGAGGGGGCCCTCGTGATCGACGACGCCGTCCGCGGGCGGGTGGAGTTCGCCTGGGAACGGGAGCAAGACCATGTGATCCAACGGGCCGATGGCTCCTGCCTCTACCATCTCGCGAGCGTCGTCGATGACCACGATTTCGCCATCACGCACGTGATTCGCGCCGAGGAGCATCTCTCGAACACGCCGCGGCAGGCGTTCATCGCCCTGTCGCTGGGCTATCCGCTGCCGGCCTACGCCCATCTGCCGCTCGTGGCCGAGCCGGGCAGCCGCACGAAGCTTTCGAAGCGGAAGCTCGCGCAGTATTTGAAAAACCACGACTTCAAGCAGGTGATGGACCACGGACAGAAGATCGCCGAGCGGATCGGCCTCCGGGCCGAGGCCGACACCTTCAACCCCGTGATCGTCGATTTCTACCGGGAGGTCGGCTATCTCCCGTGGGCGATCGACAACTATCTGGCCCTGCTCGGCTGGTCGCTCGACGACAAGACCGAATTTTTTTCGCGCGATGATCTCGTCAAGCACTTCACGCTGGAGCGTATCAATTCGTCGCCGGCGAGCTTCGACCCGAAGAAGCTGTGGGCCGTGCAAGACCACTACATGGGGCGGCTCACGACCGACGAAAAGCTGTCGATGATGCTGCCCTTTCTCGTGAGAGCGAAGCTCGTCGCCGATCCGCCGTCGGCAGCCGCGCTGGCGACGGTGCGGCAGGTGATCGATGCGTCGGGCGAGCGGCTCAAGGTGGCGGGCGACATCCTCGGCTACGCCGACTTTTTCCTCGTCGAGGAGCTCCCGATGGACGAGGCGGCTGTGAAGCAGCGGCTCGCGAAGCCCGGCGTGCGGGCCTTGCTCGAGCAGGCGATCGCCCTGCTCGGCGGTGTCGAGCCCTTCGCGCCAGCGGAGCTCGAGGCAGCCTGCAAAGGGATCGTGGAGACGGCGGGCCTCAAGATCGGCGACCTGATCCATCCGATCCGCGTCGCCATCACCGGCAAGACCGTGGGGCCGGGGCTCTACGACTGCCTCGCGATCCTCGGCCGCGACGCCTCGCTCTCCCGCCTGACCCGTGCGCTGCCGCTGTGCGGGTGAGCAAGCCAGACCCGCACCTGGCACGCCGCCCACCGCAGCGTCACGGAAGCCCCAGCCGTGAGCCGAAGGGAAGACGCGTGGCGGTGCGAAGGCGCGGCATCCTCTCGGCTTGCGCCTCGGGCTTCCAGATTCGGGCGGCTGCGGGCTCCCGCGGGCACGGGTGGGATTCCCATTCGAAGGCCACCCGCCATACTCTCGTGGAATTCCCTCTGCCATGAAAGGCCTCCCATGCCCTTGCTCGTCGTCGGAAGCGTCGCCCTCGATTGTGTCGAAACCCCCACCGCCCGGCGCGACGACGTGCTCGGAGGCTCCTGCGTCTTTTTTTCGTATGCCGCCAGCTTCTTCTCGCCGGTGAAAATGCTCGGCACGGTGGGTGAGGATTGGCCCCACGAACACACGCGGTTTCTCGCAGCCCGCGGCATCGACACGAGCGGCATCGAGGTGATCCCCGGCGGCAAGACGTTTCGCTGGCGGGGCCGTTACCTGCCGAACATGAACGACCGTGAGACGCTCGAAGTGCATCTCAACGTGTTCGGCGAGTTCAAGCCGAAGCTCAACGGTAGCCACAAAGACGCGAAGTTCGTGTTCCTCGGCAACTCGTCACCGACGACGCAGCTCTCCGTGCTCGACCAGGTGCCCGGGGCCCAGCTCACCGTCGCCGACACGATGGATCTATGGATCAACATCCAGCGGGACGAGCTCGGCGAACTGCTCCGCCGGATCGACGGCCTCGTGCTCAACGACTCCGAGGCCAAGCTCCTCGCCGAAGACGAAAACCTCGTGCGGGCGGGGCATGCCGTGCGGGCGATGGGCCCGAAGTTCGTGGTCATCAAGAAGGGCGAACACGGGGCGATGTTCTTCAGCGAGCACGAGATGTACGTGATGCCCGCCTACCCGACGCCGCAAGTGCTCGATCCGACGGGCGCCGGCGACAGCTTCGCCGGCGGCATGATGGGGCATCTCGCCGCCCTCGGCCGATTCGACCCGCAGGCCCTCAAGGAGGCCCTTGCCTACGGCGTGATCACGGCCAGCTTCACCGTGGAAGACTTCAGCCTCGACCGCCTCGCGAGCATCGACCGCAGCGACCTCGACCGCCGCATCGCCGACTACAAGCAGATGCTCTCTTTCTAGATCTCGCGCCGTCGCCGCCGTCCCGGCGTCGGCTCCGGCTTACGGTCGCCGGGCATTGCCCGGCGCCCACGCCTCCGGCGTTAGGGCCGGAGGTATCCACTCCCAATCTCCAAAGACAACCCTTCGTTCGACCTCGGCTCGCCAAAGCTGGCTTCGGGGGAGCGGCAAAAGTCTCCTCACTCAGGCCGCAGCGGACAAAAGTTCGGGAAGCGTTCGCCGACTCCCCCGAAGCCTCCCAATCCGGTTGAGGAGGCTTCGGGCTACCCGTGTCCCGGAGACGGCGTAGCTGACCAGCGAAGCCATGGATGGCGCAGCGAATGCGCTCTGAACATAGTCCAGGCAGGTCCGAGTGAGCCGGAGCCTGGCGGGCAATCCT
>JAIXPT010000400.1 GCA_027486095.1 Planctomycetaceae bacterium | reverse complement strand
TACCTTTCGGGCCGCGGCCGTGCAGCAGCTGGCGACATGGGCCGATCGGCGCGGTGCCGAGGTGGTGCGCGGCGAGGCCGGCAGCGATCCGGCGAGTGTGGCGCATCGGGCCGTGGCCCGGGCCCTCGAAGGGGGCTTCGACATCTGCATCATCGACACCGCCGGCCGCCTGCAAACCCAGGCGAATCTCATGCAGGAGCTCGCCAAGATTCGCCGCGTGATCGCCAAGCAGATTCCGGACGCCCCGCACGAGGTGCTGCTCGTGATCGACGCCACAGCCGGCCAAAACGCGCTCTCGCAGGCCAAGGGCTTCCGCGAGGCCGCCGGCTGCACCGGCATCGTGCTCGCGAAGCTCGATGGCTCGGCCCGCGGGGGCGTGATCGTGCCCGTCACCGAGCAATTCGGCCTGCCGGTGAAGTTCGTGGGCCTCGGAGAAGCGGCCGATGATCTCGAGCCCTTCGACCCGGAGCGGTTCGTGGCGGCCCTCCTCGAGGGCGCATTGGCCGCCTGACCGGCACGGTTTGCCACGCCGCGGTGCCGATCATGGAAACCTTGCCGCTGAACGTCGGCTGGCAGCGGTTTCGGCGGCAGACGTACCGATTTCCAGGATGTCAGGGGGAGGGCGTTCCGAACAAGCGGCGGAACGGTTCGCGCGATCCCTGTTTCCAACGCCTGCAGGGCTGCATGGAACGCGGCCCTGCTCACACCTACGGATTGGGAGCACCAGGGACATGAAGTTCGTGAAATTCAAACTGCCGCTCGCGGTGGCCGCCGGTCTGATGACCGCCGGCGCGATCGCCGCCGAACCGGCTCCGTCGCGGATCGACACCAGCCTCTACGACCAATATGCCCAGACGGGCAGCGGACTGCCGCCCGTGCAGGCGGCCGTGCCACAGGAGGAGGCCTACGAGTTGCGTGGGCTGCCGCCGCAGGAGGCCGCCCAGGAAGCCTCGGCCGAAGAGGGCCCGAATCGCTATCTGGAGACCGAGTTTCTCACCAGCCGCGGCATCAAGACCTACGGCTGGATCGCCGCCGGCATCGGAGCCAACAACTGGGGCAGCCCGTACAACGGCCCGATCACGTTCAATGATCGCAACTGGCAGGGCCAGATGAACCAGCTCTATCTCGTCAACGAGAAGCTGGTGGACACGTCGAACGGGCTCGACTGGGGTGGTCGCATCGATCTGCTCTATGGCACGGATTACATCTACACCACGGCCCGTGGCTGGGACGGCTTTCTCGCCAACCAGACCAACGGCGCCGGCGTGGCAGGGTCGCCTTCGTGGGCTTCGAGCAAGGACTACGGCCTTGCCATCCCGCAGATGTACGGCGAACTCGGCTACGGTGACCACGTGGTGAAGTTCGGACACTTCTACACGATCATCGGATACGAAGTGGTGCCGGCGATCGGTAACTTCTTCTACACGCACGCCTACACGATGCAGTATGGCGAGCCGTTCACCCACACCGGTGTGCTCGACACCTGGACGCCCAACGACCAGTTGACGGTGTATGCCGGTATCACGAACGGCTGGGATAATTTCAGCGATCCCATCAATAGCCAGGCCTTTTTGAACCCCGGGTATATCAACGCCAACAGCAATGCGGCGTTCTTGGGCGGCGTGTCGTTCAAGAACAGCGATCAGACCCAGGCGCTGACCTCGACGGTGTCGAGCGGCAACGAACCTGTGTTCATCGCGAACTCGCCGCAGAACATCGGCAACCGGACGATCTGGAGCAACGTCTACACGAACGAGCTCAACGACAAGTGGACCTACGTGCTGCAGAACGACAACGGCTGGCAGTTCAACGCCAACACGGGGCTCGAGACGCAGAACCAACAGGCCGGGCTCGCGCAGTGGTACGGCATCAACCAGTACCTGTTCTACAACGTGAGCGACACGGTCGTCGCCGGCATGCGATTCGAGTGGTTCCGCGACAACAACGGCTATCGCGTGTTCGCTCCGATTCGTAACTACTGGGTGGGCGGCCCGAACCAGGGCCTGTTCCAGGGCAACTTCTTCGCGGCCACGTGGGGCCTGAACTGGAAGCCCACCAAGAACTGGATCATTCGTCCGGAACTGCGCTACGACTGGTACGCACCGGACGACATGGCCGCCGCCCGCGCCGGGAACGTGCTGCCCTACGGCCCGACGCTCGGCACGGCCAATGGGCCGGGTGGAAGCGAGTATGGCCAGTTCTACGGCGGCTGCGACGCGATCTGGCAGTTTTAGTTTCACGGCTGCCGGGCCATCCATGGCCCCAGCAGCCTTGGACCGGCGGAGGGAACGCCAAGGGTTCCCTCGCCGGTCGGCGGCGGCCCTCCAGGCCGCCAGACGTCACGCGTGAAAGCGGGGCCCGACGGAAACGTCGGGCCCCGTCGTTTTTCCGGAAGCCCCATTTCAAAAAGCCCCGGGCGGAAGCCCGGGGACTCCGCGCGGATGTGGAGACCGGTGTCCATGCGGCATGGAACACGAGATCGCTCGCCACCCGGTGTCCCGTCGCTTCCGCTCCGGGCTTCTTGGGCAACCGGAAGCCCGAGGCGTGAGCCGAGAGGATGGCCTTCTCGGAGGCTCTCCGGCCCTCCCCCTGGACGAATTTTTTTCGCTGTAACTCCAGTGTTCTCGTCAAACGGAGGCACCATTGGGGCTTTGGGGTATTTAGGTGTTTTGGATTGATTTACAGATTTTTGCCGGCCCGCTAGCCTGCTGACACGGTATTTCACGGAGAGAACCCTCGCGAACCGCTTTCGATTCACCCGATGAATCTCGGGGTGGTGGGCAAGGAGGCAAAGACACGATGCTTGTAACGCAGACGTTTGGCTCGACTCATGGTGCGGCACAGGCCCAGCGTGCTTGGGTGACCCGCGGGACGACCGCTGTCGTCGCCGGCTGCCTCGCCTTTTTTGCCCTGTTTTTCGGCGTTGCCCGCGCTGGCCGAGCGGCCGAAGGCTGGCTCACCGATTACGACACCGCCCTGGCCACGGCCACGAGCACCGGCCGGCCCGTGCTGACGCTGTTTACCGGCAGCGACTGGTGCCCCCACTGCAAAACGCTCGAGCACAACGTCTTTGGCAGCGACGTCTTCCGGGCGTGGGCCCGCGAAAACGTGGTGCTGCTCATGGTGGACCTGCCCCAGGCGGGCATTTCCCAGGCCGTCCGCGATCAGCGGTCCCAAATTTGCATCAACTATGGAGTCCGCACGTTTCCTTCGGTGCTGCTCCTGGGCCCCGATGGCCGGAAGATCACGGCCCAGGCTGGCTACAAGGGGCAATCGGCCGGGGAATGGCTGACGGGCATGCAGGCCCACATGCCCGCCCCCCAGGTGGCCCACGATGAAGAATCAGCGGGTGAAACCGCCAAGATTCACGAATCGCTCGACGCAGCGGTCGCGACGGCCAGGGGGGCCCGCCGGCCGATCCTCCTCGTGGTGGCCCGGCCAGGCGACAGCAAAGCCCGGTCTCACTCTGAATCATTGATCAATGACCCGGAATTCGGCTCCTTCACCCGCGATAACTTCGTGGTCGCCCAGGTGGCCCCCACCTCGCCGGATGAGTCGGCCGCCGCCGCTCCACTCGACAGTCTGCTCGGGGGCGCCGAGCTGCCGCCGGATTCAGTGGAACTCATCGTCACGGACGACGGCCAGACACCGCTCTTCAGCCAGTCGGGCACGCAGCCCCCGGCCCGCATCGTGCACGGGCTCCGCCGGTTCCTCGCGGCCCGTCAGGCCTCCCGTCAGGTCGAAAACCCGCGCCGGTAGTCGCGTAGGACAGGCTTCAGCCTGTCATGACCGCCGACAGGCTTCAGCCTGTCACGACCGCCGACAGGATCAAGCCTGTCCTACTCAGCGTGAAACCGGGCAGCCTCGGTGTTGAGATCGGTGATCGAGCGGCGGAGTTCGCCGAGCGTCGCCGTGAACACGGCCATCGAGGCGGCCGACTCGCTGGCGCCGTCGCGGAGCGAATCCATGGCGTCACGGATCTGCCGGGCGCCCTGCGACTGCGTCTGCATCCCCTCGTGCACGTGGTCGAGCGACCGGGTCACCGCCTGCACCGGCTCGACGATCCGGCCGAGCTTCTCGCTCACGTCGGCCACCTCCGTGATCCGCAGGCTCACCTCGTTGCGAAACCGATCCATCTCCATCGTCCCGCTCGACACGGCCGCCTGCATGTCACGCACCATGCGCTCGATGTCTTTCGTAGCGAGCGCCGTCTGATCGGCGAGCC
>JAIXPT010000223.1 GCA_027486095.1 Planctomycetaceae bacterium | reverse complement strand
CCTCGAGCGGGCTGTGGGAGCGAGCGCAGCCATGGATGGCGAAAGCGAAGCGGACACGCAGAGAGCCGAAGCCTGGAGGGCTGAGGCGAACGTCAAGCGAGAGGGTCTGGGCAGTCACGAGCCGGCGCGCTTAACTAAACGAACGTCCGGCGATGGGATATGGGGAGCCCGAAGCCGGCGCGCATGAGTCATTAGTAACAGGCTGAAGCCTGTCCTACGATTACGACTCGAGCACGCGGCGGACGAGGGCGGCGTCGATGCCGTCCACGAGTTCGACGTGGCCGATCCGGGTCGGGAGCACGAAGCGGAGCTGGCCGTTGAGCGTCTTCTTGTCGCGGCCCATGATCGCGAGCAGGTCGTCGGCTGCGGGCGGCGTCCAGGAGAGGTGGGCGGCGGTCACGGGCAGGCCGAGCGCCCGCAGGAGCGAGTCTTGGCGGGCGACGAAGTCCGGCTCCACGCGGCCGAGCGCCGCGGCGAGCCGCGCGGCCGCGGCCATGCCGATCGCCACCGCTTCGCCGTGGAGGAGCGTGCCGTAGCCGGCGGCCGTCTCGAAGGCGTGGGCGAAGGTGTGGCCGTAGTTGAGGATCGCCCGCAGACCGGTCGTCTCGTGCTCGTCGCGCTCGACGACGTGGGCCTTGAGCGCGGCCGAACGCTCCACGATGTGCTCCAGGGCGGCCGGTTCGCGGCGCCGGACTGCTGCCGCGTGCTCTTCGAGCCAGGCAAAGAACTCGGCGTCGAGAATCACGCCGTATTTGAGCACCTCGGCCAGACCGCTCGTGAACTCGCGGTCGGGCAGCGTGGCGAGCGTGTCGATATCGGCGAACACGCCTCGTGGCTGCCAGAAGGCGCCGACGAGGTTCTTGCCCGCCTCGAGATTGATGCCCGTCTTGCCGCCGATGGCGCTATCGACCTGCGCGACGAGCGTCGTCGGCACCTGCCACAGCGGAAGGCCGCGGGCGAACGTGGCCGCGACGAAGCCCGTGAGATCGCCGACCACGCCGCCGCCCACGGCCACCACATGCGTGTGGCGGTCTACGGCGAGGCGGGCGAAGTCGGACCAGAGACGGGTCGCGTGGGTGGCCGATTTCGACGCCTCACCCGCCGGCACCACGAGGAGCGTGGTTTCGATGCCGGCGCCGGTGAGGCTCGCGACGGCGCGGGCGGCATGCGTGGGGGCGACGGCTGCATCGGCGACGACGACGGCGCGGCGGGCGGCGGCGCCGCCGCAGCTGCTGCCGAGCGCATCGATCACGCCTCGGCCGATGACGATTGCATACGAGCGGTCGGCGGCCGCCGCGCCGTCGAGTCGGAGGCGGATCGTGCGGCGTGACACGGTCAGGCGACGCTCACGCGCTCGAGGTCGGCCGGCGTCACGGTGATCACGCGGGCGAAGCCGGTGTGCTGTCGCACGTAGTCGAGCTCCGCAGCGTCGGCGGGGCTCGCGTGCAAGAGCGTCTCCACGCGGGCTTTGTCGGCCCGCGTCCAGTCGTCGTAGTCGTCGGGCCAGATCGTGTGGTGTTCGACGACCAGGGCTTCACGGTAGGGGTCGAGAGCGTTCGGCATCCGCAGCACTCCGCATCACTTTCTGAGATCAAGCCTTGCAGAGTATACATGGCCTGCGGCGGCGATCATCCTTTCTCGAGGAACCACGGCCATGGCAGCGTCTGTGAGCGGGGTTGGCACACCTGCGGCCCGCGGCCGCTCGCTCGTGGTGGGGCTCGTGCTCTTGGGGCTGGCGGCCGCCGTCACGGGCATCGCATATCAGCGATTGCAGACGCGGCGCTGCCTCGATTTCTACGGCCCGGCCGCGGCGCGGCTGGTGGCCTCCGCGCCCCGCGTCGAACTGCTCACGCTCGCTCCCGGCGGCGCGTCCGGGCGGCTCGTGGCCACGGCGGTGCGGGATATCTCGGCGGCGAAGGGGCTTGTTCATCTGCGGCGCGGCCTCGTGGAGGACGCCAACTTCGCCTGGGAGCGGGCGGGCGATGGCCGGCGGCTGCCCGAGGCCGCCTGGGATCATGCGTTCGTGTTTGCCGATCCCGCCGAGCCGGGAGCACGGGTGACGCTCGTGATCGACCTCGATCCGCAAGGTGGGAGCCTGGCGGTGGTGGGGCGGCCGGGGCGGGTGGGGCTCGGCCGCATCGGCCGGGGCCTCGCCAAGTGGGTCGAAGGTCTCTGATCCGCCGGGGAAATCGGGCTTTTGGCCGAGCGTGGCCGGGCCTATCCTCCGCATCGCCCGGGGAGTCCGGGCCCGGAGCGAGGCTTGGCATGCGTGCGATCGCCGTGGCAAACCGCAAGGGCGGCGTCGGCAAGACGACGACATCGGTGAATCTCGCCGTCGCACTCGCGCGGGCCGGCCGGCGCGTGTGCCTCGTCGATCTCGATCCGCAGGCGCATGCGACCTTGCACGTGGGCGTGGTGCCGGGGTCGCATCCGCTCTCCGCCTACGACGTGCTTGCAGGCGACGAGTCGCTGGCAACAGCCTCTGTGCCGGCCGGTGACAATCTCGTGGTCGTGCCGTCGCACATCGATCTTGCGGCGGCCGAGGTCGCCCTTGCGACTCGCGCGGGCCGCGAATCGATCCTCAAGAGCCGCATCGAGGCCGATCCGCGCTGCAAGGGCACCGCCCCAGATGCCTTCGATTACATGGTCGTAGACTGCCCGCCCTCGCTCGGGCTGCTCTCGCTGAATGCGATGGCGGCCGTGGACGAGGTGCTCTTGCCGCTGCAGCCCCACTTCCTCGCGCTGCATGGCCTGAGCAAGCTCTTGGAAACGATCGAACTCGTGGCCGACCACGTGAACCCGCGATTGCGGCTGCTGGGCGTCGCGCTCTGCATGCACGAGGCGGGCACCCGGCTGGCCACGGAAGTGGGCCGCGACGTGGAGGCTTTCTTCGAGGCGAGCGGCGACCGTCATCCGGCCTGGTCGGCGGCCCGCGTGTTTGCCACGCGCATCCGCCGCAATATCCGGCTCGCCGAAGCGCCGAGCTTCGGGCAATCGATCTTCGAGTATGCCCCGGAGTCGCACGGGGCCGAAGACTACGCCGCGCTTGCCGCGGAGGTCGATCAGGCGGCAGCCTGTGGGCGCGACGATGTCCGCCGCGCGGCCTGAACGTTGGCCGCCGCCACGGGCGCCACGGCCAGATCGGCGGGCTCGCCGGAGTGGAGCTCCGGCATCCACCAATAGCTCGACGAACACGGGTCGAAGCCGGCCAGGATTCCCGTGCCGTCGAAATCCTCGGGCGAGACAAACGCCACCGAGCCCTGCGCCTGCCGCCGGGCCGAGCGTGCCGGGCGGGGCAGGGCGAATGGCTGCGGCGGGTCGAGGCGGTTGGGTTCGAGCATTGGTGCTGTCAGCCGGAGTCGGGGGGCGGTCGCCCGCCGGAGTGTCTTTCGGATCGGCGGTCAGGCGTAGGCCAGTTCCCAGCCAAAATGTCTCGCGAAGACGAGATTTTCCTTTGGGCAACTTGGGAAAGCAAGGAAATCTGGGAAGGTTACGGTTTTTGTGACGAATTTCGCGGAAAATGGCTAATTTTCGTATCGTAAAACATCTTGGGAGACGAAAAACCGGCATGGCAGCGTGGCACCGTGTGTGTGGAATGACTCTGGCCGGCATGGCCGCCCTGGCTTTCGCTGCGCGCCTCGAAGCGGCGGCCCCGGACGGCTTTCGCGATCTGGCCCCCGGCGTGCTCACCGTCATTCCGCCCGATATCTCCACCGACGACACGCTCCAGCGCGGCGACATCCTCGAGATCACCAAGGGCCTGGCCGATGCGGCGTGGACGCCCACGCGCGATTCGGTGGGTGGCACACTCGTGGAGCGGGCCAAAGATCGCGTCTACCCGCGCGACGTGTGGTGCCTGGAGTTTGCCTACAAGCCGCCGCGGCACATCGACATCGATCTCCCCGGCCGCGATCTCACCATGCGCCGCAAGCGGGTGCTCTATCTTTTGTATCGGGTGAAAAACACCGGCGGCCGACGGTCCACGGCTCCGGCTGCCGATCCCGCCGCGCTCACCCGCGAATCCTACGCCGGCCCCGTCAGGTTTCTCCCGCACTTCGTGCTCGAAAGCGTGGAGGGGCTCGCGCACCCGGAAGGCTCGATTCACTACCGAGGCTATCTCGATCGCGTGATTCCGGAGGCGATCGAGCCGATCAAGCAACGCGAAGGGGTGCCCGGCCGTCTTCATGACAGCGCGAGCATGCTGGAGACGGAGCTCGCGCCCGGCGAGGAGCGGTGGGGCGTGGCCGTGTGGACCGACATCGATCCGCGGATCGACTTCTTCTCGATCTTCGTGCGGGGGCTCACCAATGCCGTGCGGTGGCGCAGCGACCCGGGCATGCGCATCTCGGCCGACGATCCGCCGGGCGTGGGCACCGAGCACGCGCTCGAGAGCCTGCGGCTCGATTTCTGGCGGCATGGAGACGAAGTGTCGTTCGAAGAAGAGGAGGTGAGCGTGGGGCACGCCGGCCTCCTCGAACGGATGGCGATCGGCGTGCGGGTGCTCGAGGCGCTCGGCCGGCCCGCGCTCACGAAGGCGAAGGCCCGCGAAGGGCTCGAGCAAGCCGGCCTTGCGTGGCGTGATCTCCTGGTGCCGGCCGTGCCGTTTGAAGCCATCGATCGCGACGTGCCGCACAGCCTCGGCCCGCTCGAGCGCGTGATCGAGCGGCTGGCGGCCATCAAAGAGCCGACGGCCCGCGGCGCGGTGGTGCGCGACCTGCTCGGCGATCATGGCATCGAGTGGATCGAAGATCTTTCGCGCAGCCTCGCGAGCCCTGTCGATGACGCGCGGGCCGCCGAGCGGGGAGCAGCCCTCGCGCGGGTGGGCGTGGCTCCCGATGAGCTGGCGTCGGCCCCGCTCGCGGCCCTCGCGAAGGCGATCGCCGCAGTCGATGCGATCGAGAGCAATGCGGCGCGGCGGGCGGAAGCGGCGGCCCTCTTCGGCCCGGCGGCCGACCGGCTCGAGGCGCTCGCCAAGGAGCTGTCGCTGATGCGGGCGCTCGTCGTGCTCGACGACCTCGGGCTCGACACGCGCCGGGTGGCCGCCGCCGGCCCGCGGGCCGCATTCGACGCCCTGGAAGAGGCCGTGGAGGCGGAGCCCGAGGCCGCCAAGCGGGCGCGAATTTTGCTTGGTATTCTGGGGGCCGAGGGGCCGACGATCTACGCCACGGCCAAGGCCGTGAACGAGGGCATTGACCATGCCTGGGTTTTCCGATACGAAATTGATGAATCTCCCGAATAACTCCGTGCTGGGCACGGCGGGGAAACAGCGTCCGGAGGTGCGAAATGGCACATAAAAAAGGTCAGGGTTCCAGCCGCAACGGACGCGATTCGAATGCCCAGCGGCGGGGCGTCAAGAAATTCGGCGGCGAACAGGTGCGGGCCGGCAACATCCTCGTGCGGCAGGTGGGCACCAAGTTTCGGCCCGGTTCGAACGTCGGCATGGGCACCGACTACACGCTCTTCGCCCTCGTAGACGGCGTCGTCGGCTTCGACCAGGAAGGTCGCCGGGTGAACGTGTCGGCCTCGTAGTCGCGCGGTCTTGCCGAGATCGGGCGTGCTCGAGTGTTTGT
>JAIXPT010000022.1 GCA_027486095.1 Planctomycetaceae bacterium | reverse complement strand
TGCGACGTGCGCCCGCTCAGCGAAGACGTGAGCCGCCGCCACTGTGCCATTCACGTCGGCCCGGCCGATGTCTGGGCGGAAGACCTCGGCAGCCGCAATGGCACGTTCGTCAACGGGGTGAAGATCAAGGAAAAGACGAAGCTGGCCGACGGCGACGTGGTGCGCGTCGGCGCTCTCGAGCTCAAGGTGTCGTGCGCGAAGCCGGCGGCGGCGGGAGCCGAAGACGACGTCTCGAAGTGGCTGATGGCGGACGACGCCCCGGCCGGCATGTTCGACACGACCCAGACGCTGCGTGTTCCGGGTGCACCGGCCCAGGACGATGCGGCGGCGATCGACGCGAGCAACATCCATGCGAGCCCGCCGACCGAGGCTGCCGGATCGGGGGCCTCGCAGTCGGGCATTTCGTCGAAGTCGAGCAGCAGCCTGGCCATCGAGGCGGTGAAGGAATCGCAGTCGAAGCCCGGCATCCTGCCCGCCGCCGCCAAGAAGTCGGCCGACAGTTCCCGCGACGCCGCCGCCGAAGCCCTGCGCAAGTTCTTCAACAACCGCTGAGTTGCGGTGGTGACGGCCAAGACGTGGCGGGACGGTGGTGCCGGTTGTGCCGGCCGGACGACCCGGGCGAGCCGGAGATTTTTCGGGACGGGAAAAGCTTGCGCACGAGTGAGCGGTCATAGTTCCCTCAGACCTTCCCACGCGAAGGCTGGCCGGCCGCACGACCCCGCTTGCATGGAGAACGCCCCGATGTCGATCGCCACCCTGAAAAACCCCCGGTGTGCCACGCGGAAGACTGCCCGCGGCGAATCCGCCCGCCGCCGCCTGATCGATCCGACCACCTGCGAGCGCGACTACGCCGCCGATGAGCTCGAATTCATGCAGGCCCTCGACCACTACAAGCGCACGAGCGGCCGAATGTTCCCGACCTGCAGCGAAGTCCTCGAAGTCGTCCGTTCGCTGGGCTACGCCCGCCCCGCTCACGTCTGACGCTGCCTGTGCGGCATTCCATTTCCGAAAACCGAATCGAAGGGCGGGTGGCAATGACCCGCATTCGGAGCCGGCGGTAGGCATGCTCGAATCCGGTCGTCTTGAGAGTACACAACTCGTGGGTTTTGATCAGGCGCCGATAGTCCTCAAGGACTCCCTTCTTCTGCGCGTGCCCACCGACCGTCTCCGCCGAAAGTTCCAACCGCGTACGAATCCGGGAGGCTCGGGGTTACCCCTACCGTTGAGCCGGCGTAGCTGACCAGCGCAGGCATGGATGCCGGAGCGCAGGCAGGTCCGAGTGAGCCGTAGCCTGGAGGGCGAAGGCGAACGTCCGGCGAGACGGTACGGGGTAACCCCGAGCCGGCGAGTCATGCGAAGTCTGCGCAGGCTGGGCTGGCCTTGTTTCGGGCGTCGGCCCGTCGGTACCGTCCCGGGCATGAAGCCTTTGTCGAGCATGAGCTTGGTGGCGGTGCTGTGCGCCGGCATGGCCACGGGCTGTGGCGGCCTGATGCGCAACGATAATGCCGAAGGTGTGAAGCTCTATCAACAGGGCAACTACAAGGGCGCCGTCGATCACTTTCAGCAGGCGCTGGCCCGGCAGCCGGGGAGCCCCGACTGTTTCTACAACCTCGGGGCCACCTACCATCAGCAAGCCAAGCTGTTCGGCCGGCCCGCCGATCTCCAGACGGCCGAGCAGTATTACCACCTGTGCCTGGCCCGGGCGCCGAACCACGAAGCCTGCCAGCGGGCGCTGGCCGTGCTGCTCGTCGAGGAGAACCGAACCAGTGAGGCGATGGCACAGCTTCAGGACTGGGCCCGCCGTGAACCGGGGAATCCGAGCCCGCAGATCGAATTGGCGCGGCTCTGCCAGGAGCATGGCGATACGCGGCAGGCGGAGAATCATCTCATCGACGCCCTGGCGATCGACCCCAACAACACCCGGGCGCTCGTGGCCCTGGGGCAGCTGCGCGAGGCCTCGGGCGATCCCACGCAGGCGCTGCAAAACTACTCCCGAGCGCTCGCCGTGGACGGCCGGCAGCCGACGGTGGCCGCCAAGGTCGCCTCCCTGAACGGATCGACGCCTGCGACCGGAACGCTGGCCCGTTGACCGTCGTGCCGGGGCCTCCTATTCTGCCCGGGGTCGCCGACCGGTGACCGCCGCACGAGGCGGGGATTCCGCCGGCCGGCCCATCGCCTGTCGGCATCCCTGGAGTCTTGCCTGTGACGGATCGCAGTCTCGTGTCGGTCGGTGAGCGGGTGTTCAACTTTTCTCCGGGGCCGGCCGTCCTGCCGCTGGAGGTGCTGGAGCGGGCCCGCGATGAACTGCTTGCGCTTCCTGGCGTGGGCATCTCGGTGCTCGAGATCAGCCATCGCAGCCCGGCGTTCGACAAGATTCTCGAGGAGACGCTCGCCGATCTCAAAGGCCTGCTCGGCATCGGTGATTCCCACGAGGTGGTGTTTCTGCAGGGGGGCGCGAGCCTGCAGTTTTCGATGGTGCCGATGAACCTGCTCCGTGGGCAGGCCGGGGCCGCCGATTACGTCGTGACCGGCACCTGGGGTGCCACGGCCATCAAGGAGGCGCGGCGCGAGGGTCAGGTGCACGTGGCCTGGGACTGCCCCGCGACCAACTACGACCGGCTGCCCAACGCCGACGAGATTCGCTTGTCTTCCGCGCCGGCCTACGTGCATGTCACCAGCAATGAGACGATCCAGGGCGTGCAGTGGAAGCACGATCCCGATGTCGGCGGCGCACCCCTCGTGTGCGATTGCTCCAGCGACTTTCTCTCGCGGCCCATCGATGTCGCGAAGTATGGGCTGATCTATGCCTGCGCGCAGAAGAACGCGGGCATCGCCGGAGTCACGGCCGTGATCATCCGCAAGGACCTGCTCGAACGGTCTCGCGACGAGTTGCCCACGATGCTCGATTACCGCACGCACGTGAAGAACGGCTCCCGGCCGAACACGCCCCCGGTGTTCGCCGTCTACATCCTCGGGCTCGTGTGCCGGTGGATCCGCGACTCGGTGGGCGGGCTCGAGAACATGGCCCGGCACAACCGCGCCAAGGCGAAGCTGATCTACGACGTGCTCGACGCCTCGGGCGGATTTTACGCGGGGCATGCCCGGCCCGACTGCCGCTCCGACATGAACGTGACGTTTCGCCTGCCGGACGAAGCCGCCGAGAAGGAGTTCGTGAAGGGGGCCGGCGCGCGGGGCCTCGTCGATCTCAAGGGGCACCGCTCGGTGGGAGGAATCCGGGCCAGCATCTACAACGCGATGCCCGTCGAGGGCGTCAAGGCGCTCCGCGACTACATGCTCGAGTTTCAGACCTCCCGCCGGGCCTGATGCCCTGCCGCCGACGGGAGACATCCCGGAAAGGATCTTCATGCCCTCGATCATCGTGCTCGATACGCTCAGCCCCGACGGCATCGCCATGCTCGATGCGGCGGCCGCCTCCGGCATCACCTATGAAGTGGTGACGGGGCTCTCGGGCGACGCCCTCCGCCAGGCGCTCGCCAGGCACGACGGCGCGATCTGCCGCAGCGGCGTGAAGATCACCGCCGACGCGCTCGCCGGCAATCATCGCTTGAAGGCGATCGTGCGGGCGGGCGTGGGCACCGACAACATCGACAAGGATGCCGCCACGCGGCAGGGCGTCGTCGTGATGAACACGCCCGCGGGCAACACCGTGAGCACCGCGGAGCACGCCTTCGCCCTGATCCTCGCCCTCTCGCGAAACGTGGCTGCCGCCGACGCCAGCCTCCGCGACCACCGCTGGGATCGCAACAAGTTCATGGGCGTGCAGCTCGCTGGCAAGACGCTCGGCATCGTGGGGCTCGGCCGGATCGGGCAGGCTGTCGCGAAGCGGGCGCGGGCCTTCGACATGCGGGTGATCGGCTACGATCCCTTCCTCTCGCCGGAGCGGGCCACGGAGCTGGGCATCGAGCTTGTCGAGACGGTTCGCGGCATGCTGCCCGAAGTCGATTATCTGACGGTCCATACGCCGCTTACCGACGAGACGCGGCATCTCGTCGGCCGGCCCGAGCTCGCCCTCCTCAAGCGCGGCGTACGGCTGGTGAATTGTGCCCGCGGCGGCATCTACGATGAGCAGGCGCTCGTGGAGGGGCTCCAGAGCGGCATCATCGGCGGCGTGGCGCTCGACGTGTTCGAGAAGGAGCCCTGCACGGAAAGCCCGCTATTCGGGCTGCCGAACGTGCTCGTCACGCCCCACCTGGGCGCGAGCACCGAAGAGGCGCAGTCGCAGGTGGCCGTGGAGGGTGTCGGGCTGCTCGTCGATTTCTTCTCCACCGGCACGATCCGGCACTCCGTCAATTCGAGCGCCGTGGATCCCGCCGTGCTGGAGGGCGTGCGCGGGTTTCTCGACCTGGCCTGGCGGCTCGGGCTTCTGCTCTCGCAGCTCGACGAAGCCCAGCCGCGGTCGTGCTCGATCGCCTATCGGGGCGAAATCGCCGGCCGCAACACGAAGCTCGTGACGGCGGCCTTCGCGGCCGGCCTGCTCGAGACGGCCTTCGACGACGTCAACATCGTGAATGCCGAGATGCTGCTGCGCGAGCGGGGCATCGACCTCGTCGAGCAGAGCCGCACCGATCCTGGGGCGTTCAGCTCGGTGGTGGCCGTGGACCTCGTCGCCGGCGAGCAGGTGCACCGGGCGGCCGGCACGCTGTTCGGCCATGCGATGCCCAGGCTCGTGCAGCTCGAGGGCCACCGGCTCGAGGCCTATCTCGACGGCATCCTGCTCGTGTTCACCCATCAAGACGTGCCCGGCATCATCGGCCGGGTGGGCACGGCCTTCGGCACCATGGGCGTGAATATCGGCCAGATGACCGTGGGCCGGACGACGCCCGGGGGCGACGCGATCGGCGTCTTGAATCTCGACCAGGAGCCTTCGGCCGAGGCGATCGCCGCGGTGCTCGCCTGCCCGGGCATCCGGTCGGCGAAGGTGGTGAAGCTGCCGGCGGCGGGCCAGGTGCCCAACTGGCTGGCGGTGTCGGCGGCCGGATCGCGGGCCGCCCGGGGGACCGGCCGGTAGGCTGCATCCCGCCGGCGGGATGCGCGAGGAATAGCCGGCGGGCCGAGAAGCGAACAGACAGGGAGGACAGGCGGCCGCCCGATGCCTCACGACACTCTCCCCCCTGCTCCGCCTGGCGACGACGCTGCGTCGCAATTCGAACAATGGACGCGCGATCACGTGCCCGCCCTCTATCGTGTCGCCTATCGCATGCTCGGCGGCGTGCACGATGCGGAGGACGTGCTCCAGGAGACGTTTCGCTCGGCGTGGACGAGCCGGCATCTCTACGACCCGGGCCGCAGCGAGCGGGCCTGGCTGCTCGGCATTCTGCGCCGCCGTGTCGCCGACCACTGGCGGAAGCATGGCGCGAATCAGCCGGCGCTCGGCGACGAGTCGGCGCGGCTCGTGGCCCCGCCGGAGCCCGAACCGTTTGCCCACGAACTCTCGGCGCGGATGCAACAGGCGCTCGGGGCCCTGCCCGTCGAACTCCGCGAGACGCTCGTGCTCGTGGTCGTCGGGGAACTGACGCACCGCGAGGCAGCCGAGCTCCAGGGCATCCCGCTCGGCACCGTGCTGTCGCGCGTCAGCCGGGCGCGCACTCGGCTTCGCGAGTGGCTGGTGGCCGAATCTGCGGGTCAGCCGGGCGGCCCTTCGGCCGTCGCGAAAGGATGACACGATGATGCCCGGCGACAAAGCGGCGGATGCACTCGCAGATTCACGCCTGGACGCGGCGCTGCGCGCCGTGGCCGTGCCGGCCGCGCTCGGTGAGCGGATGCGGCCCGAGCGGCTCTTCGCCGACGACGCACTCGACAGGATGCTCGGCGACGTCGTGCTGCCACCCGGATTGGCCGGCCGGCTGAGGCCGCCAGCGACCGTCGCGTTCACGCCGGCCCTCGCAGGCCCCTCGGCTCCACCGGCGCGGCGGGCGGCGGGCCGGCGGTGGTGGCGCGGGCTTGCCCGCGACGGCCTGGCAGTCGCCTGTTCGCTGGGATTCGTCGCCGCGATGGTCGGGGCCGGGCTCTGGATCACCGACACCACGACGCGGGCCTCGGCGGGGCGGCAGATGGTCAGGCACCAGGCCGCGCCGGCCGGGCGTCCGGCTGACGCCGCCGGTGGTCAGCCAGGGGCCAGGCGTGCCGCGGCGCGGCGCGAGGGTGCCCTTCCGGTTCCGCAGGATGCGATCGCTCGACCGGCTCCGCCGGTGGCCGGGCGGCGGACAGAGGCGGTCGTCGTCGGGGAAGGTGCTCGCCGCGACGCGCCGCCGCTCATCCGCACGGCCCCACTGGCTGGCGACGGAGGCCGCCCCGCAGTGGAAGGCATGCGAATCGTGCCCGATGACTCGGTGGGGGGAATGCGGCGGGCCGTGCCGATGATGCGCGGCTACGATCTGGCCTTCGAGATGGCGCACGGCGAGCCCCCGTTCATCGAGCCGGCCATCGCCCCTGGCCTCGCCGTCGATCGGCCGCCGCTCGTCGTGGCCACCGACTCCTTCGACCGCGTGTGGCCGCTGCCCAAGGGCCGCCGTCGGCTGACGGAGATCGAACGCCTGCGGGTGGAGCACATGATCGCCTCGTTGTCGTCGGCCCCGGCCGCCTCCGGGGGTGGAAAGCCAACGCTCGATCTCGCGGCAGTGCGGTCGATCCGGCCGGGGCGTCCCACGTATCTCGTCGAATGCCGCGTCGCGGTGCCCGTCGTGCCGGCCATCGAGCCGTCGCCGTCCGGCCCGGTGGATGTGACGGTCGTGCTCGATCACTCGGCCGGGCCGGAGGCCTTGCCGCTCTGGCAGGCTGCGTGCCGCGGGCTCGCCTCGGCCATGGATCGCCTGGGCCCGGCGGATCGGGTGACGGTGATCATTGCCGAACAGCGTCCGCGCCGGGTGGCCATTCGCGCGACCGCGCCGGATGTCCGCCTGCTGTGCGATGAACTCGAGGAGGAGCCCCCCTTCGGCAGCGCCGATCTCGACGCGGCGGTCGCCCTCGCGCGGGAGCCGGGCGCCAGTGCCGGCGGTGCCGAGCGGCTCGTCGTGGTGGCGCATGCCGAGCGTGCCGAACGCTGCGTCGGCGCGGCGGGTGCGGCACTGCAGCGGTGGCGCGTGGCCCTGGCCGGAGGGCAGGACGACGCCGCGCAGCATCCGCGATTCGTGCTCGTGAGCGGCATTCCCGACGGCTCCGATGCCGATGCCTTGGCCGGCGTGCCCGGATGGACGCTCAGCGATCCGACGATGGTGCGGCGGCGATGCGCCGACCTGATCGCCGGGCGGGCACAGGTCGGAGCCGAGGATGTGGTGCTCGAGGTGCGGTTCGACCCCCGCGCCATCGCGGCCTATCGGCTCGTCGGCCACCGGCAGAACGTCGCCGAGTCGTTGGCCGCCTTCGGCACACGGTCGTCCGCGGCGGCCTCGCGGGCCGTGGCCGGCGGCGAGACCGTGCGGGTCGTCTACGAAGTGGTGCCGCGAGAGCAGCCGGCCGAGCGGATCACGGGCGTGACCGCCACGCTCTCCTATCGGGAGCCGGCCGGCAGCCCGCGGGTGGTCACGGTGTCTGGAGGTGCGGTGGAAGCCCCGGAAGGCGTGCCCTCGCCCCGGGCCTGCGAGCTGCTCCTGGCTGTTGGAATCGGCGACACCGCAGCCCGTTCGGTCCACGCGGTGCCCCGGCGTGGAGCCATCGAGCGCCTGCAGGAGCTGGCATCGGGCTGGCAACGGCGCGGCGACGTCACGGTCGCGGGCGAACGGCTGATCGGCGTCCTCGACGACGTCGCGGGGGCCGATGGCAGCCCGCCCCGCTGATCTTCTCCGTGGGCCCTGGTTTGACTGCCCGATCGTCGATTCGCACAATCAGACGTCTGTTCCGGCGGTTTCCTCGACGATCCATCCACTCATGAGCACCGAGCCTGTCGTGACGCGCGGGATGACTGCTCGCGTGGCTGCCGTAGCCACGCTGCTCTCGAGCATGTGGGGCGCGGCCGGCCGCGCTGCCGAAAACACCGCGACGGCGACCCAGGAGATCGTCACCACCCGGCTCCTCGACGCGCTCGACGAGCGGCAGATGCCCGACGTCTCGCTGTGGGTGCTCGAGCGCGTGGCGAAGGATGCGGAATCGTATCCCGGCCTCCAGAAGGAAGCGGCCTTTCGCAAGGCGACGGCGCTCGTGGCGACGAGCCGACTGGAGACCGACGGCACGAAGCGGGCGCAGATTCTCGACATGGCCGAAAAAGAGATTGACCGTTTTCTCGGCGGCGCGCCGAGCGGTGAGCAGGCCATCGCCGCCTTCACGCAGAAGGGCAATCTGCTCGTGGAACGCGGCCGGGCGAAGATCGACCAAGCGAAGCGGTCTGGCGAAGACGCGAAGGCGCGGCTCGCGGAGGCGGCGGCATTCTTCGAGGCGGCGATCAAATCCCTCGAGGGGCAGGCCAAGAAAGACGAAGCGATCGCCACGGTGACCAACGCGGAGGATGCCGTCCTCAAGGAGTTGCGCGAGGTCGATGCCAGGCTCGCCGAGCTGCAGGGCAAGGCGAAGGGCGACGACGAGGAATCGGGCAAAGGCAAGAAGCCCGCACGGAAGCCGTCCGATGGCCGCCTGATGGAGCAGCTCGAAGAACGGCAGGATCGCCTGCGCGGCCAGCTGTTGCAGACGAGGCTGCTCGTCGGCGGAGCCTACTACGAGAAGTCGCGGGCGTTGCCGACTGGCTCGAAGGAATGGAAGGCGGCCCTCGAGAAATCGGCGGCCGACTACAAGGAGCTCTACGACAAATATCGATCCCGGGGGGCCGGGCTCTTCGCCCGGTATTACGAGGGGCGCAACTACGCCGCGATCGCCCAGGCCGAAAAAGACGAGAAGGAAAAGAAGAAGCGGATGGAGCAGGCCCTGCTGACGCTCTCCGACGTCCGTGGGCTCGATGGGGAGGCTGGCTTCGTGCCCGGCCTGCGGGCCAAGGCGGTGGCTTCGACGCTCGAGTGCTGGCTCGACACGAAGGCCTATGCGGCGCAGGAGTTCAAAGACTTCGACGAGCGGCTGCAGAAGATCGTGCTCGCCCCGGTTCCGGCCGAACGGCTCGACCCCGACTGGCTGGCGATGAAATATCGGGCGGCCGAGCTGTTCGAGCGGATCGCCGAGGCCCAGCCCGACAAGGCGAAGGGGCGGCCCCTCTTGCAAAACGCGAAGAAGCTCGGGCTCGAGGTGGCGAAGGTCAACCGCGACTATTCGAAAGAGGCGCGGGCGTTGCTCGAGCGACTCGGCAGGTCGCTCCCCGACGACGCAGGCATGGCCGCGTCGTTCGAGTCGGCGATGGACGCCGCGCGGGTGTCGCTCTCGACGCTGATGCAGAAGCAGGCGGAGGCCAAGCAGCTCGTGGCGGCCGGAAAGAAGGCGGAGGCCGACGCCGCGCTCCAGGCCTTGACGCCCGAACGCGACAAGGTGATCGCCGGCATCCGCAAGGCGCTGCCGTTGGCGACGTCCGACGACGTGGATGCGGTGAATCAGGCCCGCTACATGCTCACGTTCATGCTCTACGACGGCCGCCGGCTGCATGATGCGGCGGCGCTGGGGACATTTCTGGCCGAACGCTATCCCAACGCCAAGGGAAGTCGCCAGGCCGCGAAGGTGGCGATGGCCAGCCTGCAGCAGCTCTCGAAAGACGGGGTGCCCGAATGGCGGGCCGCCGCGAAGCGGCAATGTGCCGATGTCGCCGGGCTGATCCTGCGAACCTGGCCGGAGGATGCCGAGAGCGCGGATGCGGCCGTGATCGCGATCGCCACGGCCACCGAGGCCCGCGACCCGGAGCGGCTGCTCGAAATTCTCGACCAGGTGCCGGCGGCGTCGCCACGGCGGGCGGAAGTGTTGCTGCGGGCCGGAGGAGCGCTCTGGCGCGACGTGCTCGAGAAACGGGCCCTTGAGGAGAGCATTCGCCCCGCCGCCGACGTGCTCACGGCCTGGAAGAAGCGGGCCGCTGCCGCGATCGACGAAGGCCTCGCCGCGATCCCCGCTGCCGCGCCTCCCGCGAAGACGACGGTCGCGGCGGCGCTCGCCCGGGTGCAGATGGCGATCGAAGATGGCGACCGCGAGCTGGCCATGCAGGTGCTCACGCAGCCGGATCACGGCCCGTGGACGGTCGTCACAGGCAAGGATCCGGCGTTCACCACCGGCCCCCTCGCCGAGAACACCCTCACCGTCGCCCTGCGCTACTTCATCCAGGCCGATCAGCTCGACAAAGCGCAGGAGGCGATGAATCGACTCGAGGAGGCGGCGGGTGCCGGCGACGAGGCGTCGGCCAAGCTCACTGGGATGTATTTCACAATGGGCCGGGATCTCCAGGCCCAGCTCGATGCGCTCGGTGCCGGCGGCACCTCGGCACCGCCAGACGCGGCTGCCCGGGCGGCGGCGATCCTGGGCGGCTTCGAGAAATTTCTCGACGGTCTCGCCAAGCGGGATCCGAAGGTGTCGTCGCAGATGTGGGTGGCGACCACGTATCTGTCGCTCGGGTCGGGCGCCGGAACCGGGGCCGTGGTACCCAAAGCCAAGGCCGACGGCTACCTGGCGAAAGCCGCCGAAACCTACAAGCGCCTGCTCGACAAGGGCGGTGCCGACATCGCCGCCTTCGAGCCGGCCATCCGCCTCAAGGTGGCCAACGTCTACCGCGAGCTCGGCCGCTGGGACGAGGCACAGGAGCAGATCGACTGGATTCTCTCCGACCCAAAGCGGCAAAACTCCCTCGACACGCAGATCCAGGCTGCCGAGCTGCTGCAGGCGGCCGGAGAAAAATCTGCCGACAAGGCGAAAGCTGAACAATATCTGCGGGAGGCGATCGTGGGCCGCAAGAACGCGGCGAGCGTGGTCTGGGGCTGGGGCGGGATCGCCAACAAATTGGCCCGCCAGGCCTTCGCAGGCAGCGACGAGAAGGCTCTCGAGGCCCGAGAAAAATTCTTCACGGCCCGGCTCAACGTGGCCAAATGCCGGCTCGAACGGGCCGAGATCGCCACGCAGGATCGTGAGAAGTTGCTCACGATGGCCCTCAACGACATCGTGATTACATTCAAGCTCTACCCCGAACTGGGCGGCAAGGGGATGGAGAAGCAGTTCGACAAGCTGCTCAAGGAGATCGAGAAGGCCCAGGGCAGCCCGACGCCCCGCGGCCTGAACGGACTTCGCGAGGCGCAGCAAGCGGCTGCCGCGGGCACCTGACGCAGGGACTTTCGAAGCATGAGCGATACGACGACGCGGTCTGGCGGTGGCCTCGCGACAGGCCGTGGAATCCTCCGCGGCATGGCCGCGATGGTGGGCGTGGCCTGGTGCACCGTGGCCTCGGCCCAGGCACCTGATCGCGTGCTCACGGTTGACGGCCCCCTCACCGGCAAGGTGGTGGCCACGGCGGCCGAAGCGATCGATCTCGAGGATCGCAACGGCGAGACCCGAAAGATCCCCGTCGAGCAGATCCGCGAAGTGCAGTTTGGCGGCGAGCCGCAATCGTTGCGTGCGGCCCGCTCGCTCTTGATCCGCGGGCGGGCGGCGGATGCCGTCGAGGAGGTGGCGAAGATCGAGGCTGCCGAACTCGACGGCGCCGAGCCGCTGTTGCTCGAAGAGGTCGAGTTCGTCAAGGCGGCCGCAGCGGGGCGGGCGGCCCTGGCTGCCGGGGCTGATCCCAAGGATGCGGGCCGCATGGTCGGTGAATTTCTCGGCAAGCATCCCAAGAGCCACCATTTTTACGACATGCAGCAGTTGCTCGGCGATCTGCTCTTCAGGGCCGGCAAGCCGGATGCCGCCCTCGCGGCCTATTCGTCCCTTGCGAAGGGGCCGGCAGCGCTGAAAGTGCGGGCGGCATCCGCCAAGGCGGGCATGCTCTTCGAGCAGCAGAAGTTCCCGGAAGCGATGGCTGAATACGAGGCCGCGATCAAGATCGAGGCGACCGACGACGCGAGCGCCGAGCAGAAGCGGAGCGCGCAGCTGGGCAAGGCCCGCTGCCTCGCGCAGACGGGCAAGAATGCGGAGGCTGTCGCGCTCGTGCAGGGAATCATCAAGCAGGCCGATCCCGAGGAGAAAGACCTGCTCGGGCGGGCCTACAACGTGCTGGGCGGCGCGTATCGGGCCGCCGGCGACAAAGACCAAGACGCTCTGATCTCGTTTCTCACCGTCGATCTCGTCTACAACGGCAGCCCCGACGGCCACGCCGAGGCGCTCGCCAATCTGGCCGAACTGTGGGACAAGGTGAAGCAGACCGAACGGGCCCGAGAAGCCCGCAAGCTCCTCCAAGAGTCGTACCCCACGAGCCCTTGGGCCAAGAAATCAGCCGGGGGCTGAGGCCCCTATTTCCCGCGTCGGTTTTGTAGGCCGGCGTGCTTTTGCGTACGATGACCGAACATTCCAGTTTTTTCGCGAAGGAGCATCGCAATGGCGGCAGGTCTCGTTGAGCGGCATCCGGCCGGGAGTGGGTGGCTTCCGGGGAAGCGATGGTCGGAGCTTTTCGGCGGGATGCTCCTGGCCATGGCGATGCTCACGGCGGCGGTGGGGCCGTCCCTCGTCGCCCCGGGCGTCGCCGTCGCCCAAGACGAGGAGGCCGCCGCCGGAGAGGAGTCGGCGGAAGAGGGCGAGAGCATGCTCGTCTTCTACTACAACGCCCTGGGCCTCAAGTATGTGATCGTCTTCCTCGCCCTGTCGTTCGGGCTCGTCGCCCTGCTGGTGATGTGTTTCCTGCAGGTTCGCAAGGCCGTGCTCATGCCGCCGGGGCTCAGCCAGGCCTTCGAGGCGCATCTCGAGGCCAAGGAATATCAGCAGGCCTACGAGCTCGCCAAGAGCGACGACTCATATCTGGGCCAGGTGCTCGCGGCCGGCATGGGCAAGCTGCAGTCGGGCTACGGCGCCGCCGTCGAGGCCCTGCAGGCCGAGGAAGGCGAGCAGGCGATGAAGCTCGAGCACAAGATCAGCTACGTGTCGCTCATCGGAGCACTGGCGCCGATGTTCGGCCTGCTCGGCACGGTTGACGGGATGGTGGCCGCGTTCATGATCATCGCCAAGTCGGCCACGGCCCCGAAGCCCAATGAGCTGGCCATCGGCATCTCGCAGGCCCTCATCACCACGCTCATCGGGCTCTGGCTGGCCATCCCGGCCATCGCCTGCTTCGCCCTCTTCAAGAACTGGCTCCAAAAGCTCAACGGCGACGTCGATACCGAGGCCATGCGGCTGATGAGCCGCTTCCAGAACATGGGCAAGAAGTGAGCCGACCATGGCGCGTAAGCGAGGTGGCGATCCGTCGAGCACCGACATCGACATGACGCCGATGATCGACATGACCTTCCAGCTCATCACGTTCTTCATGTTCGTGATGAACTTCTCGGAGGCCGAGCAGGACGAACGCATCCAGCTCCCCTTGAGCCAGCTCGCCAAGCCGGTGGAAGGCGCCCTGGAGACCCCGATCACGCTCCAGCTTACGAACAGCGGGTCGATCATCTATGCCGGCGAGCTCGTGGCCGTGCGGGACATCGGCGCTTACCTGGAACGCGAGAAGAGCGTGATGCTCGATGCCGGCAAGGAGCCGAGCGCCGCCACGGTGATCGTGCGGGCCGACGGCCGGGCCAAGACCGGCGAGGTGCAGGACATCATCCGCATCTGCCAGGAGAAGGGCTTCGAGCGGTTCGCCCTCCGGGCGCAGTACGACGAGGGCTGAGCAGATGGCGAAGCGAGAATCATCGCTCAACGACAAGGTGGCCATCGACATGACGCCGATGATCGACGTCGTGTTTCAGCTGATGTCGTTCTTCATGTGCACCCTGCAGATCGTCTCTCCCGAGGGTGATTTCGACATCCGCATGCCGCTCGGCGTGGCCGCAGCCGCCGCTCCCGACGACCAGCAGGTGCCGCCGATCCGGGTGAAGCTCAGCGCCAACCCCGACGGAGCGCTCGCGGGCATCACGATGAACGGCCAGCCCGTGGCCGACTTCGAGGAACTGCGCAAACGCATCGTCGCGCTCGTCGGGGCCGACACGGGCCCCAACTCGCTCGCCGAGCGCACAGAAGTGGAGCTCGACTGCGACTATGGGCTCAAGTATGTGAACGTCGTCCGCGCGATCACGTCGGTGTCGGGCAAGGTGCAGGACGGCCAGATCGTCGAACTGATCAAGAAAATCAAGTTCACGCCCCCCAAACGCGGCTGACCGGCGCTGTCGTAGGACAGGCTTCAGCCTGTCTCTTCTTCAGTGATGCGCGCCGGCTCGGGGTTACCCCGTACCGTCTCGCCGGACGTTCGCCTTCGCCCTCCAGGCTACGGCTCACTCGGATGTGCCTGCGCTCCGGCATCCATGCCTGCGCTGGTCACATACG
>JAIXPT010000363.1 GCA_027486095.1 Planctomycetaceae bacterium | reverse complement strand
TGGCGGATCTCGACGCCGTGCACGGCCGGCTCGTGGCGGCCGGTGCCGATGTCAGCCCGCCACGGCCGCATCCCGAGGGTTTCCGCGAGATCGTCGTCCACGACCCCGATGGCAACGTGTTGCGCGTGTTCAGTTGGCCACCGCGCCCGTGATTTGCACTCGGCACAGCAGCGAGTCAGCAGTGATGTAGAGCGTGGTGCCCGTCGAGTCGAAGGTACAATTCGCCGTGGCCTGGCCGGTCAAGAGCGTGCCGAGGTGCGTGCCGTCAGGGGCGAACACGAGCACGCCACCGGGGCCCGTGGCGAACAGGTTGCCGGCGCGATCGACCCGCAGGCCGTCGGGCATCCCCTTGCGGTTGGCGGCGAGCGCCGCGGCATCGAAAAACGTGCGGCCCTCGTCGAGCATGCCGTCGGGCCCCACGCGAAACACCTTCCAGAGCGGCGCCTGGGGATCGGACTGGGCGACGTAGAGCAGCTTTTCGTCGGGAGAGAAGGCGAGGCCGTTGGGCCGGGTCATCGTCTTCGCAAGCAGCGTGACGTCACCCGCCGGGGCCACCCGGTAGACGCCGCACCACTCGAGTTCGCGCCGCGGGTCGTCCATCTGCTTCGGCAGGCCGTAGGGTGGATCGGTGAAGTAGATCGCGCCCGAGGAGTGCACGGCCGCGTCGTTCGGACTGTTGAACCGCTTTCCCTCGAAACGATCGGCGAGCGTCACCTTGCCTCCGTCGCGCTCGAGCCGGCTGACACGGCGGTCGCCGTGCTCGCAGGAGATGAGCCGGCCCTCGCGGTCGAGCGTGAGCCCATTGCTGCCGCGTTCCTTCCCGTAGGCCGCCGGCCCGGTGAACCCAGCGGGCTCGAGAAACACGCTCACGCCGTCCTTCGCATTCCAGCGATGGACGCGGTTGTGAGGGATGTCGCTGAAGAGCAGGCTGCCGGCCGGCAGGCCGCCCCGCTCGTCCGGCACCCACACCGGCCCTTCGGCCCAGGCAAACCCCATCGCCAGCACCTCGATCGCCGTGCCGGGCGGCACGAGCGCGTCGAGCCGGGGATCGAGCCGCTCGATCGACCCCACCGTGGGCAGGAGGTCGGGCCCATGGTCGGCGGCAAAGAGCGAGCCGCCGGCGCCGGCGAGCATGATCGAGACAAGAACGATTCGACGGCGATGCATGGTGTTGGGTTCCTCGAATGCCCGGTGCCCGGAGCAGGCAGCGCCCTGGGCGGCGCCCTAGCGTAGCGACCGCTCGAAGACCCCAGGAACGCCGGCTCGTCTCAGGCGGCGATCCGCCCCTGCCGCGTGTGGTGGGGCGTCGATTCGAGCAGAAGGCACCCCTGCAGCACCTCGGGCTTGCCGGGGCTGCCGACGGCGGCGCTCGGGCAGGCGACGAGGCCCGAGAGCCGGCCCCAGGTGTCGCGAAGTGCATGCGGAATCGAGCAGGCGCTGACGTTGCCGGTGCGCCGCGTGAGCCCGTTGATCACTTCGCCGCCGACGCCTTGCTCCTCGAGCTTCATGCTCGTGAATCGCACGATGCCCGATCCGGCCTGGTGCGGCACGACGAATCTCACGTCGCCGCCCGAGCGGCCCCTGGCGGCCAGGGCCTTGGCGACGGCCGCCGCCATCGCGCGGGGGGCGGCCTCGGCGATCGCCATGCCGTCGAGCGAATAGACAAGCCGGTCATCGGCGACGATCGTGCCGCCGTCGGGCGCGGGCACCCCCACGCGGGCCGCCACATGAAAATCAAAGGCCGGCCGCTCGACCGGCTGTTTTTCGGCATCGGCATACAGGATCTCGAAGTGGGCCGGATGCCGCTGGCTCGCGAGCGGTGCGACAAGCGTGGCCGACGCCATGTCGCCGAACAGGCCACCTGTCTGCCGGCAGCCGAAGTCGGTGATCCGGCTGATGCGGGTGGCGACGACGACGAGGAGAAACTCGTCGCGGCGCAGGGCCAGCCGCGGGGCCAGGCGGCGGCTGACAAGCGCGAGCGCACGGCTGTAGCCGCAGCAGAACCAATTGATGCCGACCGTGCGGCAGCGGTGCATGCCGAGCGCCCGGGCCACGAGGCGGGCCGTGGTGCTCGGCCGCTCCCGGGCGACGGTGGCAAGGTCGAGATGCCGGCGGGCCACCGACGGCGGGATCGAGGCCGGCGACACGAACACGAGCCCGCGGCAGTCGGCGAGATTGCAGCCTGTCTCGCGCTGCAGCCGGCGAATCGCCCGCAGGCCCATCGTGGCCTCGTCTTCGAGCGAGATGCCGCGGGCCTCGATACCGGTGTGGTGGGCAAACTTGCGCGGCATCGTGTCGCCAAACCAGTCGTTGCCGAGCTCCCAAGGCGGCTGATGGACCGCGATCGCCGAGATGCCGAGCGGCGGAGAGGTGACCATGGGCGGTTGAGCGATGGAGGCATCCGGCGGCCGGGAGGACGGGCCGCGGGGCGGGGATGATGCCGGGCGGCCGCCGGCGACGCCAGCCCGAAAACCACGGGTGCGGGACCGCCCGTCATGTCCGAAAAAGCTTGTTGCGGGCCGCCGTGGAAATCGCCACGACGGCGGGGTGCTCGAGCCGCTTCTCCACCGAGATCGCGTAGAAGCGTTCGCGTAAAGACTCGTCGCGGCCCACGACTGCGACGCCGTACATGCGTTGCACCTCACCCTCGACCGCCGAGGGCACCGCAAACACGCCGGCACCGGCCGCGCCGAACGACTTGAGCAGGGCACTGTCGGCGAATTCTCCGGTTATGCGCGGGTGAAGGTCCTGCTCGTCGAACCACTGCTCGAGTGCGCGGCGCAGGGCCGTGTTGCCGAAGGGCAGAAGAAACGGAGCGCCGGAAAGAGACGTCGGAAAACCCTTGCGAATGCGGCGGGCCAGGTCGGTACGGGCGCAGAACGTGACCCCGCATTCGCCGAGCAGATGCGTGAATGTCTTCAGGCCCGGCCGCGGGCTCGCCGGGAAATCACTCACGACGAGATCGAGCTCGTGGAGGGCGAGCTGGGCGAGGAGCCGCTCCGGATCACCGTCGAGGCAAGTCACGCGCACGTCGTCGCCGATGTCGAGCGCGGGTGCGAGCAGCCGGTGGACGAGCACTTTGGGAAGCGTGTCGGCCACGCCGACGGCGAGCCGCAGGGCCTGGCCTTGAGGCCGGTCATGCAACACGTCTTGCAGTTCGCGGCCCAGCGAAAAAATTTCATCGGCATAGCGATAGACGATGCGGCCGGTCTCCGTGAGCGTGACCGTGCGGCCGGCCCTGGCAAAGAGCCTCGTCTTGAGCGCCCGCTCGAGCGCGCGGATCTGCCCGCTGACGGTCGGCTGGGTGAGATG
>JAIXPT010000188.1 GCA_027486095.1 Planctomycetaceae bacterium | reverse complement strand
GCAACATGAGAAAAGTCATGATCGCAAACAGGATGCTGGCCACGAGTTCGAGCGAGATGTTCCACTGCGAACAAAAGGCCAACGCCGACATCAGCATCTTTGGGAAAACGATCCGATGGCTGCCGTGCAACGCCCAAAAGTCACCGCACGTCGCCGTGCCATCGGCCAGTTTTTCGAACAGACTCACCAATCTCCATTGGTCGTGAACCGGGACATTGACGCTGAAGCTGGCGACAAACCACAGAAGTACGACGAAGGGGATCATGTAGAAACTTCGCAGGGCGAGGTGTTTCATCGGGCGACTACCGTGATCAGGGATTGCGGGTGCCAGCCGCACGCGCGGCACGGGCGGCCGGCGTGCATCGCCCGTCAACCGGCTTGCGTAGCACCGTCACGCGGTCGTTGTGGCGCGGCACGCCGCAGCGGCTGCCGGTTCCCCAGCGGGCAAACTGTTCGACAACATCGAGTCCTGCCTGTCGGGCCATCGCCCGGAAGGATCGTGCTGACACCGCCGAACGCCAGCCGTCCTTTCGTTCACCCGGTCCGAACGACAGCCATCGATACAAGAGCCTTCCGCCCGCCCCCCAGGATCGTAAGCCGGCCAGGCACAGGGTGGCATGCCAGCGGTTCGAGTGGTGGATGACCGCAGTCCCGCCGGGGCGGAGCACGCGATCGATCTCGACAAGGTACTGCTCGATATCCATAGCGGCGATGTGCACGAAGCTGTCGAAAGACCAGACGAGGTCGATTTCTGCTTCGATGGTCTTGGGCAGGCTGCGTCCATCCGTGACGAATGTCTCCAGATCAGGCCTGTCGCCGAGTCGTTGTCGGCAATACTCGATGCAGGCGGGGCTGAGATCGACGAGGATGAGACGGCTCGCCCTCTGGGACAAGGTCTCGGTCCAGCGGCCGTGCCCGGGCCCGATCTCGAGAATCCCACTTCCCGGGCTGGCGTACGGCAGGATCAGCCGGTCGATGAGTGCTTGCTTCCACTCGATGTAGGGAACGCCACACGCGTCGGCCTGCCCCTTCCACTCGTCGCCTGCCTCCGGCCAGGGATACTCCTCGTTCCAGATCCGGAGATTCTCCGAGATCGAATTGGTCGTCATCGTCGCACTCGTCGCACTGCGTCAGGTGCTGCGCACCCCGATCGGCCGCCACATGGATGTCTCTGCCTGTCCGTGAAGAGTATCTTGATCCATGGTTCCGTGTGCTGTGTCGGAACGTCAACGCTATTGTCTCGATGACGACCAACACTGCTGTCTCTGCCACCAAGGGCGAGTATTTCATGACAGTCGGCGCGCTGTATGTGGCCATCGGGGAACAATGGTGCCGGGAGGCCGGTGCTTCGGCGGCACTCGTGAAGCGGCATATGCCGGGCTTGCCGGTCACGCTCTATGCAGACAGGCACTGGAGCTCTGACTCCATCGATGACGTGCGGGTGATGCAGGCGGGTGGGAATCCACTGCTGAGCAAGACACTCTGGATGGCGGAGGCACCCTACGACCGTACCCTCTTTCTCGACACCGACATCACGCTCTGCGAGAGCATCGACGAACTCCTGACGCTCTGCGACAGGTTCGATCTGGCCGTTCCGCATGCGCCCTACCGGCTGGCCAACATGGGGCTCGCCGCTCCGCTCCCCGACTTTCTCAGTGCCGGCGTTCCCGACTGCTTTCCCGGCATGAACACGGGGCTGTTGGTGTATGACCGTTCGCCGCGGGTATCGGCTTTTTTCAAGACGTGGTGCGAGTATCACAAGCAGCACTGTTCCATCACTCCGCAGGCCCCTTCACAGCCATCGTTTCGGTCGGCGTTGTACCGCAGCGACCTGCGATTCGCGATCATTCCGGAGGAGTATCACTGCCGCTTCGTGTATCCGTTCAAGGTGAGCGGGAGGGTGAGGGTGTTTCATGGCCGCCACCCCGACATGAATCTGGTGGTCCGTCGCATCAACCACTGCCCACTGCCTCGTGTGGGCGTCGGCTACCTCGTCGAGTCCGACGCGCGGGCAATCCCCAACGGCGGGATCGTGTCGCTCGTGGAGGACTCCTTTCAGGACGGCACCCCCGGCAGCCGAGGCATCGTGGGCGACTGATAGTGTCGCAGCCGGCTGTCGCTCACCAGGGTCATCCTGTTGCCGAGAAAACGGTCCGTGTAGGCTCGCTCGGCCGGACGGTGGCAATCGTGGACGAATACGTGGCCCGTTGGAGAAACGAGGCGGGAGGACTCATAGATGCTCTGCATCCTGCCGGGGTGGCTCGGCTGCCTTCCGGGCGGGGCATCGACCACGATGACGTCCCAGCGAGCGTCGCGCACCGCCGGCGGCAGGTTCATGGATAGTCGTGACGGCTGATCGATCATCTCGGGCCACTCATCGAGCCGGCTGCCGTAGGCCACGGTGAGGATCGGGTCGGCGCCGATCTCCGCGGCAACCGCTTCTCGCCAGGGGAGATCGTGCTCGAGGAAGAGCGTGGTTCCGTCACGGTTGACCGCGAGCCAATAGGGGCTGTCGTTGCCGACGCCGAATACGAGCAATCGGCAACGTGGACAAGCGCGGATGGCGCCGGTCACGGCAACGAGCTCGGCGGTGGTCAACTGGATCCAACAGATTGCCCGCATCCATGCGATCGTCAGGGGATTCGGAAAGGCTGCCGCCAGCGCCACGGCGGGGCGGCCAAGCCAATGGCGTATCATTCGGCGCGCTGCGTCGTACATCGACATGTTCAATGAGGTCGGCGGAATTCGGCGTTTCCCGGTGCCCCCATCGAGGTGCAGCGGTCTTCGCCGCCATCGATCGTGTCGGTCCGCTTGCCGCGCGACCGTGGGGCAAGCGTACCCGTTTCACCCTTCGCCGACAGGCTCGCGCCCTACGTCGGCGGGGAGGCCGACTCGTCGGCGTACGTGGGTCGCAGGTAGTCGGGCACGAGCGCCGCCGGCGCATCGGACCGGCCGGCCGCGTGCAGCCGAATCGCCAGGTCTGCAGCGTCGCTCGCCGTGGGCCGCCAGGCTTCGGGAGGGGCGATCCTGAGATCGGCTCGGGCGGCGATCGCGACGCCCGCCACCGTGAGGCCGGGGCCGGAAACGAGTGCGCCCTGCGGAAGGTTTGCGACCCAGGCAGCGGCTGCGACGAGGCGCGGCGTCGAGAGCCCGAATTCCACGGGAGCGTGAGCCGCCGGCCGTGCTTCCGCCACGAACAGCTCACCACGGCCGGCGTCGTAGGCAAGATGCAGTGTCTCGGGCGCCGCCTCCATGAGCCTCGCCGTGCGCCGGGCGATGACCTCGAACCCCGACACGCCGACGAGCGCGGCGCCGGCCGCCCACGCGATCGCCTTCGCCGTGACGAGCCCCACGCGCAGCCCCGTGAACGATCCCGGGCCCCGGACGACGCCCACGAGCTCGACATCCGCCACCTTCCAGCCGAGACCTCGCGCCACGTCGTCGAGCGCGGTGGCGATGCGACGCGCGTGCTCACCCGCCACGGGCAGCTCGATTTCGCTCGTGCGGCCCGCGGCAGCCGCGGCCACGGAGCCGGCGGCGAGGCTGGTGTCGATGGCGAGTGTTCTCATGGTTGGCAGGGGTGATCCTTGACCCTGGTTTCCGGCGTCCGTAGAGTCAGATTTCGAGCATCTCCATTCGCCCCACGAAACATGGCCCGCCGAGCCCGAGCCGGATTCAGCGCTGCAAGGTCGAACGAGTGAAGCGGGCCATCATCAGTGACATCCACGGAAACCTCGAGGCCCTCGAGGCGGTGCTCGAAGATATCGGTCGGCAGCAGGTCGATGCCATCTATTGCCTGGGGGATATCGTCGGCTATGGCCCGAATCCGTGCGAGTGCGCGAAGCTCGTGCGGCAGAAATGCGAGGTCGTGATCCTCGGCAACCACGATCAGGGGGCCCTGTTCGACCCCGACGGATTCAACGTGGGGGCTGAGAAGGCGATCCGTTGGACCCGTGCGCAGCTCGAGCAGCACGACCGGCTGCCGCGAAATGCCGCCGACCCGCTCTCCGACTTCCTCGGTGAGCTGCCGCGGAATCATCTCGACGGCGAGTTTCTCTTCGTGCACGGCTCGGCCCGGCGGCCGCTCGATGAATACGTGTTTCCCGAGGACATCTACAACCCACTCAAGATGGAGCACATCTTCGAACTCGTCGGCCGCTACTGCCTGCAGGGGCACACGCACATTCCCGGAGTGTTCACCGAGGCGCCCGAGTTCATCTCGCCGAACATCCCCGCCGGGGCGGCGGAGTGCCGCGTGCCACTGCCGGCCGGCAAGGCGATGGTCAACGTGGGGTCTGTCGGCCAGCCGCGCGACGGCGATCGGCGGGCCTGTTACGCGATCCTCGAAGATGGTGGTGTGCGGTTTCGGCGGATCGACTACCCCTTCGACGTCACCTGCCGCAAGATTCACGCGATCGCCGACCTCGACAACTTCCTCGGCGACCGGCTCACGCAGGGGCGGTAGGTTTTCACCGCGGCCGGCTATACTGGCGGTTTCCGCCCGCCGCGCCCCTTCGCCCAACTCTTTGGTCTCGCCGTGAGGACACCTGCTTCGTGGAACGTCGGTATCTCCAGTTCGCGCTGATTTCGTTCGCCATCCTGTTCGGCAGCCAGGCGCTGCAGGCGGTGCTCTTTCCCAGGAAGCCACCCGTGAAGCCGGTCGAAGGGGCGGCGGCCCTGCCTTCCGATGCCGCGCTCGATGCGCAGGATGTTCGGCGTGCGGCCGAGGCCGCGAGCACCGATGCACGCGCCCTGCCAGACACCGCCACGCCCACCGCCGGCCCCGCCGCGGCGCGGGCCCGGCGCACGCTCGGCTCGCTCGACCCCGACGCCCCCGCGCAGATGCTCGTCACGCTCACCAGCCGCGGCGCAGCCGTCGAACGGATCGAGCTCGCCGGCCGCCGGTTTCACGACCAGGACGACTGGTCGGGCTATCTTGGGCATCTCGCCGTCGCCGAGGCCGAGGGCGGCTGCCGCGTGGGAGTCGTCGGGGCGGGCACGCCCGCCCGGGCCGCCGGCATCGAGCCGGGCGACGTGATCACGGCGGCCAATGGTGACGCCACGCCCGACCCGGCAGCGCTCGCGAAGGCGCTCCGGGGCACGAAGCCCGGCCGACAGGTGGCGATCGAAATCACGCGCGGCGGCGTGCCGCGCACCGTCGAGGCTGTGCTAGCCCGCCGGCCACTGGAAGTGGTGCGGCCCGAGTACAAAACGGCGCCGGTCGCGGATCCCGACGGCCTGCCGCACGACCCGCTTTCGTTTCGCCTCTCGCTCGAATCTCGGGATGGCAAGCGGCGCCGCGAACCGCTCGCCGAGATTCCTGGGCTCGAGCTGGCCGATCGCGATTGGGAGCTCGACCCTGCGAGCGACGCCTCGCGGGCGCGGTTTACCACGCAACTGCCCGGCGGGCTCGTGGTGGCCAAGGAATATCGGCTCGTCGCGGAGCCGGGCGGGCGGGGCGAGCGGCTCGAACTCGCCGTCGAGCTGCTCTCGAAAGGCGGCGAATCGATCGTCACCTACGCTCTCGACGGCCCCACCGGGCTGCCGACCGAGGGCTGGTGGTATACGGCCCGCGTGGCCCGCGACTGGGGTTCGCTCGGCGTGCGCGACGTGGCGATGCGGTTTGCCGGGGAACAGAGCACACTCGTGAGCGGGCTCAAGATCGCCGACGCCGCGCTCGACCACCCTGCCACGGCTGTCCGCGACGGCAAGCCGCTTTCGTTCGCCGGCGTCGATGCGCTCTACTTCGCGGCGGCCCTCATCCCGGCGACCGCTGGGCCCGAAGCGCCCGTGCTCCAGGAAGTGCGGCCGCTCGTGGTGGGCGACGTGCCGCCGGCCGCCACGCGCAAGCTCGTGGACGTCACCTGCCGGCTCGTCTCGCGGGAGCTGACGCTGCCGGCCGACACGCCCGTCGTGCATCGCTACGGCATCTTCGCCGGCCCGAAACGGCCCGAGCTGCTGGCGGAATTCGGCGCCGAGGGTGCCCGGATGGACGACCTCGTCTACTACGGCTGGTTCGGCTGGGTGGCCCGGCCGATGATCGCGATTCTGCATGCGATCCACGCCGTCATCGGCAACTACGGGCTCGCGATCCTCCTGCTCACGGTGATCGTGCGGGGCGCGATGTTTCCGATCAGCCGCAAGCAGGCGCTCTCGTCGCAGAAGATGCAGGCCCTGCAGCCCGAGATGAAGGCGATCACCGAGAAATACAAGAATGATCCCCAGAAGCGCACCCAGGCCACGCAGGAGTTGTGGCGCAAGCATGACTACAACCCGATGGGCGGCTGTCTGCTCGTGTTCATCCAGATCCCGATCTTCATGGGGCTCTATCGTTCGCTCGCCACCGACGTCGAGCTGCGGCAGGCGCCGCTCTTCAGCTCGGCCATCCGCTGGTGCTCGAATCTCGCGGCGCCCGACATGTTCTGGGACTGGTCGCAGGTGCTGCCGCCGTTTCTCACCGCGCCCGAGGGCTGGCTGGGGCCGTTTCTCAATCTCTTTCCACTGGCCACGATCGGCCTCTTCCTCTGGCAGCAGAAGCTCTTCATGCCGCCCGCGATGGACGAGCAGGCCCAGATGCAGCAGCAGGTGATGAAGTACATGATGTTTTTCATGGCGCTGATGTTCTTCAAGGTGCCGTGCGGCCTCTGCCTCTACTTCATCGCCTCGAGTCTGTGGGGCATCGCGGAGCGGCTCCTCCTGCCGACGGCGACACCGGCTGCGGCGCTGGCCGGCGCCGGCGCCGGCGACAGCCCGGCCCCGCGCACGATCGACGTGCCCTTCTTCGGGAACGGCAAGCCGAAAGACGACGCCGCCACGGCAGCCCGCAAGAAGCGCCAGGCCCGCAAGCGCTAGAGCACGTAGGACAGGCTTCAGCCTGTCGCTTCTCAATGCGCGCCGGCTCGGGATTACCCAAGCCTTGCATGCCTCGACGCGTCCAAACCGGCTCCGGGGGAGCGGCAAAAGTCTCCTCACTCAGGCCGCGGCGGCCCTCGTTCGGGAAGCGTTCGCCGACTCCCCCGAAGCCTCCCGTTTCCAGTTGAGGAGGCTTCGGGCTCCCCG
>JAIXPT010000431.1 GCA_027486095.1 Planctomycetaceae bacterium | reverse complement strand
GGCTGCCGCCCCATGTCGATCACGCGGCGGGCCTCCTCGAGGCCCACGTCGGCGGCCTGGGCGATCTCCTCGACGGTCGGCTCGCGGCCGAATTCGTGGAGCAGCTTCTTGGCCGTGGTTCGCAGCTTCGAAAGCACGTCGATCATGTGCACCGGAATGCGAATCGTGCGCGACTGGTCGGCGATCGCGCGGGTGATCGCCTGCCGGATCCACCAGGTGGCGTAGGTCGAGAACTTGAAGCCTCGGCGATACTCGTACTTGTCAACGGCCCGCATCAGGCCGGTGTTGCCTTCCTGGATGAGGTCGAGGAAGGAGAGGCCGCGATTGCGGTATTTTTTCGCGATCGACACCACGAGCCGGAGGTTGGCAGCCGAGAGGTTGCGCTTGGCGACCTCGTATTCCTCCTGGAGCTTGTCGAGCATGCCCACGCGCTTGCGGAGCGAGCGGGGGCTCTCCAGCGTGGAGAGCATGAGATCGCGGAGCTCCTTGCGCAGGTCGGCTCGGTCGTCGCGAGAGCCCTCGCCGTGGGCCATCACCCGCAGCTCCTGCTGGAGCCGATCCATCCGCGACGACATCCCGCGCAGCAGCTTCATCAGCGGCTGCACGCGGCGGGTGCGCAGGCTCAGCTCTTCGACGAGCGTGAGCGACTTGGCCCGCATGCGGCGGAATCGGATGCGGGCGGCGGCCGCGTCGGCGGGGAGCGTGCGCTTGCTGATCAAAAGGCGGAAGTCTGCCTTGCTCTGCGACAGCAGATGCTCGAGCGTGGCGAGGTTGTGCGGCATCCGCGCCAGAATCTGCTCTTTCGTGAGCCGCTCGGTGAGCGACACCTTGATCGTGCGGTCGAAGGGCAGCGATCCCTCGTGCACACGCTTCAGCGTGTCCACGGTGGCATGCATCGAATAGCTGCAGCCGAGGATCGCCCGGCGAAAGCGCTTGCGGGTGACTTCGATCCGCTTGGCGAGCGAGATCTCCTCATGCCTGGTGAGCAGCGGAATCTCCGCCATCTGGGCCAGGTACATCCGGATCGGGTCGTTGGCCGCGTTCGAGGGCGCGGTGGTGATCGCCTCGTCACGGCGCGGCTTGGCCGCCGCCCGCGCTTTGCCGGCCGGCTGGTCGGCAGTGGCGAGTTGCTCTGCGATGGCTTGGGGGGCGGGCGGTGTATCGACGAGATCGATCCCTTTCTCTTCGAGCGCGACCAGGAGCGCGTCGATCTTCTCGGGGTCGACCGCCTCGTCGGGCAGGAACGCATTGACCTGATCGAACGTCAGGTAGCCCTGGGAGAGGCCGGTGGAAATCAAGGCCTCGAGTTCGTGGTCGCCGTGCGACGCCGTCTGCGAGGCTGGCCGGGCCGGGGCTGCGATCCTGTTGGTCATGCTCATCGATTGTCTCCTTCACCATCGTACCGTCACTCGCGCACCGCCCCCCGGCTGCCGTGGTGAAGTCCGCGGCGGGCCGATTGCAGCGACGAGGCGGGCACCCTCACCCATCCTTGGGATCGGACATGCCCTGGGCGGCCCGCCGCTGCGCGACGAGCCGTTCCAATAAAACCGCCTCCGAGCCGGGATCCAGCCGGGAGGATTTCAGAGCGAGCACGCTGGCGTGCGCCTGCCGCTGGGCCGAGCGGCGTCGCAACGCGTCTTCGAGATGAGTGAGCCGCTCCGCCGGATCGACGGCTCCGCGGCCGGCGGTGGCTTCATCGACGGCGACGAGCAGGCTCTGCAAGGCGGGATCGGCGATCACCAGCAGCAGCCCGGCCAAGGCGACGGGCTTCCCGGCGTCGTGGAGATGGCGGGCGGCTTCGAGCACCGCCCGGCCGGCGGAGCTCTCCAGGTCGGCCGCCTGCACCTCCCGCACCACGAGCCCCACGCTGTCGGGCTGGCCCACGAGCACCTCGATGACCTCGCGATCCCACGCGGGCAGCCGCCCGACGGCGACGGGCGCGGGCAGGGCGGCCGCCGACGGGCTCGTGGCAGGGCGCCGCTGAGTGCGCAGGTCATGCAAGCGATTTTTGAGCGCCTCGCGCGAGAGACCGAAGCGGCGCGACAGGCGGCCGAGCACCTGATCTTCGCGGAGCTGCCGCTGCGAAGGGCTCAAGGGCGATCGCTCCGACACCGCCGCCAGCGGCTTGAGCACGCTCTCGACCGCTGCCAGCACGGCGTCGTCGCCGTCGCGGCCGGCGAGCTTCGCGACGGCCTCGTCCATCCGATATTCGAGCGGATCGACGGCGGCTGCGAGCAGGGATTCGAAGGCGTCTTTGCCGTGCTCGAGAATGAATTCGCAGGGATCGACGCCCGCCGGGAGCCGGGCGATCCTCACGTCGATCGGCTCGGCCAGAATCACGTCGAGAATTTCGTCGGCCCGGCGGCGCCCCGCGTCGTCGCCGTCGAGCACGAGCACGATCTGGTCGGCATGCCGCCGCAGCAGCTTGGCGTGCCGTTCGCCGAGCGCCGTGCCGAGCACGGCCACGACGTCGTCGATGCCCGCCTGCCGCGCCGCCAGGCAGTCGGTATAGCCCTCGACCACCACCGCCCGCCGGGAGGCCGCCATCGCCTCGCGGGCGGTGTCGAGGCCGTAGAGCATCGAGCTCTTGGAAAAGACCGGCGTCTCGGGGGAGTTGATGTATTTCGCGGAGTCCGGGGCCGCTCCGGGCAACACGCGGCCGCCGAAGGCCACACACCGCCCGAGTGGGTCGCGGATCGGAAAGATCACGCGGTCGCGAAACCGGTCGTAGTGGCCCGAGCCATTCTGCCGCTCGACGGCCAGGCCCACCTTCGCGAGGTGGGCCGAGGCGATGCCCGCCGCCGATGCCTGGCCGAGCAGCCAATCCCAGGCCGGCGGCGCGAAGCCGAGGCTGAAGCGCGAGATCGTGTCGGCCGTGAGGCCGCGGCCGGCCAGGTAGTCGCGGGCGGCCCGAGCTTCGGGGCCGCCGGCCAGGCAGGCGGCGAAGCGGTCGGCCGCCCAGGCCAGCGCCTTGAAAAGCGCCGCTTTGTCGTCGGGCGAAAGGCCGCCGCGGCCGCGCGTGATCGCGATGCCCGCCCGATCGGCCAGCTGTTCGAGCGCCTCGCGAAACTCGAGCTTCTCCATCTTCATGAGAAAGGTGAAGACGTCGCCGCCGATGTTGCACACCCAGCAGCGAAACGTCTGCCGCTCCGGATTCACCTGGAGGCTGGGCCGCGAGTCTTCGTGCCAGGGGCAGAGGCCCGTCATGGCCTTGCCAGCGCGCCTCAGGGCAATGTACGACCCCACCAATTCGACGATGTCGGTCGCATCGCGGACGCGCTCGCGCAGGTCGTCGTGCAGCGACGAACCGGCGGCGGGCGACGACGAAACCGACGGGGAAGCCACGCAATCACTCCAAAAACGAGCGGCGAGCAAGGGGCTGTCGGAATGTAGGCCGCGGCTGGGGATGGGTCAATCTCAAGCCGATGTCGCGCAGCTTGCCCAGATTGCGATGGCGGCGGCCACGGAACGATCGCGTGATCGAGCAGGTGGCGCCGCTCAGGAGAGCAGCCGCTGCACGCTATCCAAAAGCCTGTCCATGGCGAACGGCTTGCGGATGTAGTCGTCTACACCCAGCATTTCCGCATACGCTTTGTGGCGGCTCCCCTCGTTGGCCGTGATCATGATCACGCGCAGAGGCACCGGCCGGCTGCGCCGCAGCCGTTCGAGCACCAGAAAGCCGCTCCGCTTCGGCATCATCATGTCGAGCACCACGAGATCGGGGTTTTCCTGCTCGGCGAGCACGAGCCCCTGGTTGCCGTCGCGGGCTACGAGAATCTCGTAGCCCTTGGATTCGAGGACGGTTCGCATCGACTCGACGATCTCGACGTCGTCGTCGACCAGCAACACTCGCTTCCCGCCGGCGTTCGTGGCGGAGGCAGCGGTGGCGACAGGCAGCGGCGAATTTTCCGTCGGCTCGACGGCCTTGGTGACTTTTTTGGTGCGTTTCTGGGCGGGCATACGACGGTCCGAAGAAGGGCGAATGACTGCTGGCTAGGGGGCGTCTTGCAGCCCGGTTGCAGGAACTCCAATCGTATCAAGAATGTGCCGGCGGTGCCAAAAATTGCCGGAGCCGGGCCATACCGCCTTCCGGGTAGGTCAGGCCGTGGCGGAGCGGGGCGGAGGGTCGGTGAGAAAAATCGCCGCCCCGGCGAGGCCGAGCGCGGCGCCGAGACACACGTCGCTTGGATAATGCGCCGACGTGGCCACGCGTTGCAGGCTGGCGCTCACGGCGAGGGTGAGAAACAGCCAGCGCCCGCGAGGATAGCGCCAGGCAAGTGCGGCACACAGCCCGCAGGCCACGGCTGCATGGCCAGAGGGAAAGCTGTTGGCGTCGGAATGGCTGCCGCCGGCCGGCACGACGCCAAAGGTGGCAAACGCCGAAGCTTGCGAGGCGATATCGATGGCCCGGGGCCGCGCTCGATCGACACACGCCTTCACGAGATCCACCGTCAGCCCCCCGCAGGCCGTGGCGCCGATCATGCGGGCCATCCGCTCCCGGGCGGCTGAGGGCTGAAACGAAGGCCAGCGGATCGCCGGCCAGCGGAGCGCTGGAAACGCGAGCCCGGGGTCGAGCACGAGCGCCGCCACGAGCAACACGGCCGCGCCCATCGTGTGGGCGAAAACTTCCGAAAAATTGAGAAAGCGGAGCACTTCTTTCGGCACGTGGCCGGCCTTGCACCAGGCCGCCACGGGCAGATCGATCGCGAGGGCCGCCATGCCCACGACCACGAGCGTCGCAGCCGCAGCGAGCAGGGTGCGACGCGGCCACGCGGTGGGCGGGGCGGCCGTGCGGTCTCGAGGGGGGTGAACGATCGCGATCATCTGTGAACTATCGAGAATTTGAAGATTGCGGTCATGCAGATCCCGTCGCTTCCGCTCCGGGCTTTTTGAGCGAGCTCACGATCCGCAGTGCAACGACCAATCGTCGCATGGCAGGGGCCGCCGGGTCGAGCCGAATTTGGCCGCTCAGGTCCAGAGGCTACGGTCGAGCAGGCGGTAGTTGATCGCCTCGCTCACGTGCGCACAGCCGATCGCGTCGGTCGCGTCGAGATCGGCGATCGTGCGGGCCACCCGCAGCACCTTGTCGTGCGCCCGGGCCGAGAGCCCGAGATCGGCGACGGCCCCGCGCAAAAGATCGATGGCGGCCGGCTCGAGCGGACAGAATTCGCGGATTTGGCGGCTCGTCATCCGGGCATTCGATCGCGTAGGCAGCTCGGCAAACCGCCCGGCCTGCCGCTCGCGGGCCGCGAGCACGGCCTCCCGCATCTGGCCGCTCGACGTGCCGGCCCGCGACGAGGCCAGCTCGCGAAAGGGCACGGCGGGCACCTCCAGATGGATGTCGATCCGATCGAGCAGCGGCCCCGACACCTTGCCCATGTATTTTTCAACCTGCGGAGCCGTGCACTGGCACTGCCGCCGGGGATCGCCACGGTAGCCACACGGGCAGGGATTGAACGCCGCCACGAGCATGAAATCGGCGGGAAAGCGGGTCGTCGTGCGGGCCCGGCTGATCGTCACGGTGCCATCTTCGAGCGGCTGCCGCAGCACTTCGAGCGTGCGCCGGTTGAACTCCGGCAGCTCGTCGAGGAACAACACGCCGTTGTGGGCCAAGCTGATTTCGCCCGGCATCGGAATCGAGCGGCCGCCCACGAGCCCGGCCTCCGAGATCGTGTGATGCGGGGCGCGAAACGGCCGCGTGGCCAAGAGCGGCTGCCCCGCCGACACGAGCCCCAGAGCGCTGTAGATGCGGGTCGTTTCGATCGATTCGGCAGCCGTGAGCGGCGGCAGGATCGTGGGAATCCGTTTGGCGAGCATCGTCTTGCCGCCTCCGGGCGGCCCCACCATCGCGACGTTGTGCCCGCCCGCGGCGGCGACGCAGATGGCCCGCTTGGCCGCCTCCTGCCCGCGCACGTCGGCGAAGTCGATGTCGTAATGGGCGTACCGCTCGAACCACTCGGTGACCCGCGGCGCCGTCGGGGCGATCTGCAGGTCGCCCGAGAAGAAGCCGACGGCTTCGGCGAGCGTCGCGACGGGAATGATCTCGACGTCTTCGACGACGGCCGCCTCCGTAGCGCTCGCCGACGGCACCACCACGCCGCGCAGCTTCTTCTGCCGCGCGGCGGCGATCGCCATCGAGAGGGCGCCGCGGGCGGGCCGCGTGAAGCCTTCGAGGGAAAGCTCGCCGACCACCGCGTAGTCGTTGAACCGCTCGGATGAAAACTGCCCGCTGCCGGCGAGGATGCCGAGCGTGATCGGGAGGTCGAACGTGGCGGCCTGCTTGGGAATCTCGGCCGGGGCGAGATTCACGACGATGCGGTCGTTGGG
>JAIXPT010000056.1 GCA_027486095.1 Planctomycetaceae bacterium | reverse complement strand
GTGCCGGCTGCTGGGTGGCGATATCGTGGTGGAGAGTCAGCTCGGCCGTGGGAGCCAGTTCACGGTGCGGCTCCCGCTCATGTATCCGGGGCTCGCGCAGCCGATGGAAACGGCCGCGCTCGCCACCGCCACGCAGCCCGCGGCCTGACATCGACACACTGCACGAGGAGCGACTGGATGGCGAAGGAACGCAAGCCGATCGAGGTGGTGCTGTTTACGGACGGGGCGTGCAGCGGCAATCCCGGCCCGGGCGGCTGGGCCTACATTCTCCGGCATCCCGAGACCGGCCGCGAAGCGGAGGCCTCGGGCTCGGAGGCCGACACCACGAACAACCGCATGGAGCTCACGGCGGCCGTGCAGGGCCTCGCGCAGCTCAAGCGGCCCACGTGCGTGGAGCTCGTCACCGACAGCGTCTACGTGGGCACGGGCCTCTCCGAGTGGCTCCCCAAGTGGAAGCAGCAGGGCTGGAAGCGCAAGGAAAAAGGCAAGCTCGTGCCCGTCAAGAACGAAGACCTGTGGCGCGAGCTCGACCGCCTGGCCTCCCTCCACGACGTCGTGTTCACGCACGTCGCCGGCCACGCCGGCCATCCCGAAAACGAACGCTGCGACGAACTCGCCGTTGCGGCCTATCAGCCGTATCTCCAGAAGAACAAATCACGGCCCACGTAGGACAGGCTTCAGCCTGTCCTGCCTGTGCTGGTGCGCCGGCTCGCGACTGCCCAGACCCTCTCGCCGGACGTTCGCCTCAGCCCTCCAGGCTTCGGCTCTCTGCGTGTCCGCTTCGCTTTCGCCATCCATGGCTGCGCTCGCTCCCATCAGCCCGCTCGAGGGCATGGGCAGCCCCAAGCCTCCACAACTGGAAATAGGAGGCTCGGGGTAACCCCGAAGCCAACGCGTGCAAATCGACAAAGCGCAGCCAGCCCGGCTGCCCGTGCGCACCCGCTACACTGCCGGCATGGACCAGCAGCCGCCCAGCCTGACGACGCCGCTCGAACGGCTGCCGGGAGTGGGCTCGGTGCGGGCGCAGCGGCTCGAGCAGCTCAAGCTTGCGACGGTGCGTGACGCGCTCGTGTATTTCCCCCGCGAATACAAGGATTTCAGCGGTGCCCATGCCTTCGCTGCGCTCGTCGAGGGGGAGCACGCGTCGATCATGGGCACCGTGGCCGACGTGCGGCAGCGGACGACGGCACATGGGCGATCGATGCTCACCGTGCTCGTCGAAGGGCAGGGGGGCAGCGTGCGCGGCGTGTGGTTCGGCATGCCGTTCATGGCGAAGAAGTTCGTCGCCGGCATGACGGTCGTGCTGGCCGGAACGCCGAAGCGGGCGGGGCGGGCGTGGGAGATGACGCACCCAGACGTGCGGTGGTGCGCGGCCGGCGAAGACACGACGCAGGGAGAGTTTCTGCCGATCTACCCGCTGGCCGAGGGCGTGCGCCAGTCGGACGTGCGGCTGGCCGTGCAGGCGGCGCTGACCCACGCCGGCGACATGCTCGAAGAGGCATTCTCCGAGGAGTGGCTGGCCGCGAAGCACCTGATGCCGATTCGCGAGGCGATGCGGGAGGTGCACTTTCCCACGAGCGCGGACAACCGCGATGCCGCCCGCCGTCGCTTCATCTATCAGGAGCTGCTCATGCTGCAGCTGGCCCTGCGGCTCCATCGCGCCCAGCAGCAGGGGCGCAAGGCTGCGGCTCCGCTCGTGGTCGATGCGCGGCTAGACGGGCGGATTCGTACTCGGCTGCCCTTCGCGCTCACGCCCGATCAAGACGCCGTGATCGCCGAGATCGTGGCCGACATCGCGAGACCTGAGCCGATGAACCGGCTGCTGCAGGGCGACGTGGGCAGCGGCAAGACGGTCGTGGCCGTGTATGCGATGCTCGCGGCCGTGGGGTGCGGCCATCAGGCGGCGCTCATGGCGCCGACGGAACTGCTGGCCCGCCAGCACTTCGCCACGCTCGAGACGCTGCTCGCCGGCCAGCGGGCGAATGTCGAGCTGCTCGTGGGGGGGCAGACGCAAGCCCAGCGGCGGGCCGCGCTCGAGCGGATCGCGGCGGGCGAATCGCAGATCGTGATCGGCACGCAGGCGCTCGTGAGCGGGGCGGTGCCGTTCAAAAGCCTGGGGCTCGTGGTGATCGACGAGCAGCATCGATTCGGCGTGGTGCAGCGGGCAACGCTCCAGGAGGGGCAGGCGGAGCCGCACGTGCTCGTGATGACGGCCACGCCGATTCCGCGCACGATCGCCCATGCCGTGTATGGCGATCTCGATCTATCGACGATCCGGCAGGGGCCGGCGGGCCGCCAGCCGGTGCGCACCTATCGCGTGCTCCCCGATCAGGAAGACTCATGGTGGGAGCACTTTCGCGTGAAACTGCGGGAGGGACGGCAGGGCTATGTGGTCGTGCCGGCGGTGGACGACTCGAAGCGCGGGCTGGCCACGGTGGCATCGGCCTTCGAGGAGCTCACCAACGGCCCGCTCGACGCCTTTCGGCTCTCGCTCGTGCACGGGCGGCTCAAGCCGGCCGAGAAGCAGGCGATCATGGACGACTTTCGTGCCCGCAAGCTCGACGTGCTCGTGTGCACGAGCGTGATCGAGGTGGGCATCGACGTGCCGAATGCCACGCTGATGACGATCCTCGATGCGGAGACTTTCGGATTGTCGCAACTGCACCAGCTCCGGGGCCGGGTGGCCCGGGGGGCGGTGGCGGGCATCTGCGGGGCCGTGACACCGGCCGGCGACGCGCCGCACCCACGCATCGACGCCTTCGTCGCCTCCACAGACGGCTTCGAGCTCGCGAATCAGGATTTCGCGCTCCGTGGCCCGGGTGAGCTCGTGGGTGCGAAACAGAGCGGCCGGCTCGATCTCTATCTGGCGGATCTGATCGAGCACCCCGACATCGTGGCCGAAGCCCGGCGCGACGGTCTCGAGCTCTTCGCCCGCGATCCGGCGCTCGCCGACCCCGCGCTCGCGCGGCTCAGGAAAGTCGTGCTCGACCGCTGGGAAAAATCGCTCGGCCTCGGGCACGTGGGCTGACAGCCGGTGCGGATCGAGCGATCCGCATCGCCAGCGTGGGGCGCTACGGGGCCTTCTGCGTTTCGAGCCACGCCACGAGATCGACGAGCTCCTGCACCGAGAGCGTGGCGGCCAGATCGGCCGGCATCAGCGAGACGGGCTGTTTCACGAGCTCGTCGATCTCGTTGGCGGGCGTCGTCGTGTCGATGCCGTCGGCGCCGCGGATCACCACTTCCGTCGGCGACTGCGAGACGAGCAGCCCGGTCACGCTGCGGCCATCTTCAAGCACAGCCGTATAGGTCTCGTAGTTGTGGCTGATCGCCGCCGAGGGGGCGAGGATCGCCTCGTACATCGCGATGCGTGAGAGCTTCGCGCCGATCCCGGAAAGATTCGGCCCCACGGCCTTCCCTTCGCCGCCCACGACATGGCATTTCGCACATGTGCCTGCGCCGGCGAACACCACCTTGCCTCGCGTGGCATCGCCGCCACCGCGCTTGGCGAGCGTGTCGATGCTCGGCAGGCTGCCGCCCCCCTTCGGCTGCGGCATCGGCAGCACGCCCTTGGCCGCCTCCTTCACCTGCGGCCACGAGCCGAGCGCGATCGCCGCGGCGGCGGCCTGCGGCAGGGTGCCCGTGAGCACGCCCGCCCGCGCCAGTTCCACCAGCCGCTCGGCGCCGCGCTGCGAGCGGCCGAGTGCCATCACGGCGGCCGACTTCATGTCAGGCCGCACTTCGGCCGCGGGCAGCAGGCCCTCGAGCAACTCGAGCGCCCGCGGTGTGCCCGCGATGCCGACCGCGGTGAGCAGCCGGGCACCCGTCGGCTGGTCGGCATCGAGCACGGCGGCCCGCAAAGCCCCACCGTCGCCGATGCCGAGCGCCGTCCGCACGGCCGAGGATGCGATCTGTTCAGACGTGGCGGGATCGCGGGCGAGCGTCACGAGATCCGCCGCCCGCGATTGCAGCCGAAATCGCCCCACGAGATCCACGAATGCGGGTGTGCCCGCCACTAAGCCGGCCGCCTCTTCGATCCGCTTCGCGAGCGCGGGGTCGCCGGCAGCCGCTGCGTCGAGGCGGCTCACGAGCTCCGGCAGAATCACGCGGAGCTTTTCATCGGCCGCGGCAAACC
>JAIXPT010000172.1 GCA_027486095.1 Planctomycetaceae bacterium | reverse complement strand
CCGAGATCCGTGGCCCACCGCTGGCCGAACGCATCGAAGAGGAACGTGCCGCCGTCGAGATTCTCGTGGCCATCGACCCCCTTGTAGCCGCCCTTGAACATCACCGATGCCGCATGGTTGCTCCACGAATCGCGCCAGATGTTCACATGCTCGCTGTAATTGGTCTGCCCGGACGTACCCCACTGCCGGAGCCCGGCGTCGCCATAAAACCCAGCGTCGGTGCGGGCGACCGCGGCCCCGGGCGAGACCACCCGCCCGGTGGCCTGATCGCCGCGAGGGTCGTACCACAGCAGGGCCCACGGCGACTGGAACGAAGGCCGCGTGTAGGTGGTGGACGTGCCGCTCGTGACGATCGAAAACTGGGCCGTCGAGGCCGCCCGATCGGCCACCACCTTGGCCACGTCACCGCGATTGAACCGCTGCGCGAGCCAATAAAACCAAGGATCGCCATTCTGCGACCAGTCGCCATCCGCGTGGGGAAAGGTGGCGTTGACGTTGCCGCCGACGTTTGTCGAGGCCTGCACCATGAAATTCGGCAGTTGCTGGAAGCCCTGCTCGAGCGAGAGCGAATAGTCGGTGCCCACCGCCGTCTGCAGGTTGTTCATGAAGCGGATGAGAAACAGCGTGCCATAGCCCATGTAGCCCGGGCCTTCGGGCCAGCCGCCGTTCTCCCCGGCAAACCGCTGCATGGCCGACTGGAGCACCGGCCAGCCCCTCGAGATCAGCGTTTCGGCCTCAGCTCGGTAATGCTCCGGCGCGAAGGCGAGCGCTGCGCTGCCGACGCCGCCGATGCACACGAACGACCAGTTTGCATACCACTGCGTCCAGTAATTGCGAGCCGTGCAGGCGTCGATGGTGGGTTTGATCGCGAGCGCATACACGCGATCGGCGATCTGCTTGCGCTCAGCCGCCGTGAATTCGTCATACATCCAGTCGTAGGCGAGCGAAATCCCCTGCGACACCATCGCCGCGCCCAAAAACTGATAGCCCGTATCCCACGTCGTCCACTGGATCACCCGCTGGATGGCGGCCTTGGCCTTGTCGAAATACTTCTGGGCAATGATGTCGTTGCCTTCCACCTCCTTGCGGAGCCGGTAGGCCCCCGTGAGATACGTGAGGTTGTCTTCGAGCCCGGCGAGGATCGGCTGCGTGCCTCCCGCCGCCGCCGTGGGCGCGGTCGCTGAGGGGAGATCGTCTTCGAGATAGCGGTCGGCCCGCTCGATGATCGAGTCGTACCACGTCTTGAAGGCCCCTCCCTGGGCCACGAGCGCCTTCGCCCGGGCAAACATCTCGGGGCTCGCCAAAATCCTGTCGCGGCCGGTGGACATGCCGGCGAGGATGCCCGTCGCGGGCAAAGGCGTGGTCGCTGCCCAGGGCTCGATGTTGTCCGCGCCGATGACGGCCACCACCGCCGAGGCGGGCGTCGTCCAGCCGACCGACCAATGGTTGAATCCACCCTGCTCCTTGTGAAGCACCTCGAAGTAATAGCGCTGACCCTGCACGAGCGAGATCGGGGCTGACGTCTGCGTGGGTGACGTCGTCCATGCGTTCGGCCCGGTGATCGTCGATGTGTAGGCGATGCGCACGGCGTTGGCTGGATTCGCATCGGCAGAGAGCGAGAGCTGCACGTCGTCGTTGCCCGCCACGGAAAACACGTGCGTGCCCGTGAACGACGGCACGATGAAGCCGCGGATCCGCGAGCCGTTGGTGTCGCCCACGTCCTGGTGGAGCGACTGCAGGCTCGTGATCATCTGGCGATACGCGGGCGCGCCCGCATAGGCGGCGCTGCCGGTGAGGTCGGTCACCTTGCCGCCGCCGACCCCGAGCCACGTCTCTTGGAGTGCCGTGCCGCGGTTGTCGATCGGCATGGCGGCATCGAGGCGGGCCTGCGGAATCACCTCCCGAGCGAGGCTCGGGCTCGACCACTCGAGCCTCACGCTCGCCGAGCCGGTGTTCTGGTAATACTCGAGCTTGATCGGCGTGGCCTGCCCCGCGTGCAGGGCGATCTGCCCCGACACGGCTCGGGCAGATTGGTTCACCCAGTTGGTGATGATGAGCTCGTTGTCCACCCACAGCCTCACGCCATCGTCGGCCGTCACGGTGAAGGTGTAGAGCTCCGAGAATTGCGGCACGACGGCGCCGGTCCAACGCACCGAATAGGTGGTGTTTGCCACGCCTGTCACCGGGGCGGCGGTGCCCCAGGCGAAGTTCACGGTGGAGTCGATCCGCGTGAGCTTCGAAGACGTGAAATCGGCATTGTCGAAATACTGGCCCGTGAGCCCCTCGCCGGCGAGCAGCTGGCGGCTTTCGAGCGGTTCGATCGCCATCGCCCGGATGGACCGGGCATGGCGTTTGCGGCTGCGTCGCGAGGCGGAACTCATGGCAGACAACGCAACGATGGCTGGGGGCGGGATCTACCCCATACGGGCCTCGTTGGAGTGTAGTTCTCCACCGCGCCACGGTCTGTCACCTGTTTATGTGGCAAATCGCCTGGTGCAGCCGCAATTCACTGCATTCGCCGATAGCGTTCCACCGCATGGTGCCGCGAGTGGACGTGGAGCTTCTTGTAGATTCGCCGGATGTAGGTGATCACGGTGTTGCGGCTCACACCGAGCTGCTTCGCCACTTCCTTGTACATCGCACCGGCAGCCAACAGGTCGAGCACCTCCCGCTCGCGCGGGGCCAGCTCGACGACCTCCTGCCCCTTCGGCAAGGGAGCGACCTTGAGCGGCGCATGGCGCTCGAACGAGCGGACAATCCTCCGAGCCACCATGCTCGACATCGGCGCCCCGCCCTCCACCACGTCGTGGATCGCCGCGAGCAGCTCATCGACCCTCACCGGCTTGATCAGATAGCCATGCGCACCGGCTGCCAGGGCATCGAAGAGAATGTCGCCGTCTTGATAGAGCGTGAGCATCACGAATTCGGTGGCTGGCATCGTGGGAGCGAGGCGGCGGACGCAATCCACACCGGTGCCGTCCGGCAGGTTCACATCGACGAGCACCACCCGCGGTGCCACCCCCGGCAGCCCCGCGACAGCCTCGGCCACCGAACCGAACTCCCCGACACAGCGGCAGCCGGGGTCGCTTTCCACGATGTCGCGCAGGCTGCGGCGCGTGCCGGTGTCGTCCTCGATGATGGCCACCCGAATCGGTCCGGCTGCGGAATCCGCCGTGTCAGCCGCGGAGGGTTCACGATGCATGGCTCGCCTTTCCATTGAAGATCCTGATCGCGGGCACTTCGACATGTTCGGCCGGGTCGAGCGGCACCGTGAGCGTGACCCGCGTGCCACTGCCGGGCCGTGATTCAAACACGACTCGGCCATCGATCTCCGCCACGCGGGCCCGCAGGTTCTCGAGCCCGTCCTGCTCCGCGGCGAGCTTCTGATCGCGTTCAAACCCCACGCCGTCGTCGTGCACGATCACGCTGAGCGTGATGTCGCTCACGAGAATCGTGAAATCGACATGCGTGGCCTGGGCATGCCGAAGCACGTTTTGGAGGATTTCGCGCACGGCCAGGCAGACATGGTGCCGCACCTGCGTGGAGAGCGGGCGATCGTCGGGCAGCCCGTCCGGCACTTCGAGGCGCAGCGTGAGGTCGCCGGCCCGGACGAATTCCTCGACATCGTTGACGACGTACGACACGAACTGCGACACCGTATCGTTCCGAGGGTTCACGGCCCACACGATTTCGTCCACGGACCGGGCCAGGCCGCGGGCATTCTTATAGATCGCGTCGAGCCGGTCGCGCACCGGCTCCGGGGCGCCGCTGGCCTTTCTTGCAAGGTCGCTCATCAGCGCCATGCGCGTGAGCCCGGCGCCAAGGCTGTCGTGGATGTCGCGGGCGATCCGGGCCCGCTCGCGCTCCATATCCTGCTGCCGCTCGAGCGCTGCGATCCGCCGGCGGGCCCGTAGCCGAGTCAACTCCCGCGACACCCAGGCGGCCAGGCCACCGACGCCGAGCGACAGGCCGGTGAGTGCCCAACCGGTGCGATACCAAGGCACGGGCACATCGACCTCGATGGCCGTCGTGGGAAACTCGCGATCAGTTTCTCCGGCGACGGCCCGCACCTCGAAGCGATGCTTGCCGGCCGGGAGCGACGCATACTCGCGCCGGCCGATCGTCGTCGGCAGCGACCAGCCTGCGTCCACGCCCACGAGCCGCGTCTGAAACAGAGGCTGAGCACCCCAGTGGATGCCGGGTGAGTCGAAGCGAAAAGCGTAGCGCGGCAGCGGCAGGCGCTCGACCCGGGGAACGGCCGGCGCCGCCGTGGCAGGCGTGATGGCCGTCGGGTCGAACCGCAGCACCCCGTGGGAAAGGGGGATCGTCAGCGTGTCGCCCGGCGCCGCCCGCAGGAAGTGCCCCACGCACTCGTTCTCGCCGGTTCCCTCGAGCGGCCCGAGCACGATGCCGCGCACGATGCCCACGCGACCAGCCGCCAGGTTCGCGAGCTCGACGAGCTTGATACCCTGCAGGTGCCCTTCGCGGAGGGCGAGCCACAGGCGGCCGTGCCTGTCTTCTTCGATCTGTCGAACCGCGTCGCTCACGAGGCCCGAAGCTGTCGAGAGCCGGGCGATCGCGCCATCGGGCGCCACCCGCACGAGCCCCCTGTCGCCCCCGACCCAGAGCGTGCCTTCCGAATCGCGGCGCATCACGATCGCCTTGCGGCCCGGAAGATCGGCCGCGGCGATCACGCGTGTCACCGTGCCGTCGAGGGCGTGGCGTTCGATGCCGCTGCCCAGCGTGGCGGCGAGGATGCCGCCGTCGGTATCGGCCGCGAGCCCCACCACCACCGCCTGAAACGGGGCATCGTGAGCCGACACGATGCGCATCGTGTCGGATTTGGCGTCGTGCACGGCGAGACCGTTGCCGGTGCCGACCCAGATGCGGCCGGTGGTATCACGGACGATCCCCTGGATGCTCCGCAATTCGCGAAAATGTCGATCCGGCTTCGTCATCTGCACGACTTGCCCATCAGCGACGCGCAGCAAGAAGCTGTCTTGCGTGCCCACCCAGATGCGGCCGGCGTCGTCTGCGCAGAGCGCCGTGGGGATCGCGTCTTTCGGCAGGGCGGCGATCCGGCTTGGAGCCACATCGGCGGCATGGTCGGCCGGCAGCAGCATCACCGCGCCGGGCGTGCCGACCAGTATCGATCCATCCGCCCGCTCGAACATCGCCCGGCAGTCGGCGAGCGGCTGCACATGCAGCGACGTGCGCCGCACGGCGAGCAGGCCGCCCGTGCAGGCCGCCCACACGCCCCCTGCTCGATCGCCCACGAGCTGGTAGGTGAACGACGAAAATCCCGGCAGCCCCTCGATCGCCGTCTCGATCTGGCCAGACCGGCAGGCAAGCAGGCCGTTGTGGCTCGAAATCCACACGGTGGAATCGTTGGCCTCGAGAATCTTTCCGCTCACGCGAAAGTCGGCGTCGGGCAGCATCGGCGGCAGCCGTTTCCACCCCTCGTCGCGCCGCAGTGCCACGCTGTCGGGAAGGAGCGCCATCGGGCCGCTCGAGCCAAAGCCCACGGTGATCACCCGGGCGGCGACGTCGTCGTCCAGCCGCTCGACTACGAGTGGCTCGCCCGGCTGCGCTGGCAGCGAGGCCCGATAGAGCCGGCGGATGCCTTCCGTGTCGCCCCACAGCCAGAGCGCCCCCGAGCCGGGGTCGATGCCGCCGTAGCGCCAGAGGGCTTCATCGTCGCTCGCCGTGGGAAACGGCACGACGACCCCGCCGTCGCAGCCGAGCACGACGCCCTCGCCGATGAAGATCGGGCTTCCGTCCTGAGCGAATGCCATGTTCGTGATCCGCGCGGCGGGCAGGGTGAGCACGGTGAAGCGAGTGTCGCCTTCGGGGTCTTCCAGCCGGGCCACCGCCCGCACGCCGCGCACCCAAAGGCGGCCCTCGCGATCGACGGCGAGCGACCAGAAGTCGCCGATCGCGTCATGCAAGCGATCCACCAGGGCTGGCGGCAACGGAGTGAACGATACGCCGTCGAACTGCACGACCTGCCGGCTGCCTGCGCAATACAGCGAGCCATCGGCCGCGAACGCCACGCCCCGCAGCGGGCCGTCGGGCAGGCCGTCGTCTGCCGTCCACCACTGGATCGCGAATCTGCCCGTGCGATCGATCATCGAGGCCGCACCGGCCTCGCCGGCCACGAGCACGCCCGCCAGCAGCACGATCAGCGCCGTGCTCGAAGCATCCGCCACGAAACGTACACGCTGCCTTCCCATCACCACGCCTCATGCGGCCGAATGCAGACGCCCATTTCGACCGACTCCATCGTAGCAACGGCGCGAGCCCGTTACTCGCGCCCGATCGGAATCGTCGTGGCCACGATCACCCCGCGGGAAGGCAGCGCGAACGACACCCCGGCAGCGAGGTCCACGTCGTTCTCGACCGTCTTCGCCACCGGGAAGCCGTCGGCGTCCACCGGCCGATCATCCTTGAAATAATGGTAGCGGTGGAGCGTGGCCTTCCAGTTCACGGCCGGCACCTTGATCGTCACGAGCCGGGGTTTGTCGGCGTCGTTGACGACCGTGAGCGACCAGTGCACGGCGCCATTCTTTTCATACCTGGCCGCGAGCGGCCGCAGCCCCGGTGGCAGGCAGCCTGGGATCTCGACCATCCGGCAGCCCTGGGGATACGCCCGCGACATCACGGCCCACGTGTAAAACCACGGCCTGATCGCGGCATCCTCCGGATGGCCGATCTCCTCGGCAAGGCTGTTCCAGAAGCCCCATTTCTTGAGCTCCACGTTGTCGAGCGCCGGCCAGGTGGAGGCGGGATTTTTCTGGATGTGCATGGCGTCGTCCACGCTCCAGGCGCAGGTGCCGTCCATGCCGGCCCGGGCGACCTGGGCGTTGTAGTCGGCCATCCACACGCCGTATTCGAAGTCGTAGATAGAAGGCTGGCTATCGCGGCCGCCCTTGGGCTGCACGGTGCGGCCGTCTTTCTGGAGGCCGCTCACGAGGCCGATCTCGCCCATCACGAAGGGCTTCTTGCGGCCGGCGGAGTCGTAGCGGTTCACGAAATCGCGCTTGAGCGCGAACACGCGCTCGAGATGCCCCGACTCCACGTCTTCCTTCTTCGCGTATTCGTGGAGGTCGTACATCGCCGTCTGCCGGCCGATGTCGAGCACGTTGCGGTCGAGCCACCAGTAGTCTTTCTGAGCGTTGGCATCCGGGCCGATCAAGCCCACCTTCTTGTCGAGCCCGCGCTTGGCCATCTCGGCGTAGAGATTGAGCATGCCGTGCTTCCAGCGGTCGAAGTCGGCGCAGGCCGACCAATTGCCGTTGGGCTCGTTGATGAGATTGAACCATTTGATGCACGTATATTTCTTCTCGACGATGAAATGCTCGAGCATGTCGCAGATGATCACGCTCCAGCGCGAATCGATCTCCTCGATGCCGTATTTCTTGAGCTTGTCGGCGGCGGGATCCTGCCGGTCCTCCTGCGAATTCGGATCGTCCCACTCGCCGAGGATCACCTCCACGTCGTGCTTCTGACAGAAGTCGAGGAGCCGCTCCATGCGCTTCATGCGCGGGTTGTCCCACGCGTAGATCGGCTTGCCGGCCTGGTCGAAGCCCTCGCAATATTTGTAGGCCCGCGTCATCACCCGCGCGATCGGCGGCTTCATGAAGGCCAGCCGCTTCTCGACCCGCTGCCAGTCGGAGTCGGGGAGCTCGAACCAGGGATACGGGCTCCACTGCACGCCGAACCCCTTCCACGGCACCTCGGAGAGCATCCGCGTGCCGACGGTGAGCGTGACATGCTCCGGCTCGGCGGCAACCACGGGCATGCACGCCACACACGCCACCAGCCGCACCATCGCCCAGAAAGCCCGAGGCGTAAGCCGAGAGGACCGCCGCTCGCTCTTCCCGAAAGCCCGAGGCGTAAGCCGAGAGGACGCCCCGCCCCCTGGCCCGATCTTCACCACGCTCGTCATCGATCACCTCCGGGTTGCGTCTCTCAATCACACGGGATGGCGGCGGACGTGCTCGACGAGCGCGTCGAAGCCGCACGTGGCCACGCCGATCGTCTGGTCGGCGCAGCCGTAATACACGAACAGCGTGCCGTCCTTCACGACGTTCGCCGTCGGGAACACCACGCCGTGGGGATAGAGCCCCTTCCACTCGAAGTCGGCCTCGGGTTCAAGGATCGGCTCGGGAAGCCGCGCGAGCACACGCCGCGGATCGGCAAGGTCGAGGAGCAGCGCCCCGACGCGATACACGCCCTGCGCATCGACGCCGTGGTAGATCGTGAGCCAGCCATGCGGGCTTTCGAGCGGCGGCGTCGAGCCACCGATCTTCCGCTCCCACGGGAAGGCAGCCTTGGCAAGCAGCGTGCTCGCCGGCCAATCGAGCAGGCTCTCGGAATCGGCGATCCAGATGCCCGGGTGCTCGGTGCCATACTTCGGCCCCACCCACTGCATCGGGCGATTGAGCATCCAGTAGCGGCCGCCGATCTTCCGCGGAAAGAGGATCACATCGCGGTCGTCCACGTCGGCCCGCGTGATCCGCCCCAGCCGGCGATAGCTGCGGAAATCGTCGGTGACGAGCAGCCCCGAGGCCGTCATGTTGTGGCCGAAGAGCGGCGGGAGCGTCGCGTCCTCCGGGCTGTAGGCCGCGTTGTTCGGCCGCTTCCAATATTGGAGCGGCTCGTAGGCCCGGTAGGCGTAGGTGACGTAGTAGTGGCCATCGAGCTTCACGATCCGCGGGTCTTCGATGCACCCGGCATCGGGGCCGTCGGTGCTCGGCGCGAGGATCGGCTCCGCCTGCACCCGCTCGAAATGAAACCCATCGCGGCTCGTGGCGAGGCCGAAGCGGATCACGTGCCCCGCGTCGTCGCCGGCGGCCCGGTAGAGCATCGTGAACAGGCCGTCCTCCTCCCACACGCCTGGATTGCAGACGACGAGGTTTTCCCAGGCGTTGCCCGCATGGGGCCGGAGGATCGGATTGCCCGAATATTTTTTGAGTTTCATGGGTCAGCGCCAGACAAAGACGAACACGGCGGTAAACGCGAGGAGCAACAGCGAAAGCGTGCGATAGTTTTGATACCAGGGGGCTGCGGCCAGCTCGGCCGACTCATCGGCCAGGATCTGGGGGCTCCAGAGAAACCGCGCGATCCGCTCGCGGCTGGGCGGCGCCGTGGCGAGGCTCACGCCCACGAGCACGGCCGCGGCCACGAGAAACACCACGGGCGGCACATAGAGAAACGGATGCCAGTCGGTGAGCGGCGGCAGCGTGCCGCCGGTGGCGAGCATGCCGGCGGCGATCGCCACGCCTGAGAGTAGGGCCGCGAACGCACCGGCGGCATTGGCCCGCGGCCAGAAGAGGCCGAAGAGAAACACGGCCACGATCGGCGGCGCGAGGTAGCCCAAGAACTGCTGGAAGTATTTCACGACCGATTCAAACTTCGCCACCTCCGGCGCCCAGAGGGCGGCGATCGCCGCGATCACGAATCCGGCGACGTTGCCCACGAGCACCTTCCCCCGGCTCGTGAGGTCGGGCCGGAGCTTGGCGGCAAAGTCCATCGTCACGAGCGTGGCGGCCGAATTCAGGATCGAGCTCAAGGTGGAGATCATCGCCGCCACGAAGCCGATCACCACGATCCCCTTGATGCCGTCGGGCATGAGGCCGAACACGAGCGTGGGGTAGACCATGTCACCCTTCTCGAGGTCGGGATAGAGCACGCGGCCCGCCACGCCGGGCAGCACCATCACGTAAAAGACCGCGAAGTTCAGCAGCCCCGCGAAAAGATTGCCCCAGCGGGCCTCGTTCACACTTTTGGCCGAAAGCGTGCGCTGCACCATCGCCTGGCTCGTGCACCAGAAATAGAAGCCAAGCAGCGGCAGCGTGATGATGAGCGCGGGCCAGGGCACCGAGGGATCGGTGGCGGGGCGGATGAGGCTCAGGTTTTCCGGGGGAACGGCCGTCATCACGGCGTTCCAGCCGCCAGCCTTCCAGAAGGCGATCGTGGTGAGCACGGTCGAGCCCGCGAGCAGCATGATCGACTGCACGAGATCCACCCACATCACCGCCGAGAGGCCGCCGACGATCGTGTAGCTGGCGGCGATCGCGGCCAGGCCGTAGATCAGCCATTCGAGCGGCATCTCGGGAAACACCTTGCGCATCATCTGGGCGCCGGCGTAGAGCGTGACGGCCGAATCGAGGAACGTGTAGCCGATCACGGTGATGAGCGAGAAGAAGGTGCGGCTCTTCGCGTCGTAGCGGCCCTCGAGGAACTCGGGCATCGTGTAGACCCGGCTCCGCAGATAGAAGGGCAGGAAGAACCAGAGAAAGAACACGAGCACGACGACGGCGCCCGAGATCCCGTAGTTGAACACGGAGATGCCGGTGGAGTAGGCGTCGCCGGCCCAGCCCACGAGCGACGAGCTCGACACGCACATCGCGAGCATCGAAAGCCCGATCACGGGCCAGGTCATCCCGCGGCCGCCGAGGAAGTAGTCTTCCGCCCCGCCGCGCCGCGACTTCGAGATGCCGAACGCGACGGTCGCGACGACGTACACCGCCATCACGGCGAGATCGATCCGTGAGAGGCTGAAATCGAACGTGGCGGCGAGGAGGGTGGCAGCGAAGAAAGTCATGGGGTGTTCGTGCCGAGGAGTGCCTCCCCCGCAAAGCGGGGCGTTCAGGCCCCGCCGCGATACTCGGCGGCCCGGATGCTAGGCAAACGAGGGCCCGGATTCGTGTCGCACATTCATGCGATGCTCGTCGCCTGGCCGCTGTTGCCAACCCTCGTTTCTGCGTGAGAAACGACTTTTCCTGCCCGGCGGCGGCCCCATGTCCACGAGGCCGAAACATGGATATGCGACATGCGATCTACCGGGTCTTGGGTTTTACTTACCGCGACGGTTGGGGGAGGCATTCGACCGCCACGCCTGTCCTGTCGCGGAGCAGTGGAAATGAGGGAGATTCAAGTGATTCACGCACGAGCCAATCGCGTTTGTGGAGGCAGCCAGCGT
>JAIXPT010000007.1 GCA_027486095.1 Planctomycetaceae bacterium | reverse complement strand
GCCCTGCTCGAGATCGCCGCGCGGCTGCAGGACGTGGGCTACGTGATCAACTACGACCAGCACCACAAGCACAGCTACCACCTGATCCGCAACAGCCGGCTGCCCGGCATCCGGGCCCACGACCTCGAGCTCGTGGCCAACGTGGCCCGCTACCACCGCGGCGCCCACCCCAAGCGCAAGCACGAAAATCTGGCCCGCATCTCCGCCGAAGACCAGCAGCGTGTGCAGCGGATGGCGGCCATCCTGCGGCTCGCCGGCGGGCTCGACCGCAGCCGTTCGCAGCTCGTGCGCGACGTGCTCGCCAGCACCTCCGACGAGGGCGTGATCCTCGACGTGGTCGCCGACGAGGAGCCCCAGGTGGACGTGTGGGGCGCCGAACGCCGCACCGAGCTCTTCGAGAAGGTGTTCGGCACGCCCGTCGCCATCCGCTGGGCGGCCGCCCGCAAGGACAAGCCGGCCCGGCGGCCCGCGAAGCCGAAAAAATAGCCGCCGCACGGCCGGTGCCGACGCCGGCTGAATTCCCGAAGTCGCCCGACCGCTCGTGCCGATACCATCCGGAGAGTCCACGCTCCCCGGAGAGTTCCCGTGCCGCTCGCCCGCCGCCTGCTCGCCGCCCTGCTCTGTGCCCTCGCGCTCGGCACGGCCGCCCGCGCCGAAGACGTGAGCCGCGTCGGCGAGCCGAAGCCGCTCTCGCACGGCACGCCGCAGCGGCAGGCGCCCTACAAGCCGGGCAAGTCGCCGTATGTCACGGGCCACCGGCAGCGGCCCAAATACTTCGTGCCGCCCACGAACCCGCGCACGCCCACGTGGAAGATGTATGGCCTGCCGCCGGGCGTGAAGCCGGGCGACTGGCCGGTGTACGCGCCGCTCGGCTTCGGCGGCTACCGCTTCCCCGCCGTCGGCGCGCAGGCGTACCGGTAAGCGATACATCGGACAGGTCTTGGGTAACGTATCCCAACGCGCCCAAGCCGGCGTCGGAACCGGCGGTACGCTGCTCCATCGCCGAGGGCGATCGCTAGTCCAGTCTCAACTGTGATGGTGCGCTCGGTGTAAGCCGCGTATCTGCCCGTCGGCTCTTCCGCATCGCACCGACCGTCTCCGCCGCCTCCCCCTGCTTCACGAAAACCCTCGCCATGCTGGCCCCGGTTTTCTTGGCGAACCTCCGTTCGCTCTCGAGAGCCGGGCTCCCAGCCCGGCAGTCCACCGTTGAGGAGGCGAGGGGTTACCCCTACCGTTGAGACGGCGTATTTGACCAGCGCAGGCAGGATGCCCAAGCGGAGGCGCTCCCGCCGGCGCAGGCAGGTCCGAGTGAGCCGTAGCCGGGCACCGATCCGCCAAAGGCGGATTGGTCGGGCGAAGGCGAACGTCCGGCGAGACGGTACGGGGTAACCTCGAGCCGGCTTGGGCGAGTCGACGGGCAGGCGAGTTGGGCATCGCGGTGTCAGGCTCTACGCTACAGGCATGGCCGATCTGCTCGAACTCACGCCCGAGGGGCTCTACTGCCGGCAGGGCGATTTCCACGTCGATCCGTGGCGGCGGGTGCCGCGGGCGGTCGTCACGCACGCGCATGCCGATCATGCGCGGGCCGGCTGCGATCGCTATCTCTGCGCCGCACGCGGCAAGCTCGTGCTCCGCGAGCGGATCGGCGGCGCATCGCCGATCGACACGCTGCGGTGGGGCGAGGCGATCTCGATCAACGGCGTGAAGGTGTCGCTGCATTCGGCGGGGCACGTGCTCGGCGCGGCGCAGGTGAGGATCGAGCACGGGGGGCAGGTGTGGGTCGTGAGCGGCGACTACAAGACGCAGGCCGACCCCACGTGCGATCCGTTCGAATCGGTCGAGGCCGACGTGTTCATCACCGAATCGACGTTCGGCCTGCCGATCTACCGCTGGGCCGAGCCCGCGGCGGTGGCCGCCGAGATCAACGCCTGGTGGCGCGAGAACCAGGCGGCGGGCCGCACGAGCGTGATCCTCGCCTATGCGCTCGGCAAGGCGCAGCGGATCGCGGCGCTGGTGGACCCTGCGATCGGGCCGATCGTGGCGCATGGCGCCGTCATGAAGATGGTACGGGCCTATCGCGACAGCGGCGTGCGGCTGCCGCCGATCGACGGCGTGCCGCCGCGGGCCCGGCGGGTCGGCGACGGGCGGGCGCCCGTGATCGCGCCGCCCTCGGTGGCGGGGAGCCGCTGGCTGCGGCTGTTCGGCGAGGTGAGCGTGGCGCCGGCGTCGGGCTGGATGACGGTGCGCGGAATCCGCCGGCGGCGGGGCTGCGAGCGTGGCTTCGTCGTCTCCGATCACGCCGATTTTCCCGGGCTCTTGGCGGCGATCGAAGCGACGCGGGCCCGGCGCGTGCTCGTGACCCACGGGGCGAGCGAGTCGCTCGCCCGGCTGCTCCGCGAGCGCGGGCTCGACGCCGCCCCGCTCGCCACACGGTTCACCGGCGAGCCATCGCTCGACGATGCCGACGACGATGATGCAAAAGCGGACGACGATCCCGGCGCGCGGGATGATGCAGAGGCCGTGGGCGAGGACGCATCGTGAAGGATTTCGCGGCCCTCTACTGGCGGCTCGACGCGACCACGAGCACGAACGACAAGCTCGCAACGCTTCGCGACTATTTTGCCGCGGCGCCGGCCGACGACGCGGCGTGTGCGCTCCACCTGCTCTCCGGGGGTAAGCAGTCGCGGGCCGTTTCCACGGCGCTCTTGCGCGAGTGGGCGGCCGAGGCGGCCGGCATTCCGCTCTGGCTGCTCGAGGAGTGCTACGCACAGGTGGGCGACCTCGCCGAGACGCTCGCACTCGTGCTGCCACCGCCGGAGGCCGTCGGCCCCGGCGCCGTGGACATGGGCCTGGCCGTGTGGATCCGCACCACGATCGAGCCGCTCCGCACGGCCGACGAGGCCGGCAAGAAGGCGCTCGTGCACGAGGCGTGGCGACGGCTGGCAGCCGACGAGCGGATCGTATGGCACAAGCTGCTCACCGGCG
>JAIXPT010000086.1 GCA_027486095.1 Planctomycetaceae bacterium | reverse complement strand
TCCGTGTGCACCTTCGAGAGCGATTCGGCAGCCTGGCGGCACGATGCCGCCAGCTCGGGGTTGGCTTCTTTCCAGGCTTTCAATTCGGCGACGCGCTGCCGCTGCTGGAGCGAGACCTGATTCACGAGTTCGGCGAGCAACTCGCACGATTTCATCTGCAGCGCGATCATGTCGCGCAGCAGCCGATTCGTCTCGTGGGGATCGGCGCCGAGCGCCGGGTTTGCCCCCGACGTCACGGAGTTCGCCGAGATGTCGAGTTGCGTGAACACCGGGGGTCCATCCTGCATGGTCGCATGCTCCTCGCGGGGCGAACCGATCGCAGCGGCCGCGCTCCCGACTCCGTATCGTAGGCAGGATGGGGGCGGTTTTCCATGCACGGTGTCTGCGGCGTGCCGGCCGGCAGGGTTTGCCCAGGTTACGGGGTGCCGGGCCACGCCGGCGATCGGCCCGCGGGGCGCGAGGTGGCCTCAAGTGGCCCACCGGGATGCCCGATGGACACACTCGATGGGCCGCGCGTGCGGCCCGCCCCTTCATCCGAGCGGAAGAGCGGCCACCAGCCCATGGAGCAGCCCTCGTCGTCCCCGGCCTACGGCTTTCTCACCGTGGTCGATTCGCCGTCGCACGGCCTCTTCGGCGGCTACCTGCTCGTCGATGCCGCGGGACGCCCGCTCGAGTTTCATTGCACGGCGCCGGTGAAGGTCTCGCGGGCCCAACAGATCCTGTATGGCGCGACGCTGCAGGGTCACCTGCATGGCCAGCAGATCGGCGCCGCCTTGCTTGCCGAAGCCTCGCTCGAACCCGTCGTCGTGCTCACCGATCTCGACTCGATGCTCACGGTGCGGCCCCACACGAACCTGCCGGTGGCGCTCGTCTCGCGGACCGATGCCGGAGCCGGCTTCGAGCTCGGGGCCGCCCGCGTCGCGGGCCCGGCCGGGGATGCCGATGCGGAGACCGCGCTCCGTGCGCGACTCGAGCCGCTGGCCGCTGCCGTCGATCTGAGCGAGCCATTCGATCGCATCCGCGCCGCCATCGAGGAGGCGCAGCGGCACTAGCCAGCGTGCCCACGCCATGAACGGCCCCACTTTCGCCGTCGGCGCGGTGCATGCGGTTCGTGCCGCCGATCTCGCGCTGCCCGCCGTCCGGGTGCTGCCGCCGCTCGACCCGCGGATCATCGCGCCGGCCGCCCTGCGGCTGCCGATCGACGTCGCGACGCCGGCGGTCGTGCGGGTGCCGCTTCTGGGGGGCCGGCCCGCCGTGTCGAGCTTTTCGTTCGCTCCCGCCGCGGCCCCGGTGTCGCCGCGGACCGAGCCCGCTGGGCTCCGCGATTTCGATCCGGGGGCCACGCCCCCAGATGGGAGCGCGCCTGCCGTGCGGCGCACCCGCATCACGCCGCCGCGTGATGTCATCAAGCTCTCCGAGCGGTTCTTCTTTCTGCTCCAGCCCGACCTCGAGACGATCCTGGAAACGAGCCGGCTCGAATTTCCGCGGCAGCCGTTTCCATTTCAGTTCGACGGGATGGCGTTTCTGTTGCCGCGGCACGGCGCGGTGCTGGCCGACGAGATGGGCCTCGGCAAGTCGATGCAGGCGATCTCGGCGCTGCGGCTGCTCGTGCGATCGGGACAGGCGAAGCGCGTGCTCGTGGTCTGCCCCAAGGGGCTCGTCTCCAACTGGGCCCGCGAGCTCGCCGACTGGGCCCCGGAGCTCGTGGTGGCGGTGATCGAGGGGGAGCAGGCCCGCCGCCGCTGGCAGTGGTCGCTCGCCGACGTGCCCGTGAAGCTCGCCAACTACGAGGCCGTGGTGCGCGACCGCGAGCTCGTGGCGGAGCTCGGGCTCGAATTCGATCTCGTCGTGCTCGACGAGGCCCAGCGGATCAAGAATCGCTCCAGCCAGACGAGCCACGCGGTGCGGGATCTCAAACGCGGCCGCAGTTGGGCTCTCACCGGCACGCCCGTGGAGAACAGCGCCGAAGATCTCGTGTCGCTCTTCGAATTCGTGGCCCCGGGTCATCTCAACGATCGGATGACACCCCGGGCCCTCGGTGCGGCTGCGGCCGACCACGTGCTGCGGCGCACCAAAGACAAGGTGCTTACCGACATGCCGCCGCGGCTCAACCGCGACGAACGCATCGAGCTTTCGGCCGAGCAGCGTGAGACCTACCGGCGGGCCGAGGAGGAGGGCGTGCTGCGGCTCTCGGCCCTCGGCAACGAGGCGACGATCCAGAATGTGTTCGAGCTCGTGCTGCGGCTCAAGCAGATCTGCAATTTCGACACCGCGACGGGCGAGAGCGCCAAGCTCGACTGCCTCGAGGCCGAGCTCGAGGAGATCCAGGCCAGCGGGCGCAAATCGCTCGTGTTCAGCCAATGGGTGGAGACGCTTGGCCGGCTCAAGGGCCGGCTGGAGCGATTCGGGGCCCTCGAATACCACGGCGGCATGTCCACCACGGCCCGCGACGAGGCGATCCGCAGATTCAAGACGGAGAAAAAGCACGGCGTGCTCCTCCTCTCCTACGGCGCCGGCGCCGTCGGCCTGAACCTGCAGTTTTCGCAATACGTGTTCCTCTTCGACCGCTGGTGGAACCCGGCGATCGAAGACCAGGCGATCAACCGCGCCCATCGGATCGGCGCCGTCGGCGCCGTGACCGTCACCCGCTATCTCTCCGTCGATACGATCGAGGAGCGGATCGACGAGGTGCTGCGCTCGAAGCGCGACCTCTCCGACACGATCCTCTCGCAGGCCGAAGCCCCCGCGTCGGCCGGCCTCTCGGCCGACGAGATCTTCTCGCTCTTCAAGCTCACGCCCCCGCGCCGCGCCGCCGCCTAGCACAGGCTAGGGCCTGTCTGTGTTCACGGCAAGTCTCGACATCCTGTCGAACTTGCCTTGGCCGGCATCCGTCGGCTGGTGGTTACCCGGCCCTCCAGGCCTAGCGTTCGACTACTTCTGCGCCGGCTCGGGGTTGCCCCGTACCGTCGCGCCGGACGCTCGCTGCGCCGGAAGCCCGAGGCGTAAGCCGAGAGGATGCCCGGATTGCGAACAGCCACGCGCATTCCCTTCGGCTCACGCCTCGGGCTTCCAGTTTG
>JAIXPT010000243.1 GCA_027486095.1 Planctomycetaceae bacterium | reverse complement strand
CGGCGTCGGCTACCAATCGGTCGTGCCGACCGGTCCCACGAGCTGCCGCGTCTCTTTTCGGAGCCTCGTCTGGCAATCCCGCCAGCGGCGGCTGCTCGCCGATGCCTGCGCGCGAATGATGGGCCGCTGGTCGATCAAGGTCTGGCAGCGGATCGTCGCCGAAGACGTGGCGATCCTGCCGCAGGTGCAGGCCGGCATCGAGTCGCCGCGGCACCCCGGCCCCGGGCTGATCTCGCGCCGCGAGGAGCGGATCACGCATTTTCAAGCCTGGCTGCTCGAACGCTTGGGCCTCGGCCGGGCCTCGACCGCAGCGCCACTCGAGACCCGTGCGGAGGGTGCGGCATGATCATGCAGCCTGCTGCCATCTCGCCTCCGCCGCTTCTCGAGATCACCCTGCCCGACGGCCGGCCCGTCGCCACGCACTGCCGCGAAAACACGGAGATTGCATATGGCGAGATCTTCACCGACCGCATCTACGAGATGTATGGCGTCGAGATCGCCGACGGCGACACGATCTTCGACGTGGGCGCCAACGTCGGCCTGTGCGTGATGTGGTGCAACGACCGGCTCACGCGGGGCGTGGTGCATGCGTTCGAGCCGATCCCCGCGACGTTCGCCGCGCTCGAGCGCAACGTCTCTCGCCACAACCATCTCGATGTCCGCCTGCATGCGGCCGGTGCGTCGAACCGGACCGGCGAGACCGAATTCACGTTTTATCCGCTCACCTCGACCAGTTCGTCGATGTATCCCGACGAGTCGCCCGAGGCGCATGCCGATTCAAACCGCTTCATCCGCGCCGACCTGCGCCGCCGCATCGGCCCGCTCTTCGGGCTCGTACCCGGGCGGCTGGCCGAGGCGTGGGCGGAGTCGATCCGCCGCCGCTATCAGCGGGCCGAGCGGGTGACGTGCCGGCTCGTGCGGCTCTCCGACGTGATCGACGAGGAAGGGGTGACGCGGATCGACCTGTTGAAGATCGACGTCGAGGGGGCGGAATTCGACTGCCTGGCGGGCATCGAGCCGCGCCATTGGCCGCTCGTGCGGCAGGCGATCATCGAGGTTCACGAGGGGGATGAGGCCTGCGCGCGGATGGACCGGCTGCTCGCCGAGCAGGGCTTCCACACGCAGCGTTTTCAGCAGGCCCCCGCCGTGTTTTCGCGGCACTGGCTGATCTACGCGCGGCGGCCTTGAGGCCGCCTTCACGACCACAGCACACCACGCAAGGAGCGTTTCTCATGATCGATCTCACCGGAAAAGTGGCCCTCGTGACCGGCTCGAGCCGCGGCATCGGCAAGGCCTGTGCCCTCAGGCTCGCGGAGGCGGGGGCCGACATCGTCGTCAATTACGTCACGAGCGCCCGCGAGGCCGAAGAGGTGGCCGAGGCGATCGCCGCCATGGGCCGCAACGTCGCCTGCATCCGCGCCGACGTCGGCGAGGAGGAAGACGTTGACGAGATGATCGGCTTCGCGAAGAGCGAGTTCGGCGGCCTCGACATCCTCGTCCACAACGCCGCCACCGGCGGCTTCCGCCCGCTGGCCGCCACCACGCAGCGGCATTTCGACGCCGCGATGCACACGAATGTCTTGTCGCTCGTCTATCTGCTCAAGGCGGCGTCGCCGCTGCTCGAGTCGTCGGCGGGCCGCGGCAAGGCGATCGTGCTCTCGAGCCACGGCACCCACATGGCCTTGCCGATGTATGGCCTGATCGGCGGCTCGAAGGCGGCGCTCACGGCGCTCGCCCGCCACTGGGCGCTCGAGCTCGGCGACCGCGGCGTGAATGTCAACGTGGTCGAGGCCGGCCTCGTGGAGACCGATTCCACGCGGCGGCTGCCGGGGGCCGCCGAGATGTTCGCGGGCCGCAAATACAAGACGATGATGGGGGATCGCATGCTGGAGGCGGCCGACGTCGCCGACGCCGTGCTGTTCCTCGCCTCGCCGCTCTCGGACCTCGTGCAGGGGCAGACGCTCGTCGTCGATGGGGGAGCGGCGATCCATGTTTAGGAAAACCGAGCTGCGCCTGAGCGAACCTTCGTCGTGCATCCTGCTCACCGGCGCCACCGGGCTCTTGGGCCGCTTCCTGTTGCGCGATCTTTCGGCGCAGGGCCGCCAGGTGGCCGTGGTGGTGCGGGGCAGCAAGACGGCTGACGCGGAATCGCGGGTGGACGATCTCCTCCGCGATTGGCGCGAGGTGGCCGGCGCCGAGGTGCCGCGGCCGGTGGTGCTCCAAGGCGACATCACGCTGCCGGGGCTCGGCCTTTCCGCAGCTGACCGGGGATGGGTCGCCGGCAACGTCGATGAGGTGGTGCACTCGGCGGCGAGCCTGTCGTTCGACCGGCGCGAGGCCGATGGCGAGCCCTATGCGAGCAACGTGGGCGGCACGGCCAACGTGCTCGAGCTGTGCCGCACGCTGGGCATCCGTCGGCTGCACCATGTCTCCACGGCGTATGTCTGCGGCCTGCGTCGCGGCCGGGTGCTCGAATCGGAGCTCGACGTGGGCCAGACGCCGGGCAACGACTACGAACGCAGCAAGATCGAGTCGGAGCGGGCGGTGCGGGCCGCCGACTTTCTCGACGTGCTCACGGTCCATCGACCGAGCATCATCGTCGGCGATCTCGTGAATGGCTTCACCAACACGTTTCATGGCTTCTACAAGCCGCTGCGGATCGTGCAGCCCTTCGTCGAGTCGTTTCTCCAGGCGTCGCTCGCATCGGGCTCCCTGCTCGACGTGCTCGGGATGAGCGGTGCGGAGTGCAAAAACCTGGTGCCGGTGGACTGGGTGTCGGCGGTGATGGCACGGATCATTCTCGACCCGTCGCTCCACGGCGCGACCTATCACCTCACCTCCACCCGGCCCACGAGCGTGGGGCTGCTCTGCCGCGTCTTCGAGCAGATGGTGGTCGAGATGGCGGAGCGGCCGAAGGCGGTCGGCGGCGGCAAGCCGGCATCCAGCTTCGATCCCGCCCTCCTCGCGCGGCTCTTCGGCGACCAGATGCAGGTCTACCGGGCCTACTGGCGCGACGACCCTGAATTCGATGCATCGGCCACCCGCCGCGCCGTGCCCGACCTCGCCTCGCCGGCGCTCGACGAGCCGACGATCCGCCGGCTCTGCCGGTTTGCCATCGAAACCGGCTTCCGCTGGCCCCCGGCCGCCCGTGCACGGCAGCCAATCCTGTTCGACACGCGGTTCCCGCTGGCCTAGAAGCCCGGAGCGGCAGCGACGGGACTCCGGGTTGCGTACCGCCCTGATGGGGCAATCGGCTGGCTTGCCGTACGTATGCCGTACGCAGGACTGGCTTCAGCCTGTCGTGCAATCCTGTTCGGCACAGCGTGTGCGCTGCGTACTGCAACGAAATGTCCAGCTGGTCAACGTGCGCGATCGGATGTTTGCCGCGATGGTGCGGCCCATGCTCGAGCAAACGAAGCGCAAAATCCGTGCAGAGGATGTGCAGGGCGTGAAGGAGCTGCGGAAGCTCGGCCCGCTGCTGTCCGGGCTCCGCACGGGAGGAACGGAGCGTGACCGGGCTGGCAATCGCAAGCGTGTTCATGGATCAGTCCTGCGCGCTGATTCTTCTGGCACTCTTCAGCCCTGCGGTCCGAAGCCTTCGTGATCTTGCTGGTACTCCCTCATCGATCTTGCCAGCCACAAGGAACTCGAGGCCGTCATCAAAAAACGGAATCAGCCGGCGTTGGCGTAGCCACAGCCTCATTGGCTGTGCGGGGATCGGGCTCCCCGTAGCGACAGGCCTCCAGGCCTGTCGATCGACAGAGCTTGCGCTCTGTCGCTCCATGGGAGGCGAGGGGCAACCCCGAGCCGGCTTGGGCGAGTTGAGGCATGACAGGCGGAAGCCTGGCTTGCCCATCTTGCCGCGGCGGAAAATCCTGCACAACCGGCACGATCCCACCCGATGCTCTGGGTGGATCGCCATGCGCGCCCACCTCGCCATCGTCGTGCTCGCCGCCGCAGCCTCTCTCGGGCTCGCGGAACCCGCCTCCTGCGCACGCGGGGCATCGTTCGACGGGGGCGCAGAGCCCGCCCAGTATCTGGCCGAATCGCTCACGCATGAAGACCCTGCGCAAGAGGCCGAGCTCGAGGCGCTCGTAGACCAGATGGTGGCCGCGCGGCTCGCCGGCATCCCGCGGCCGCGCTACATCCCGATGACCGACCTCGCGCCGCCGAAGGGGCTGATCCTGCTCAAAAACGACCCGCGCCGCGGCGAGTTTCCTTTCGCCATGGCGCTCGGCGGCTACATGCAATTGCGCTGGTTCGAGTTCGCCCGCGATGCGACGCAGTGGACCAATGCGGCCGGCACCACGTTTCCGGTCAACAACATCAACACCTTCAACATCAACCGCTTCCTGCTCTCCTTCCACGGCCATGTCGTCGATGAGCGGCTGATCTACAACTTCGCCTTCTTCGGCACGACGAACGTCGGGATCCGCTCGGGTGTCGTGCCGATCGGCCTGTTGGGCTGGAAGTTCGACGACGCGGCCACGGTGGGGGGCGGCATGACGCCGGTGCCCGGCACGCGTGAGTGGGTCGAGACATCGCAGTGGACCACGGGCGTCGATCGCAGCATGGCCAACACGTTTTTTCGCCCCGGCTTCAGCCCCGGTGTGGCCGCGATCGGCTCGCTCGCCGACAAAACGCTCCACTACCAGGCGGGCGTGTGGAACGCGATCGACGGCGGCACGACGGGCGTGCTCCGCCGCGGCACGTCGATGGCCTGGGCCGG
>JAIXPT010000207.1 GCA_027486095.1 Planctomycetaceae bacterium | reverse complement strand
GGCCTTCACCACCAGAAGGATTACGACTGGTATCTGAATGTCATCCGCTTGCTTCACGACGCCTACCCCACGCTCCACCTCAAGGCCTGGACGCCGGTCGAGATCAACTGGTTTTGCCACCTCACGAAGCGTTCGATCCGCGACATCCTCGTGGAGATGAAAGACGCGGGCCTGGGCAGCCTGCCGGGCGGCGGCGCCGAGATCTTTCATCCCGAGGTCCGCGACAAGATCTGCGAGCACAAGGCCGACACGAAGGAGTGGTTCGCCGTGCACCGCACCGCCCACGAGCTCGGCCTGCGGAGCAACGCCACGATGCTCTATGGCCACATCGAGAACGCCTTCCACCGCACCGACCACCTGCTGCGGCTCCGGGAACTGCAGGACGAGACGGGGGGCTTCCAGACGTTCATCCCGCTGGCTTTCCACCCGGAGAACACGCGGCTTTCGCACATTGCCAAGCCCACGCCCGCGATGGATCTGCGCACAATGGCCGTGGCGCGGCTCGTGCTCGACAACTTCGACCACATGAAGGCCTACTGGATCATGCTCGGCATCGGCACGGCCCAGACGGCGCTCGCCTACGGGGCCGACGACATCGACGGCACGGTGCGGCACGAGCTCATCTATCACGACGCCGGGGCGACCACGCCCGAGGTGCTCTCCGTGGAGCACATCCAGCGGCTGATCCGCGAGGCGGGCCGCGAGCCCGTGGAGCGCGACACGCTCTACCACCGCGTGGAGCGGGACGGCACATCGTGGCGGTCGGCCGAGCCGCTCACTGCCCGCTAGCGTCGTCGGGCTGCTTTTCGAACGTCACGAGCACCGCACCGTCGCCGGGCTGCGTGCGAAACTCGCGCGGCCGCCAGCCTTGTTCGCCGCGGAAGCAGAGCCGCCGACGCGTCTCCGTGACCTCATAAATGCCCTGGAGCACCTTGCCCTTGCCGTCGCCCGCGGTGATCTCGACGTCGATCTCCGGCGGGTCGGCGAGCGGATCGATCCGGCTCTCGCCGCGGTTCACCTCGAGGCCGTCCACCGTCATCGTCCACGCGCCGTCGGCCTGATTGACCACGATCACCTCGCGGGCGGCTCCCGGCTTCGCCTCGCCATCCGACTCGATGGCCACGATCTTCCACCGGCCGGCATAGAGCGCCCGGGCGCGGGCCACCGCAGCCTCCTCCGGCACAACCGCCTCCTGGGAAAGGCCCCGGGCAATTCCCGCGACCATCATCACGGCCGCAAGCAGAGATCCCGCGAACGTCGATTGAACGCCGGTCATCGAACCCCCTCCTGCGTCTGGAACATGAGCGACACGTCAATTCTATCAGGCCGTCCAGACGGGAGAGAGCCGCGATCGCCGGATACGCGTATCGTGCGTGGCCAAAGGGAGCCCTGCCGCCCTCGCGGTGGCCACGATGAGCCGGTCAGCCGGATCCTGATGGAATCCGATTGGCAGGCGATTCATCTCCGTCACGACGGCCGGGGTGATGGGGAGAATATTGACGGCGGCCGGAGAAGCAGCGATGCGCAGCCAGTCGTCCAAGGCATCGTCGAGCCGGAGACGCCCGAGTTGGACGAGCAGGGCCACCTCCCACAGGCTGATATCGCACAGCGCCGGCCGCTCGCCGCTCGGCAGCTCGTCCAAGACCGCCCGCTCACGTGCCGAAAGCCGGGAGTCGCCGAGCATCCACCACACCCACACATGTGTGTCGAGGAGCGGTGGCTTCGTCATCGCAACGCTTCGATGTCGGATTCGCGGATCACGCTCGCGAACGGATCGCCCGTGAATTCACCCCGGCCGCGGAGCGCGAGCCATGGCTTGTCGTCCCGCGCGGGCACCACCCGGGCCACTGGTCGGCCGCGCTTGAGAATGACGAGTTCTTCCCCCGTGCGGCTCACCTGATCGAGGAGCCGCAGGCACCGGGCTTTGAAGGCCGACGCAGTGATCTTCATGAAGACCACTGTACATGACCACTGTACAACAAGTCAAGCCGCGACCCACGCTGATCGCTCCGTGAAATCGTATGCTTTCACGCCACAGTCTTTCGTTCCTGCGTTGCGGCCGGTGCCGCTGCGATCGTGCTGTAAAACCAATGGTTTCGCCCCGTCCACGCACGTCTGGACGATGACACCTGACACCCCGACATACGAACGCCCGCACGTGCTCCTGATGGTGGAGACGTCGATCGCCTACGGGCGGGGCATTCTCACCGGCATCACCCGGTGGCTGCGCAGCCACCGCCGCTGGAGCATGTATCTCGAGCAGCATGAACTGGGCGCCTCGCCGCCAGCGTGGCTGGCTGACTGGCACGGCGACGGCGTGATCTGCCGGGTGACCGCCCCGCAGGTGGCCGCCATCCTCGAGCAGTCGAAGATTCCCGTCGTCGATCTCAACGACCTCCACGACGACCTCGGATTTGATCACATCTGGAGCGACCACCGGGCCATCGGTCAGCTCGCGGCTGAGCACATGATCGACCGCGGCTTTCGCCGGCTCGGGTTTTGCGGATTCTCCGACCAGCGATGGAGCACCCTGCGGCTCGAGGGAGCTTGCGAGCGAGCTACTGCGAGCGGGCTGACGGTCGAGGTCTTCGAGTCCGACTGGTTCGGACCGCGGGCGCCCGACTGGGAACGCAGCCAGGAACACCTCAAGGCCTGGCTGCAGACGTTCGCGCGGCCGTTCGCCGTGATCGCCTGCAACGACCTCCGCGGCCAGCAGGTGCTCGACGCCGCCCGTCGCGCGGGGCTCGCCGTGCCCGAGGAGGTGGGCGTGATCGGGGTGGACGACGACGCGCTGCTCTGCAACCTCTGCGATCCGCCGCTCTCGAGCGTGCGGTGCAATCCCGAGGAGATCGGCTACCGCGCCGCCGAACGGCTCGACGAACTGATGGCGGCCCGCCGCGATCCCCCTCGCGGCGCACGTCCACCCGGTGGCACCGAGCTGCTCGTGCCACCACTCGGTGTGACCACGCGACAAAGCACCGACATCCTCGCCATCGCCGATCCGCAGCTCGCGGCCGTGCTCCGCATGATCAGAGAGCGGGCCTGCGACGGGCTCACGATCCGCGAACTCGTCCGCCACTCCGGCCTCTCGCGGACGAAGCTCGAACGGCTGTTCCGCGACGCCCTCGGCCGGACGCTCCAGCAGGAGATTCGCGGCATGCAGATCAAGCGGGCCCGCGAACTGCTCGCGGAGACGGATCTGCCGCTCGAAAAGATCACGCCTCTCGTCGGCTTCTCACAGGCGAGCTACCTGAGCCATGCGTTCAAGCGCGAGGTGGGCGAATCGCCCCGCGATTACAGGCGGCGGGCCCAGGCGGGAAAGTAGCGCGGATTCGACAGCCTGAAGGCTGTCCTACTTTTCGACCGCGAACCCCACGGCCGCGAGGTGCGCGAGGCTGCGGTCGATGCCGGCTCGCGTGTCTTCGAGCGGCTCGTATTCGATGAGATACGTGCCCGCGTAGCCCGTCTTCGGCAACAGTGCTGCCCAGTCGATCCCGTCGGCAGCGTCGCCGACGGCGGCGGCGGCCCAGCCCTGGCCCGTGCGTACCCAATCCTTGAGATGGCAGTATGTGATCCGGCCAGTGAGCAGATCGACCGCGCAGCGGGTGTCGCCGGGCTCCGCAGCCCGAAGGTTGCCAGGGTCGTAATTGAATCCAATGCGGCCCGGCAATTCGTCGAGCAGCCGCCGCAGGCCATCACGATGCGTCGTGACGGTGTGAAGATGCGTGGCTGAACCATCGGCATTCCAGCGGACCGCGCCATGCGTCTCGATCGCCATCGCCAGGCCGAACGCTTCGAGTTCACGATCACAGGCGACAAGCGCCTCAACCAGCCGCCGCCAGATGGCGTCGGTCATCTCGGCATAGGGCGTGAACCCGGCGAAAAACCGCACCTGCCGGGCGCCGCAGGCTGCGGCCACACGCGATTGCTCGATAGCCTTGCGAACAGCAGCCGCATGGGCGGCGGCATCAGGCAGTGTGAAGTCGTTTTCGATGCAGCAACCAGGCGTGGCAATGCCGCTCGCAGCGGCGAGCCTGCGAAACGCCGCGATGTCGGCCGCGGTCGGCTGTTCCGGCAGCCGGCCGGGCTGGCCGCCCCCGATGCCGAATTCCAGCTCCGCGAAACCGAAGCCGGCCGCGATCTCGAAGTGCTCCCGCATCGGGAGGTTGCGAAACCCCCATTCGCCGCAGCCCACCCGCAGTGGCCGGGGGGGCACGGCCATGGCGGCCCGCGGTGGTGGCGAAACAGCGGCGGCAGTCGCGGTCATGCGATGACTCCTGAAATCGGATGCGCCGGCTGCACGCCTGTGAGCTTCTGGGCAAGACCGTTGTAGAAGTAGGTGAGCTGCTCCGGCTCGAGCCCCATGAGGTGCAGGATCGTGGCGTGCAGGTCCCGGATGTGATGCCGGTTCACGACCGCCTCGTGGCCGAGGTCATCAGTTTCGCCGTAGCTCACGCCCTTCTTCACGCCGCCGCCCGCCAGCCAGTACGTGAAGCCCTTGGGGTTGTGATCACGGCCATCGCCGTGCTGGCTCACCGGCTGACGGCCAAACTCGCCTCCCCAGACAACGAGCGTACTCTCGAGCAGACCCCGCGCCTTCAAGTCGCCAAGCAAGGCGCCGATCGGCTTGTCCACCTCGGGGCAGTGGATCGCGAGGTTCTCCTCCATGCCGTAGTGGGCGTCCCAGTTTTGCTGCTGGTGCCCGCCTCCCGAGTAGATCTGCACGAACCGTACGCCGCGCTCGACGAGCCGCCGGGCCACGAGGCACTGCCGGCCGAACGTCGCCGGACCGATGCCGAGCGCGTGCTGCGTGCCGCCGGCCATCGGGTGGTCGGTGTGTTTGTCGTAGAGGCCGTAGGCAGCGAGGGTGCGATCGTCTTCATCAGAGAGATCGAGCAGTTCGGGCGCGCTCGATTGCAGCTGAAAGGCGAGCTCGTAGCTGGCGATGCGGGCAGCCAGGTCCGACGTGGCAGCGCGGTCAGCAGCGTGAAGGCCGTTCAGAGCGGCGAGCGTGTCCACTGTGTCGCGCTGCATCGCCCGCGTCACGCCGCTCGGGCCGTCGAGCGCCAGAATCGGCTCACCGGTCGAGCGGAAAACCGTGCCCTGGTAGGCCGCAGGCATGAATCCACTCGCCCAGTTGGCCGCGCCCGGGATCGGTCCGCCACGGGGATCGAGCATCACCACGAAGGCGGGCAGGTTGTCATTGAAACTGCCGAGCCCGTAGCCGAGCCAGCTGCCGAGCGACGGAAACCCTTGCAGGATTCGGCCGGTGTTCATCTGCAGATTCGCGGAGCCGTGGGTGAACGAATCGGCATAGAGGCTCTTGATCACCGCCAGCTCGTCCATGTGCCTGGCGATGTGCGGCAGGGCGTCGGAGCACCACAGTCCCGACTCCCCGTGCTGCCGGAACGCCCGCTTCGAGCCCAGGATCTTCTGCTTCTGGATGCTGCGGCGGCGAATCTCGATGTCGAGCTCCTCGCCACTTCGTTTCTGCAACTCCGGCTTGTAGTCGAAGGTGTCCATCTGCGACGGACCGCCGTACATGTAGAGAAAGATGCAGGCCTTGGCTTTCGTGGGATGGTGCGGCAGCTTCGCAGCAAGCGGATAGGCCGAGGGGGGCGCGATCGCGGCCGCCTGTGCCGATGCAAAGAATCTGTCGCGGGCCAGCAGGCTCGAAAGGGCGAGGCCCGTGAAGCCGGCCCCGGTCTCCCAGAGAAACTCCCGCCTCGTGCCGTGGCAGCCTGCGCGGGTGGCTTCAATCGACATACAGCACCTCGTTGAGATTGAGGATCAGAAGGCAGAGATCCCGCTCGGCGCGAGCGGCCACTTCGGCGGCCGATGGCGGCTGGGCGGCATCGATTCGCACGAGGTGGCCGCCGGCCGAGCGGGCGAACATGTTTCGGGCATCGAGGCTCGCGCCCCAGGTGCGCAAGCCCGCATGGCCTGGGCGCGCCAGTGGCTCAGGATCGTCGGCCACGAGCCCGGGCACGGCCTCGCGGTCGAGCGTGGCCGTGATCCGGCCGCCCGCGGCTTCGAGCCGCACGTGGAGCCAGGAATCGGGGGCGAGCTCGCGCTTCACCGCCGCAAGCACCACGCTGCCCTTTGCGGTCGCCTTCCGCAGCTCGATCACTTTGAGTGGCGGCACGATCGCCAGCTCGTAGCCTGTGAATCGCTGCGCGAGCTTGTCGCCTTCGGCCAGGCCGCGGATGACGATGGCGGCGAGTTCCGTCGCGCCGCGAATCAAGAGCTCTGCCTCGACAACGCCATCGGTGAACTTCCCCTGCGGCTCGAAGCCGGTCGGAGGCTCCTGGCCCGCGGGCAGCTGCCAGAGCGCAAACGGGCCCGTCAGCGGGTCGAGGTTCAGGATGCCCTCGTAGCCTCCGCCCCACACGCCCCCACCCACGAGCCATCCGGCCGGCGTGACGGCGAGAATCTGCTCCGGGGCGAGACGCTCGCGATACTCTGCGACAAGCGCCGCTGGCACGAGAGGCATGAGCGACACGGCATCAGCCGACGCGGCCCAGGCCGACCGCTGCCGAACGAGGTAGGCGACGGCGATCTCGCGCTCCTGAGCCGTGGGCCGCCGTGCGACGGCGAGCTCGTAGGCTCTTGTCACGAACCGCTCGTCGGTCGTCGAGGGATCGCCTTCCGATGCGGCCACCTCCCGTGCAATCCGTGTCGCCAGTGCCGCAGCCTGCCCGCGGGCGAAGGCTCCGTTCGTGAGCAGGAGTGCCTGCGGCGAGACCGTCGTCACCGACCGCTCGCCCACCGAGCTCGTCGTGTTGGCGTAGTCGAAGCTTTCGAGTTCCGGCAGCAAGAGCGACCGTTTCACGAAGCCATACACGCTACGGCGGCACTGCTGATCGGCCGGCGACATCTCCCAGCCATGGCCGGGCTTCGACTGGCCGGCGAGGCAGTCGCCGCCGAGCGCGGCGAAGAAGCCACGGCCCCCGGGCTGGCTGTTGAGCCTACCGGCCGCCGCCAGCAACGAATCGCGAATCGCCTCGGCCTCGAGCCGGCGGCGGTTTTGCCGCCAGAAGAGGTCGTTGCCCTCATCGGCCGCGATGCACTCGGCGCGGTCGGCCCGCGAGCTTCGGCGGTAGGCGTCCGATGTCATGATCACGCGGTGCAGATGCTTGATGCTCCAGCCGTGCTCCATGAGCTCAGCGGCCAGCCAGTTGAGCAACTCCTCGTGCGTGGGCGGCTCGCCGGCAAACCCAAAATCATTCGGCGTGGTCACGAGGCCCCGCCCGAAGTGATAGAGCCAGACACGATTGACGAGCACCCGGGCCGTGAGCGGGTTGGCGGGGCTCGCGATCCACTCGGCGAGTGCGCGGCGACCCTCGAGCCCGGCAAGGTGTGAGTCGGGCACGATGCCCTTGAACACCTCCGGAATGCCAGGCATCACTTCGGCGCCGGGCATGCCAGGATTGCCACGGATGAAGACGTGTGTCTTCGGAGGCTGTACGCCGTCGATGGCACACAGCACCCAGTCATGCTCCTCGCCGCGCGAAAGTTTCATAAATGCGTCCGGCTTGAGTTCGACCTCCTTCGTTTCCTCCGGGTTGTCCTTGTTCTTCCGCACGACCGTGCCGTGTTTCGGGCTGTAGCGGCGGATCGAATGCACCATGCCAAGCAGGCTGTAATAGTCTTTCTGGCCGAGGGGATCGAACTTGTGGTCGTGGCAGCGGGCGCAGTTGATCGTCGTGGCGAGAAAACCCTGGCCGACGGTGGAGATCATGTCGTCGAGCTCGTCATACCGAGCGAGCCGGGCGTCGTCGGGCTCGTCGTCCCAGGTGCCGAGGTGCCAGAAGCCGCTGGCGATGAGCCCCGAGTCGGTCCGCGGCTCGAGCAGATCACCGGCGATCTGCTCGCGGATGAATCGGTCGTAGGGCATGTCGTCGTTGAAGGCGGCGATCACCCAGTCGCGATAGCGCCAGGCAAACGGCTTTTCGCCGTCGCGCTCGTAGCCGTTGGTCTGGGCGAATCGGACGACATCGAGCCAGTGCCGGCCCCAGCGCTCGCCGTAGGCGGGCATCGCGAGCAGCCGGTCGATGAGCTGAGCCCAGGCGGCGGCGGACGGATCCCGCTCAAAAGCCTCCACTTCGTGAAGCTGTGGCGGCAGGCCCACGAGGTCGAACCAGGCGCGGCGGACAAGCTCCCGCGGTGTGGCCTGCGGATTGGCCTCGATCTTCCGCGTGGCAAACTTCGCATTGAGAAACGCATCGATCGGCGCTGCGGCCGAGCCTCCGGGCACGGCAGGCCGCACGACCGGCTTGTAGGCCCAGTGGTCGCGATCGGAATCGCCGACAGTGAACTCGCCGCGGCGCACCGCGCCGGCCGCGGACGACTTCATCGCGCCCGGATACGGCGCTCCCATCGCCACCCACTCCTCGATCGCCTTGATCGCGGCGGCCGGCAGCTTGCCGGAGGGGGGCATCTGGTACGACGGATCGGTGTAGCGCACCGCCGTCACCATCAGGCTTTCGTCGGGCTTGCCTGGCACGATCGCAGGGCCCGAGTCACCTCCGGCGAGCGCCGTGTCGCGCGAGTCGAGCCGCAGGCTGCCCTTCTCGTCGGCCGCGTGGCACTTCCAGCAGTGCTCGACGAAGATCGGGCGAATCTTCGCCTCGAAGAAGGCGATCTGCTCGGGCAAGAACGAGTCGTCGGATGGCTCCGCCAGCACCGCCGAGGCATGAGCGATGGCGACGCCCAGCACGGCCGCGAAACGCAGCGCGGCAGTGAGCCGAGAGACCGAATATCGCAAATCCATGACGAGCGCCCCGATGGCGGGGCGACCGAAGCCCATCAAGTTCATCCCTTCATTCTTACGCACCGCTCCATCGCCAACCATGCGTTCGGTGGCGCAAAACTTACGTTTGTCAGCCCGCGCGACGAGCAAACGCATCCCGCCGACGCTGAAACGTATGCACAAGCCCGTATCCACGTGGCCGATCATGAACCCGGCCAGGCAACACGCCGCTACGATCATCGCGGCGGGAGCAAGCGGCCGGGCAACCGCCGCCTTTCTCATGCAGCATCACTGCCGCTCATGCCTGAGACTGCAGCCGCGCCGCAAGTTCTTCGAGGGGCACGCCCTTCGTTTCCGGCACCGCCGTGAGCACCCACACGAGCTGCAGCACCATCATCCCGCAGAAGAAGGCGAAGATCACGCTCGGCGGTGCAATCGTCACGAAGAACGGAAACAGCGTCGTGATCAGGGCCGCGCACACCCAGTGCGTGCCGCACCCGATCGCCTGACCGCTGGCGCGAAAGGCGTCGGGGAAAATCTCGGAGATGAACACCCAGATCACGGCCCCCTGCCCGATCGCATGCGACGCGATGAAGGCGAAGATGCAGGCCGGCACGAAAGAAAACGTCTGCGTCGCAAAGGCCCAGGCGCACAGCCCGAGGGAGACGATGTAGCCGAGCGACCCGATCACGAGCAACGTCCGCCGCCCCAGCCGATCGATGAGCCACAGGCCCACGAACGTGAAGACGAGGTTGGTGACGCCGATGCCGATCGATTGCAGGAGCGCCGCTTTTTCGCCGAGCCCGGCCATTTCGAAGATCCGCGGCGCGAAATAGAGCACGGCGTTGATCCCGGAAAACTGGTTGAAGAAGGCCACGAGAAAGGCCAGCGTGAGCGGCCTCCACAGCCGCCAGGCCGCGCCGCCTGCATCCCCCTCGGCATGCGTCGCGGCCACGATGCGGTCGGCGGTGCGGGAGAGTTCGGCGAGGGAGGCTTGGGGACCGAGCTTTCTGAGCACGCCCATCGCCCGCTCGCGGTCGCCGTCTCGCCCATGGAGCAGCAGCCACCGCGGGCTCTCGGGAATGATTAGACAGGCGACCGTATAGAGGAAGGCCGGCAACGCCTCGGCGCCGAGCATCCAGCGCCAGTCGTTGGCGCTCGTGCCTTCGATCAGGTAGTTCGAGAGAAAGGCGGCGAGGATGCCGAGTACCAGATTGAACTGGAACAGGCCGGCCAGCCGGCCGCGGGCCCCCGGCGGCGAAATCTCCGAGATGTAGATCGGCGCCACCACGGTCGAGACGCCCACCCCCAGGCCGCCGATGAATCGGGCGATGATGAACGACCAGACATCCGTCGCCAGGCCGCTCCAGACCGCCGACACGAAATAGAGGATGCCGATCCAGAACAGCGTCGGCCGGCGGCCGAGCCGGTCGGTGGGCCAGCCGCCGAAGAGGGCGCCGAGCACCGTGCCGTAGAGCGCCGAGGCCATCGCCACGCCGTGCATCCCGGGGCTCAGGTGCCAGAGCTGCTGGATGGTCTTCTCCGCGCCGGAAATCACGACGGTGTCGAAGCCGAAGAGAAACCCGGCCAGCGACGAGACGATCGACCAGATCACGATGTGCGGATTCACGCTCGGCCCTCGGGATGGAAAGCGGGAAGCCTAGCACTCCGCCTGCGCTTCTGCGCGCGCAGCGACCGGTCGCACGCTCACCTCCATGAAGGCGGCGGTGCCACGGATGGGCCGGGCCGGCCGCGAAATGCTTTGACAAGGAAAATGCGGGCTGCTTCCAATCTTCTCGCCGGGCGGGCACGATGGTGATTCCCCCACGGAGCCGCCGTCATGCACCTCGCCCGCTGCTTGTTCCTGCTGCTCACGGCGCTCGCCGCATGGCCCCATGCCCTCGCCGCGAGCGAGGCCCGCAGCGGCGATTGGACGCTCCGCGATGGGCGGCTCTTCGTCGATGGCCAGTGGGTGTTTCTCAAGATCGGCAAGCCGCTGCGAAACTTTGCCGACCCGGCAGCCTGCCAGAAACTCGTCGAGACGCTCGACATCCTCCAGGCCAAGGGCTTCAACGCTTTCGAGCTCAACTGCTACTGGCACCACTTCGACAAGGACGCCGACGGCACCGTAGACGTGTCGCTCGAGCCACTCGCCGGCCTCATCGACGCGATCCACGCCAAGGGCATGTTTCCCTGCCTGTCGGTCGAGACCTATGGCGTGGGTGGCGGCAAGATCCCCGATCCGTTCTGGAAGCGGAACCCCGAAGCGATCGCCATCAACGCCGAGGGCAAGGAGGCTCGTGACCTCGAATACGGCTTCAAGACGGCGGTGCCTTCGCTCCACCATCCCGGCTACCGCGCGGCCGTCCACGGCTTCATCCGCGGCCTCGTGGCGGGCCTCCCGCACCGGAAGATCCTGTTTTACGAGACGACGGTCGAGCCGCAGTTCATGGGGCACCAAGACATCGACTACGGCGTGAATGGCAGGCTGGCCTACGACGCTTGGCTCACCAAGAACGGCCTCACCGGCCCCGCCTGGCCCGAGCGGTTTCCCGTGCCGGGGAAGTTTCGCAATGATCCGGTCTGGCTGCGGTTTCGCGCCGAGTCGCTCGCCGACTGGGTGAATGGCGATGCGGCGGCGTTTCGCGACGTCGCCGGAAAAGACGCCTACATCGCCGTGGACTTTCTCGAGACGTGCAACGCCACGATGCCGCGGCGCAACGGCGACTCCGTTCGCTTTCTCGAAGCCCTCACCTGCGCCGACATCATCCAGGTGAACTGGCACTGGCGCACCGACGCCCGCGGGCCGAACGAATGCGCCTATCGCAAGGTGTGGGACGTGCGGAAGCGGCTCAACCGCTCCTGGGCGATCAGCGAACACATGACGCTCAACGGCTCCGACTACCAGCCGGCCGACGTGCCGGCCATGCTCCGCAGCACGCTGGCCCAGGGCACGGGCTTCGGCTGGGACTTCGTGAATGTCACGGCTTCGAGCCGCGACAAGTTCGCGCTCTACCACGACGACTGGTCGCCCAAGCCGCTGATGGCCGAGGTAGACGACCACTGGCCCGAGTGGCAGCAAGAAATCGCCGCCCGGGCCGCGAAAGCCGCGCGGTCCTCCAAACGGCCGAATATTCTCTTCATTTTTTCCGACGACCACGCGCAGCGGGCCCTCTCCTGCTACGGATCAGAGGTGAATTCCACGCCCCACCTCGACCGGCTGGCGGCTGCGGGCGCCCGATTTACCAACTCGTTCGTCACCAACTCCATCTGCTCGCCCAGCCGGGCCACGCTGCTCACCGGGCAATATTCGCATGCCAATGGCGTGCCTGTGTTCAACGCCTTCGACGGCTCGCGCGACCACGTCGCCAAGCATCTGCAGCAGGCCGGCTACCACACCGGCATGGTGGGCAAGTGGCACCTGGGCACCGACCCCACCGGCTTCGATCGCTGGATCGTGCTGCCCGGCCAGGGGGCCTATCACAACCCGTCGTTTCTCGTGCCCGCCGGCGTGCTCTCGATCGACGGCCACTGCACCGACATCACCACCGACCTCGGCATCGAGTTTCTGAAGACGCGGCCTCGCGACCAGCCCTTCTTCCTCATGCTCCACCACAAGGCCCCGCATCGCGAATGGGAGCCAGACGCCCGCAACAAGGCGAAGTTTCGAGGCGCGGTGTTCCCGGAGCCGGCGACGCTCTTCGACGACTATGCGACGCGGCCCACGGCCCTGCCCTCGAACAAGCAGACGATCGCCCGGGATCTCACGAACCGCGATCTCAAACTCGAGCCGCCCGCCGGGCTCACCGCCAAGGAGCGCGAGCAATGGCTGGGAGAGAAGCCCGCCACCATCGAGGCGGCGGGGACGACGCTCACCGGCAAAGAGGCCGTCCGCTGGAAGTATCAGCAGTTCATGCGAGACTACTTGGCCTGCGTGCAAGGGGTGGACGACGGCGTGGGCCGGGTGCTCGACGAGCTCGATCGGCAGGGCCTGGCCGACGACACGATCGTGCTCTACTCGACCGACAACGGCTGGTATCTCGGGGATCTCGGCCTGTACGACAAACGATTCATGTATGAGCCCGGCCTGAAGACGCCGCTGCTCGCGCGGGGGCCCGGCATCCGGCCCGGCATCACGCCCGACGCCTTCGTGGCCAACATCGACCTCGCCCCCACGTTTCTGGATCTGGCCGGCGTGCCGGTGCCGGGCTGGATGCAGGGCCGCAGTCTGACGCCGCTGTTGCGTGGCGAAACGCCCGCCGACTGGCGGCAGAGCGTCTACTACCGCTACTACCACGATCCCGGCGACCACGACACGCGGGCGCACTGCGGCGTGCGCACCGCAACGCACAAGCTGATCCACTATTGGAAGCAGGGCAGCTACGAGCTCTTCGACCTCGTGGCCGATCCACACGAGCAGCGTAACCTGCTGTTCGACGAAGCGGAGGCGCAATCGCCCCAGGTCGCCACGCTGTTCAACGATCTGCAGGCCGAGCTCGAGCGGCTGCAGCAAGCGTATGGCGATGACGGCCGCTATGCCGATCCGGCGACCTGGCCCCAAGGTACCGTGAACGGCCCATTTCCCGGCCGTGCACCGCTGGGCAAGAAAACCGCCGCCGCAGCCATCGCTGCGGCGGAGTGAGTCGTAGCTTTTTCCTCAGAGAACCCTTTCAAGCTCCAGCCGGAACACGAGGATTGTCTCACAAGACCTGACTCGAGATGTGGGGCGGGGATCACATTCGGAAAACGGTTGTGGATGTGCCATTGACCGGACTATGCTGGAGAGGATTACGGAGGGAGCAATGACGACCACCATCGATCTCACCGACCAGGACCTAGCTGAGCTCAAGTCGCTGACGAATCAGTCAGATGCACAAGCGGCCGTCTTATGCGCGACCGCCGAGTATCTTCGCTTTGCCCGCCGCAAACGGCTCAAGGAGCTTTCGGGCCGTGTTGACATGGGCGACAACTGGCGCGAACTAGAGGCCGCGGAAATGAAGGCCAGTGATTCCAGTGGCTGATCTGGTGCTGGTTGATACATGTATCTGGATACCTTTTTTCAACCGCCCGCAATCGCGGGAAAAGCAAGCCCTTGATGAACTGACCTGCCCGCACGCACGAGCACCTGGGGCTCCTGGAGGTGAACTGGTGGTACGACGCAGCCGCCGCGGCCGGCGTTCCGGAAAACGACCGCTGGGGCTGGCTGGTTCGGCAGTCGGCCTCGATCGACCCGGATAAACCTAGCTTCGGCACACGCCCGTCGTCGCTCCTCGTGAGGGCCCCAGCTAGGACCAACGGGCTCGTGAACCCCTACGACCCGGCGCATCCGCTCGAGGCCCGGGCCCGGTCGTATCTCCACTCGAACTGCTCGAGCTGCCACGTGTTCGCGGGCGGCGGCAACGCCCATATCGAACTCGAATACATGACGGCATTCGAGACGAAGCCGCTCGACGCCATGAAGGCGATCGGCGTGAAGCCACTGCATTCCACGTTCGACCTGCCCGACGCGAAGCTCATCGCGGCGGGCCATCCAGAGCGGTCGGTGCTCTACGAGCGGATGACGCGTCGGGGGCCGGGGCAGATGCCGCAACTCGCGACGGCCATCGTGGACGAGCCCGCCGTGGCCATGATCCGGGAGTGGATCGAGTCGCTCGAGGCCAAGGCAGACGACGTCTCGGCAGTGTCTCGTTGATCGTCGACTGTGCCACGCGGCGTGCATGCCAGCTTCCAAAACTGGCAAGAGCCTCTGGCGTTCAAGGGCCGCCTTGTCTTCGGCCGCAACCAGTCGTATGTTTATTGCGGTAGATTCCTACGTGAGGCGTCGATGAATACCCATTCGCACCCCGAGCTTGAGCCCGGCCGCGCCTACCGGACGCGCGACCTGCGGCCGTGGAGCGCGAATCCCACCCGGCTCGCGCGGCGGCTCGTCGACGAGGGCAAACTCCGCGAGGCCGCACACGGGCTGTACTACGCACCGCGCCTCACGCGCTTCGGCCCCACGCCGGCATCCGACCAGGAGCTCTTGCGGGCGTTCCTCGGCGGCGAGCCCTTCCTCGTGACCGGCCCGCCCTATTGGAATGCGCTCTGCTTGGGATCCACGGCGATGTTCGCGGTGGTGCTGGTCTACAACACACGGCGGAGTGGCGAGTTTCAGCTCGGCGGCCGTCGCTTTGTGCTACGGCGGGTGTACTTCCCTGAGAAGCCCACTGCCGAATGGTTCATCGTCGATCTGCTCCAGCACCACGACATGGCCGGCGTCGGGCTCAGCGATCTGCGCGAGGGACTCGTTGCTACGCTGCGGAGCGGCCGGTGGGACCGCGCGCGATTGCGTGAGATGGCCAAGACCTACGGAACGAAGGCGACGCTGGGCGTGGTCGACGACGCTCTCCGCGAGACCGAGGCACACGCCGCATGAACTTCGTGCACGATGAATTCAGCTTCGCGTCATTGCTGACGCAGGTCGCCGACCAGACCGGGGTCGCCCCCGCCCTGGTCGAGAAGGACTACTGGATCACGCACGCGCTCTGGGCACTCCACGAGACCGGGCTTGACCTCTGGTTGAAGGGCGGCACCAGCCTGTCGAAGGGATTCGGGATCATCGAGCGCTTCTCAGAAGACCTCGACCTGATGGTAGAGCGCGGTCGCGTCGCGGCGCTCCCCGACGTCTCCAGCTGGACGAGCTTGAACAAAGGCCCGGTCGCGGAGCGTCAGGCGTTTTACCACGCGCTCACCGAGGTGCTCGCGCTACCGGCGGTTCCAGCGGAGCGCGACCTGACGCATGAGGACAAGTATGCCCGCGGCGCCGACTATCTCGGCCGCTATCCCGGGGTGTTCGCGGCGAACCTTCCCGGCGCGATGAGCCCATCGGTGCGCTACGAGGTCGGGCGCGCACGAGTGGTTCCGTTTTTCGAGCGGCCGGTGACCTCGTTCGTCCACCAGTACCTCGACCGCATCGGTATGATCGGCGAGTTCATCGACAACCGGCCCCTCGCAGTGCGGTGCGTGCATCCGTTGGTGACGCTGCTCGAGAAGCTCGACGCGTTGTCGCGACGGTATGGCCGCGACACGATCGAGGCCGACGGCTTCGTGCGGCACTACGAGGACGCAGCCCGAATTGTCCGGGCGCTCGACTCGCTGCCTCCGTCTCAGATCCCCGCGCGAGCACTCGCCGATGACATGCTCGCAAAGAACGACGTCGCGGCGCTGCCAAGCGCTGATGACCAATCGCTGGTGCTCGACAATCCGGAGAAGCGGGCTGTCGTCGCGCAAGCATATGCCCGGATCGCACCCATGTTCTGGGGGCCGCGGATCCCACTCGACGAAGCCTGCCGGACGTTGCGGGAGTGGGTCACGGCGATGCGCGGGTGAAGAAAAGCGGGGCCGGGAGCGGATTTCGGCCGCTTCCGAGAAGCCCTCATGGCTTGGAAGAGGATAGCCCGGTCAATGGCACTTCCTCAACGGTCCTCCGGCCGATGAGCGACTCGTGAGCCTCAGGAGGAGCGGCCCGGGCGTCCGGAGCGGTTTTCTCAAAACGCCCCGCAACCCCTGCGGTGGCGTTTTTCTCGCGTGTGCGCAGACCGCGTCCCAGTTGGCAGTTTCCCGACATGCGTGGGTCGCGTCCGGCACCGCTCAGAGCCTGTTTTGGATGTCGATCACGGCCAGCTCGTCGGGCGACTCTTGAAAGATTGCCCGATCGTCATGGATCTGCACGAGCTCGCCCCAGTGGGCGGGCGGGCCACGGGCGGGCCAGTCGGCAAGCATGCCGCGCAGCCGCTTGGGGATGGAGATCACCCACTGCCGGACGGGCACCGGTGGGCAAGAAAACCGCCGCCGCTGCCATCGCTGCGTCAGGCACGCCGCTCCTGCACCCGCAAATGCCTTGACATTTGCACTGCAGTTTCATTGATCGCGATGCCGCGCGTCGTATGATCGGAAAAGTGAAGCCCGAGAGCGGGGAGGGTGAGCGTCTTCGAGAAACGTTTCTCGAAGATCCTTCGATCCGAAGTCAGCATCCGACGGGGGCAGAAAACCATGGCGATTTTCACACGACATCGTGCGATCGGCCGTCGATCCACTCTGCGGCTGCGGGTGGCCGCTGGCGTGCCAGCTCTGGCAGGGGCGTTGCTCTCGATCCTCGCTCCCGGGCACGCGCACGCTCAAACCACGTACATTAAGGAAAACACCACCACGCTCCTCAATGGAGCGGATTGGTCGCCGACGTGGGCTGTGACGGATACCACGGGGCTCATGACCTTCAACAACACGCTGAGTGCGTCCAATGCCGCCAATCTCACCATCACCTCCGGGACCTTTGGGCGGCTGGTGTTCTCGGACAACGCGCCTGTGACCATCAGTTCGGGCACCATCACGCTCCGCGATGCGAGTGTCTCAGTGAACATGTCCGGTGCGGGCAGTGATGTCACAATCAACTCCAGGTTTGTTCCCTTTCAAACTCCTTCGGACCTGAATGTGAGCAGTGGCCGCACCTTGACGCTCGGCGGTGGCGGGACCATCAGTAGAACGCTCACCGCTGGTCGTGTGATTTATTCCAATGGCAGTTGGGGTTCAAACGGTAATACTCGATGGGGAGCGGGCAGTGCTGATGCCGAAACAGGCGGTGTCATCATCAGCAACTCGGCAAGCCTCAACTTTGGAACTGGGGCGGTGAATATCAACGGGTTCGCCCGGCTAACGGGCTCAAACGCAAGTATCATGGCCCCCTCTTCATCTGCCGTAAAAAGAGTCGGGGAGGGTGGAAATGTCGGCAAGTTGATGATCAGCAGCGGCACTTTGAGCGTGACCGGGTCGCAGGGTTTCGTGATCGGGCAGGGAGACACGGCAAACTCTCGGGGCACGCTCGACATCAACGGAGGCACGTTCAATCAAAGCGACTCTGGCGTTGGCCAAGGAGCCTTGGGCATCGTCGATGCAAGTGGGAATGGCAAAAATGCATCGGGCACGTTTCGGATGAGCAGTGGAACAGCCATCGTGCGGGGAATCGCGTTCGGCACCGGTGTCACCACGACCGGCACAGGCGTTTTGACGCTCAATGGGGGCCGGCTCGAGATCGGCACGTTCGGCATCACTAGCAGCGGAAGCGGCGGCTTTGCGTACGACATCACCCTGTCGAGCGGCACTGTTGGCATGATTGCGACGAGCTGGTCATCCAGCCTGAATATGAAGCTCGGAAACAGCCCGACGTTCGACACGTTCAAGAACGGCACGCCATACACCATCAATCTTTCTGGCCAGCTCTCGAACAGTGGCTCTACTGCGGGCGGCCTTGTGAAAACAGGGCCGGGCACACTGATCTTGAGCGGCTCCAACACCTTCAGCGGGGCAACCACGATCGCCGCAGGTTCCCTGGCCCTTGGCGTCAACGGCTCGCTCGCCAACTCGAGCATGATCGTGGTGGGCAATGCCGCCTCCTCCGGGGCCACGCTCGATCTCACCGCCAAGACTGCGGCCTTCTCGCTCGGTGCGGGGCAGACGCTGACTGGCGGCGGCACGGTGCTCGTGGCCCCGGGCCAGCAATTTCAAGTGCTGGGCACCTTCTCGCCGGGCAATAGCCCCGGGCTGTTCACGTTTGACAGCGGCACGACGGTGCTCGCCGGCACGACGGTCATGGAAGTCTCGGGCACTGCTCGTGCCACCTCTCCTTCGCATGGCAGCGGGTTTTATGACGCGGTGAATATCGTGGATAACGGCACGCTCCAGCTGGGAGGTGGCCTCGCGCTCGAGTTTGCGAGCCTGTTTGCCGACGACACCGCCTTCAGCCTCTTTACCCCGGCAAGCGGCTCCTCGCTCACGGGTAACTTCACGGGCGTGACGGTCACCGGCGGCTTCTACACGGGATTGACCTGGAACCAAACCGGCGCCGTGTGGAAATCGTCGAACACTGCGGGCGGCCAGTCGCTTGAGTTCTCCTCGGCAACCGGCCAGCTCGTGATCGTGCCCGAGCCGGCGACGATCGGCGCGAGCGCCGCCGGGATCGCAATTCTCGCGTTGCGGGCATGGCGGCGGCGGAGCCGGTGAGCAAGGGCAAAACCCGTATGAACCGCCGCGCCTGCCGTCTGGGGTTTACCCTCGTCGAGCTGCTCGTGGTGATCGCGATCATCGGCGCCCTCGTCGGGCTGCTTCTGCCGGCGGTCCAGACGGCCCGGGAGGCGGGCAGGCGCAGCATGTGCTCGAACCACATGAAACAGCTCGGCCTCGCCCATCAGTCGTATCACGATGCAAACCGGCGAGTTCCACGAGCCTGGTATGGCCCCGGATGGAAGAACCCCGACGGCTCATTGGTGGCCTACGGCTCGAAGCGGGGCACGGCCTTCTGGGAAATGATGCCCTTCTCCGAACAGACCGCCCTCTATGACCGCGCCAGCGGCGACACGTTTTTCGCTGCGAGCGGCTTTGTGGCCCACAACACGCAGATTCCGTCGTTCCTCTGCCCGACCGACCAGCGCACGCGGGTGCACGCCAACCAAACGCCCGGGGCGGGCCAAAGCCTCTCGAACTACGCGATCAACTTCCAGGTCTCTGGCCGGCCGGAGTTTGGCGACAACGTGGTCGGGACGAGCTGCAATTCGGCCCAGATCTACACCGCGAGTGATCCCGCGCAAACGAACCTCTCGGCCACGATGACGTTCAAGTCATTCACCGATGGCACGAGCAAGACACTCGCGTTCGGAGAGAAATATCGCGTGTGCCGTGCCGATGGTTTTTTTGGCAACATGTGGTCCGGCACGCCGTGGGACATGCGCTATCATCCGATTTTTGCCTACGGGAACCGGGCCGGTTCGACGGCCTTTCTCAACTGCGCCGCTCCCGACCACAACAACGTGGGGCCCAACTCCAAGCCGCAGGCGGCGGGGCAGCTCGTCACCGTGATGGATGCCAACGTGTGTTCCAACATGCGGACGCAGGCCTTTCATCTGGGAACGATGACGGCGGGATTCGCAGATGGAAGCGTCCGGTCGCTGAACGCGAACATCGACGGCACAGCCTGGTGGGCACTCTGCACGCCAAGCGGTGGCGACACCGCAGGAGACTTCTGAGCAGCAATGATTCAGCCCGCACGATCCCCCGGTAGCTCTCACCCTGCAATCGGCCACCTGTGGCCCGCCGTGCTTGCCCTGCTCGCCGGCGTCGGCTGCGGTGCACAGCCCAGCCGAGTCACGGGAAAAGTGACGTTTGATGGGCAGCCTCTTCCCGCGGGGCGGGTGACCTTTCTCTGCGACGGGCAGGGCAGGCCGGCCATCACCGCCGCGATCACGGAGAGCGGAGCCTATGAAATCGCACGTGCGCCCGTGGGAAGGGCGAGACTGTCGGTGCAGACCTTCAAGCCGCGCAGCAAGCCCGCTCCGATCCTGCACCCCGTGACCGGCGATCCCATCCCAGATGAATTCGACGAGACCGGGCCGTATGTGGCGATCCCCGATCGCTATCGCTCGCCGCAGGATTCGGGCCTCGAATACACGATCGTTCCCGGGCCCCAGACCTTCGATATCGTGCTGGACAAATGAGGGGTGGCCGGACGGTGGGCGGCTCGGCGGTCTCCGCTACGAGCCGCGGGATCGTCCCCGGCCGATACTGGTGGACTTGCGCGGCACGAGCGTCGTCGTGAGCAGGATCTCCCGGGGTGCGATCCCCGGCAGCGTGATCCGCTCCAGCATCGCCCGCACAGCGGCCGACCCGAGATCGCGGCTCGGCTGGCGGACGGTCGTGAGCGGCACCCGCAGCAGATGGGCGTAGTTCACGTCGTCGAACCCGGCCACCCGCACGTCTTTCGGCACCGACACGCCCAGCTCGTCGAGCGACTGCATGAACTTCGCCGCCGTGAGGTCGTTGGCACACACGAACGTGCGATCGAGACGGCCGCTGATCACCTTGCGGACGAATGCCTTGTCGGCCGGATCGCCGAAGTGCACCGACTGCAGGGTCGGCTCGATGCCGGCATCGCGGAGGGCGTCGCGATATCCGGCGATCCGCATCGCCACCGTCGGCGCCGAGAGGGGCCGCGCGACGAAATCAACCTTGCGTTCACCATGGGCGAGAATGTGGCTCACCAACGCCCACATCGACCGCCGATTGTCCACCGCGACGATGTCGTAGCGGCTCCGCGCCGGATAGGGCACGATATCCCGATCGAGGAGCACCACGGGGATCGTCGCCGCGTCGCACATCTCCACCACGGTCTGATTTGCGTTGTCCTTGCCGGTCTCATACTCGAGGGGTGCGAAAAAGACGCCTGCGACGCGCTGCGCCACATACCGCCGCGCAAGCTCGATCGCCCGCGAGCCGATCCGGTCGTGAGGCTGGTCGGTCGCGTCGCCCCAGAGGAGCGTATGGTGGTGGGATTCGGCGTCTCGCGCCATCTGGCCGCACATCGGCTCGAACAGCTCTTTTTCGCCGAGGCCGGGAATGATGAGGCCGAAAAATTTGGCCGCCGTCGATGCCGTCTGCCGCACGAATGTGCCGGCCCCCGCCCGCCGTTCGACGAGCGACTCCGCCACGAGCCGCTGCATCGCATGGGCCACGGTCGGCCGCGACGTGTGGTAACGCCGGGCCAGCTCCACCTCCGTGGGCAGTTGCTGCCCGGGCGCATACTCGCCAGACGCGATGGCCTGGGCAAGATCGTCGTGAATGCGGGCGTGCTTGGAGCACCGGCGGGGAGCCATCGCGTGGTCCGGGTAGCGAGTGTGACAGCCAAAAGTATTGACAATTGACAGGAAGACTGCAAACGAACGACGGGCGACGGCGGCGATGGTGATTCGGGAGCACCATCCGTGCAAGCCACTCGTTTTCCGGTCTGCGCCTCGCGGCCACTTTCAAGGGCTGCCCGCCGGTGTCCAACCAACACCGGCACCGAGCGACGCAACTGCTCAGAACTCGCCGGGTTTATCTCCCGCTTTTGGCGTGCAGAGCGCCCACCATGTCTGGCCGTCGATATCTTCACGGATCGCCCGCACGCTGCCGTCGCCGAAGCTCGCCATCATGCTGCCTGAGTGAAAGGCCTGCGTCCGCATGCTGGAACAGATGTTGACGTCGAGCACCGGCACCATCTCTCCGGCTCGCTGTGGCTTGGAGTTGGGTCCGACATTGTTGTGATCGCGGCCTTCGCAATTCACGAATGACGTCACCCCGTTTCGGCTGCCGAAGGCGAACATCGGCAGAAAGCGGGCGTCCCATCCGGCTCCGCACCACGTGTTGCCGAAGAAACCGTCGGTGCGACACACGCGATACTTCTCCGCGAACACGAGCGTCTTGCTCGTACCATCCGTGAAGAGCCGATCCATCGTGGTGTTCGCAGAGAAGTTTGTCTGGGCTGGATCGTCGTTCACATAGGAGGCCGCCGTCGAGCAACTTGTGCCCACGACGTTGTCGCCGAACTCCGGGCGGCCGGCGACCTGAAAATTGATAGCGTAGTTCATCAGTGCCGCCGACGTTCCAATCGCCAGATTCGCGTGAACCAAGGAACGCATGTCAGTCGGGCAAATATATCCGGGGATCTGGCGGACACCGGGGTTGGCGGGAACGCCGAACGCATCACCGTTGGCCGAGTCGAAGAGACGGGCGTTTTCATTGAACGGCATGATTTCCCAAAACGCCGTGCCCCGCTTGGTCCTCGGTATGTACCCGCCCGCCAGAGCGGAATGCCCGTGCCCGTAGTAGACGCGTGGCACGCGCCGCAGCGCATCGTGATACGACTGAAAAGCGAGCGCAAGCTGCTTGACGTTGTTCGTACAGGTGGTTCGCCGCGCTGCCTCGCGAGCGGCCTGCACCGCAGGCAGCAGCAAGCCGATCAGCACCCCGATGATCGCGATCACGACCAAAAGTTCGACGAGCGTAAACCCCGCGGATCTTGTCTTGAGGAGCATCGTGTTGGCTTCGCTTTCCGTGTGACGTTCCCGGTGCGCTCCGACTTGACTCAGACCCATCCGTCGTCACTCTATGCCTCCGATCGGTTGATCGCCAGATGAGAGACCACGCCGGCAAACCGAAATATCAATACATTTCAGGGCATGAGCTGCCCGTGGGGCGACGGCGCTCCACGCCACTCTTGCCGTCTGCGCGCGGGTTTCTTGCCTGCCAGGGAGGATGGCGCCGACCAGTCGATCACCGTCGAGCCGGCGACGGGGCTGCCTTGCTCGATCCGTGGCTCGATCGCCCGCAGCGCAGGCTCATGCCTCACGGCAGACGGCCGACGACCCGGCGGAGTGAGTCGCAGCTTTTTCCTCAGAGAACCCTTTCAAGCACCAGCCGGGGCACGAGAATTCTCTCACAAGACCTGGCTCGAGATTGTGGGATGGGATCAGTGCCGCCCCGGTTCACTGAGCAAGCCACGCTCAAACGTGCGAGAACGGCACCGCGACGATCGCCTCGTCGAGGAGCCGCGGCTGGCTGTCGTTGGTGATCACGAGGCCATACCGGCACCCTCGCTCCGCGACGAATTCCCGCAGGGCCGCCAGGCGACGGCGATCGATCGAGCTGGTGTATTTGATCTCGATCGGCACCAGCCCGACATCACCCTCCACGATGAGATCGATCTCGGCCCCGGCCGACGTGCGGTAAAAAAATGCCCCGCAGTCGAGCCCCCGCCATTCCAGCTGCCTGAGAATCTCTTCGGTCACCATCGCCTCCCACGATCGGCCCGCCTGGGGATGGCCGAGCAGGGCGTCGAGGTCAGCGAGATGGAGCAGGCGGTGGAGCAGCCCGCTGTCACGCAGGTGCCCCTTGGAATGCTTGACGAGTCGCTTCGTCGCCTGCTTCACATAGGGCGGAAGCCGCCGCCAGAGAAACGTGCCATGGGCGATCTCGAAGTAGTCGCGCGCAGTCGGTGGCGAGACGCCCAAGCCACGGGCAACGTCGGAATGGTTGATGATCGTTCCAGACAGGCCGGCGAGGTGCTGGAGAAAGAGCCGAAACCGGTCTTTGTGGAGGCCGGGAAACAGTCGGCCGATGTCCCGCTCGACGTAGGTCTTGACGTACTGCGACATCCACGCGGCCCGAAATCGAGGGCCCGGCTTGAGCCAGGGCTCGGGGTAGCCACCGCGCAGCCAATAGTCGTGCACCCGCCGGATCTCGCCGCGGGCCCGTAGCGCCAGGAACCGAGCGGCGGTCGCCGAGCGGTCGGCCAGCAGATCGGCGAAGCTTGGTCCTTCCGGAGCCGGGTGTACCTCACTCCATGAGAAAGGTGCCAGCTCGATCGTGGCTATCCGGCCAGCCAGCGTTTCAGACATGTGCCGCAGGAGCGAAGGAGAACTCGAGCCGGTGATCACGAATCGTCCGGCCGACGGACGGTCGGCATCGATGGCGACCCGCAGGGCCGGAAACAGATCGGGCAGCAGCTGCGCCTCGTCGATCACGACCTGCCGCGGATTCAAACGGAGAAAGAGCTCGGGGTCACGGGCGACGAGGTCCCGGTCGCTTGCTTTCTCCAGGTCGAACCGTCGCCACGCGACGGGGAGCGAGCCCGCCAGCGTGGTCTTCCCGCACTGCCGAGGCCCGATGATGGCGACGCAGGGAAAAGCGGCTAAATATTCGGCCAAGAGGGGCTCGCAGGCTCGCTTCATACCTTGCATAATAAAACCGTTGCTTTTGAATTGCAAGGCACTAACGGCGATGTCGTGGTCATGCACCTCGGGGCTGATGCATTCCGTCGCACACGACACGGTGGTTCGGCCGGACCTCGTGGTCGTACGCGGCCCGGCACCGAAGCAGCACGTCGAGCAGCCTCCAGCGTTCGTGGCGGAGATCCTCTCCGCGGCCACCCGGAGCCGAGATCAGACCGTCGAGCAAGACCGGTAAGAAGCGAACGGAGTGCGGTGGTATTTGATGGTCGATCCCGAGGGAGATCGGTCGTCTCTTCTGCAGCTCGGCAAGGCAGGCCGCAATGAGGCGTTGCCCGCAGGGCCGGCAGGACATCGACCTGTGTCCCGACTTCACGACATCACTCGACCTTTCCAGGTGATTCCGTCGCCGCCACGACGCTATGATGTGAAGTCTCTTCGAAAAGTTGAAGGACCGACGGGAGTTTCTGCATGCATGCCTTCCAGTTGCTCTGCAGCCTGGGTCTCGGCCTCATGCTCGTCGGCCGGGCCGCGGCCAACGAGCCGCTGAAGCTTTCCGACGGCCTGGCGGCGTCGCTCGTCGCCAAGGAACCGCTGCTCTCGAGCCCTTCCGACATCGACGTCGATGCCCACGGCCGAATCTGGGTGTGCGAGGTGCTCAACTACCGTGGCAAGAAAAACACGCGGCCCGAGGGAGACCGGATCCTCGTGCTCGAAGACACCGACGGCGACGGCGTTGCCGACCGCCAGACCGTGTTCCATCAGGGCCGCGACGTGGACTCCGCTCTCGGCATCTGCGTGATCGGCGAGGGGCCGGGCCGCAAGGTGATCGTGTCGTGTGCGCCCGAGGTGTTCGTGTTTCACGACGACGACGGCGATCTCG
>JAIXPT010000434.1 GCA_027486095.1 Planctomycetaceae bacterium | reverse complement strand
GCCGGCAGCCCGGCCCTCACCGATTATGTCGTCGAGCACAAGGTGAGCGGCCAGCCGGATACGGCGTATGTGACCTTCGACGACGGCGTGCGGGCCACGACGGGCGCCACCGTGACGGGCCTCGCGAGCAACACGACCTACGTGTTCCGCGTGCGGGCGGTGAACGCCCTCGGCACCGGCCCCGCTTCGGCCACCACGACGGTGCTCGTGCCGGCGACGGCGCCCACCGCGCCGCAGGGCGTCACGGTGGCGAGCGTTGCGAGCGGCCAGGCCACCCTCGCGTGGACCGCCCCGGCCGATACCGGCGGCTCGGCCGTGACGGGCTACGTGGTGCAGGTGAAGACGACCGCCCAGGCCGATTCGGCCTACCGGCAGGTCGGCACGCCCGCCGGCACGTCGTTCACGGTGACGGGCCTTACGAACGGCGCCTCGTATACCTTCCGCGTGGCGGCCCGGAATGTCGTGGGCCTGAGTCCGTTTGCGACGTCAGCCCCGGCCACGCCCTGGCCGCAGGCAGCGGCGCCCACGCGGCTGACGGGCACGGCGGGCAATGGCAGCGTGTCGCTCGTGTGGACGGCGCCGCCGCTCGTGGCGGGCCAGCGGATCCTCGACTACGTCGTGCAATACCGGGCTTATGCGGCCGGCGTGCCCGGTGCCTGGACGACCTTCGCCGACGGCGTCTCGACGCTGCCTCGGGCGACGCTCGCCCTGCCCAACGGCGTGGCCTACGACTTCCGCGTAGCCGCCCTCACCACCGGCAACGTGGTCGGCCTGTTCTCGCTCGCGTCGCCGGTGCTCACGCCGTTCCTCCCCGGAGCGGTGCCGACCGCACCGACGGGTGTCGTCGCCACGCGGACTGCGGCCGGCACGGTGCGGCTCACGTGGACGGCTCCGCCGGCCACGGCGGGCGGGCCGGTGAGTGGTTATGTGGTGCAGTATGCCCTGACAGGCACCAACACCTGGACGAGTCTGAATGTCACGGGCTCACCGGCGTCGATCAGCCGGCTCCTCGCCGGACGGAACTACACGTTCCGGATCGCGGCCAGGAACCTCGCGGGCCAGGGGGCGTTTTCGAGCCTCGCGACCGCGACCGCCTGACGCGGCCGCCCGATCACCACCGGCCCTCGAGCCCGAGGCTCACGCCCTGCAGCACCACACCGCCGTTGGTGGCGAGCGTGCCTGCGGCGGGCGTGCCCGGCGAGAGCGTCTGCCCGCTGAGCTGCTGCGTGGGCTGGGCGATGCCCGAGAGCCAGAGGCCGAAATAGCCGACGCGGATGTCGAGATTGCTCGTGATCGGGATCGCACCGGTCAGCCCGACCTCGCCCACGAACGCACAGCTCGCCGGGCTCTGGCCCACCGTGACGGACGCCGCGCCGGGGTTGGCCGGGTCGGTCGTCGTGAACAGCGAGGCCTGGCTCGCGTTGTTGTAGTAGGCCCCCGCCTTCACGACTGAATCGACACGGAGCCACGAGAGCGAGAGCAGGTAGAGATCGGCCCCGATCTGGCCGCCATACATGCTGTTGATGCAGCCGGTCTGGTAGAGATCATCGATCGGCGGGTCAACGGTGCTCACAGTGTCTTGCAGCCGAAACTGCTCCTGCCATTCCACCCAGCGGAAGCCGCCGATCCAGCGCAGATAGTTGCCCTGGCGGCGGTGGTAGTTGAGCTCGAAGCTCTGCACGCTGCTGCCGAGATTCGCGGTGCCGGAGTCGAAGGCCTGCGAGCCGCCGTTGCCGTAGAGGCCCGGAGGCGTGAGCACATACTGCTGATTGGTGAGTGGCAGCGGGCGGATGCTGCGGAAGTTTGCCGCGCGGAGCCAGGTGGCTTCCCAGGCATCGCCGCAGCAGTCGGTGCGGAAGAGCGACACACGCGGGCCGGCGGCCGGCGTGCTGTCCATGCCGCTCGCGTTGAGTCGCGACAGGCTATCGATGCCGCCTTCGACGATCGGCCGGCCGGGAGGCGCGTTTCGCCACAGGAGCAGGGCATCGACGCGGCCGCTCCAGCAGGCGCCGGATTTGTCGTGCAGGGCCGCGAGCCGCTGAAAGAGGCCCGGGGGATCGCAGTCGGTGAGCCGGCAGCAGCCGGCGTCGTGGCAGTGCCGCCCGGCCTGGCATTCGTCGCACCCGCAGGCGGCGGTGGTGCAGCTCTCCGCGCTCGGGCCACCCTCGTGCGTGCAGGCGACGGACGAGAAGCTCGCCGTGTCGTCGGCCGCAGCCTCTTCGTCGAGCATGCCGTCGGCCGTTTCGGCCACGAGCACCGATCGCGGCATGGCATCGAGCGCGTCGGCGTGGGCCGTCGCGGCGAGCGCGCCGCCCAGGGCCAACGCTGCCAGGCACTGCCCGGCCCGGGCGGCCGGGGCGAAGAGCCGCGTGATTGCAGTGGGTCGAACCATCGTCATGTCAGCCTCCGTGAAGATCGTCGTGCGTCGTGTGCCGGATGTCCTGCGCCGCGGCCTACCAGCGGGCCTCGAGGCCCGTGGTCACGCCGTGCAGGAATGCCGAGGAATAGGTGTTGATGCTCGTCGTCTGGGCGGTGAAGTCGCTGAGCGGGAGCTGGTTGGTCGGCGTGGCGATCCCGCCGAGCCAGAAGAGCGTGTAGCCGGCCCGCCAGGAGAGCCATTCGGCGATCTTGTATTCGCCCACGAGCCCCACCTCGCCCATGAAGGCGACGGTGTCTTTGGAAGCCGCCAGCGTGTCGGGATCGGGAGCGACCGACTGATCGCCGCCGAGCGTGGTGTTTTGATAGGCCTGGTAGTTGTAATAGACGCCGCCCTTGGCGAGCCCGTTGACCTTGATCGCCCGCGAGGCGTTCCAAAGCAGCAGGTCGGCGCCGAGCTGGCCGCCGTAGAGGTTGTTGCCGGTGTTCACGGCGTAGGTATCGATGCCCGTGGCGCCGCCGTCGTTCAGGTCGCTGATGCCCAGCTGCTGGTTCCACTCGAGCCAGCGGAAGCCGCCGATCCAGGTGACGATGCCGCCCTGGCCACGGCGCAGGTTGAACTCCCAGCTCTTGAGCCCGGCCGACGTGTTCACCTGGGCTGCGAGGATGTCGGCGAAGGGGGCGCCTGGAAGATTGTCGCTCGCATAGAAATTCGCCCCCGGGGCCACGGCCGCGGTGCCCGCGAACGACTGGATCTGGAAGTAGTTGATCTCGAAGGCGTGGCAGGGGTCGCGGTGGTAGAAGAGCGCGTAGCGGGGCGCGGCCGACACCGGCGGGATCGCCTGGTTGGCATCGAGCACCGTCTGTTCGGTCACGCTATCGACGTAGAGCGGCCGGCTCGGGATGTTCGTCTGCCAGAGCAAGAGCGCGTCGATCTGCGCGGTCCAGCGGGGGCAGCGGCGGCCCGGATGGGAGCCGTCGGCGACGACGTATTCCGTCAGCGGCATGTCGCCGTCGTCGAGCGACTCCGCCGGCGCCGGCAGGCCGCCCGCGGTCTCGAGTCCGAAGTCCACGGCATCCTGCTCGATGGCCTGGGCAAGCTCGGCGAGCGGCGCATCCATGGGGAGCAGGGCGTTCTCTTCGTCCGCGGGGGCGACGGCGGCGATCGCCGCGGGCGGCGTACGGGCGGCGTCGCGGGCAGTGGGCGGGGTGACGGTGTCTTCGTCGCCGATGGTCGTTTCGCTCGCGAGGAGCCCTGGCTTTTCGCCTGCGGCCGACCAGTCGGCGGCGAGCGTCGGGCTCGTCAGCATGCCGGTCGTGAGCGCGGCGCAGGTGATGATGGAACGCATGGCATTCCAGCCGTGATCGTCACACCCGTCTTCATGGGCAGAAGCGTTCATTTCGTGCAGGTCCTCCGGATCGGTCTGGTCGAGGATGGATTCGGCGTCCGGTCGTACCGGTCGTGACTGCCGTGCCTCGAAGTCCGGTCACGAAAGCTGGGCAAGGGGGGCAGTCCCTGGCCATCATGCGAGTCGTCCGGCCGTCCGGCCGCAGGAGACGGCCCGCCCCGGTATCCCCAGTGGACATTACCGAGCGGCTGCCAGGGCTTCGCCCGTGTAGGAGCGGAGCAGGGGGCCGCCCGGGGTGAAGCGGCGGGCGTGGATCACGATGTCTTCGGGCGGGCCCTCGGCCACGATTCGGCCGCCGCCGTCGCCCGCCTCGGGGCCCATGTCGATCACCCAGTCGGCCGCCTCGATCACCTCGAGATTGTGCTCCACCACGAGCACCGTGTTGCCGGCGTCCACGAGCCGCTCGAGCACATGAAGCAGCTTCTCGATGTCGGCGAAGTGCAGCCCCGTCGTCGGCTCGTCGAGGATGTAGAGCGTCTGGCCCGTGCCCGGCTTCGCGAGCTCGCGCGAGAGCTTCACCCGCTGTGCCTCGCCGCCCGAAAGCTGCGGCGCCGGCTGGCCGAGCGTGACATACCCGAGCCCCACGTCCACGAGCGTGCCGAGGATGCGCGCGATCTGCGGCACGGTCTCGAAAAACTGGTGGGCGTCGGCCACGCTCATCTCCAGGATGTCGGCGATATTCTTGCCATGCCATTTCGCGTGGAGCGTCTCGGCCGAATACCGCCGCCCCTTGCAGGCCTCGCACTGCACCCACACGTCGGGCAAAAAGTGCATCTCCACGCGGCGCTGCCCGAGCCCCTCGCAGGCCTCGCAGCGGCCGCCATCGACGTTGAAGCTGAAGGTACGCGGCGTGAAGCCGCGGGTGCGCGACTCGGGCACCTTGGCATAGAGCTGCCGAATGTGGTCGAACACGCCCGTGTAGGTGGCCGGCGTCGAGCCGGGCGTGGAGCCGATCGACTCCTGATCGACGAGGATCACCCTGTCGATGCAGTCGAGCCCCTTCACCGCGTCGTGCTG
>JAIXPT010000327.1 GCA_027486095.1 Planctomycetaceae bacterium | reverse complement strand
GTGCTTGGAAGCAGCATTGGAAGCAGCCTCAGGGCACCCTCACCCCGGCCCTCTCCCAGAGGGAGAGGGAGAGAGGGGCAGCCCCTCGCCTCCCGTAGCGACAGAACTCGAGCCTGTCGCGGCAATGTGGTACTGGTTCCCGCTGCGTCGCGGGGGTAGGCTTTCATCATGCGGTTTGACACGTCTTTTCGCCGGGCGACGATCTGGCTGGCCACGGTTGGCTATGCGCTGGTCGTATCGGGCCTGCCGCTGCCGCTCGGTGGCATGCAGCCGGCGAGCCCCACGTCGGCCGCCGCCAAGCGGCTGGCCGGCAAGGATCGCTCGCAGCCGTTTCCGTGCATGGACAAGCCCTGCGGCTGCACGACCGCCGCGCAGTGCTTTTCGAATTGCTGCTGCAACACGCCCGCCGAGCTGCTCGCCTGGGCCAAGGCACACCGCGTCGAGCCGGGATTGATCGCGGCGCTGATGCGCAGGGCGGCAGCGGAGACGCCCGCGGTGAGCTCGTGCTGTGCGGCGAAGGAGCAGCCCTCGTGCTGCACCGAGACGCCTGTCGAAGCCCCGCGTCAGCCCGCCGACTCCGCCGATGAGCCCGTGTCGCGACACACGGTCGTGCTCTCGTCGATGCTCGCCTGTGGTGGCATCGTGTCGCACTGGCTGGCGATCGGCGGAGACCTGCCGCCTCCGGCCGTGGTAGCGGTGATCTTCGTGGCGCCGCTCGGCGAGTTGTGTGCTGCCGGCGACGACGTCTGTCGTGCAGAGCGGGCGAGACCCTCCGCTCCACCGCCGCGGGTGGCCTGAGCCGCGCGTCGCGCCGCTCGAGTGCCGTTGGTTCGTCCCGCCATCCGTCGTCGGTGCCGCATCGTGCGCACCGCGGATCCGCGGGCCGTCCGCCATTCCATCCACGCCGAGGAGTCACCCTTGTCCATGCATCATGCTTCGCGCTCGCGACCGCGGCGCGGTTTTACCTTGATCGAACTGTTGGTCGTGATCGCCGTCATCGGCGTGCTCATCGGCCTCCTGCTGCCCGCCGTGCAGTCGGCGCGAGAGTCCGCGCGGCGGAATTCCTGTGCGAGCAACCTGCGGCAGTTCGGGCTCGCGCTTTTGAACTACGAGTCGGGCCGAGGTTGCTTTCCCGCGACGGACGCGCGGGGGAGCACGACGGTGTCGGCGACGGCCGCGGGCGGGTGGTCGCTCCATGCACGGCTGCTTCCGTATGCCGAACAGTCCACGCTGTCCGATCGCTTCGACTTCACGAAGGCGGCCTTCACCGGGAATTTCGCCTCCCAGACGCCGAACGTGGCGTTTGCGGCGTTGTTCGCGACGCCGATTCCGTTGCTCTTGTGCGCCAGCGACCCCGCTCCCGCGGTGCAGGTGGCGAATGGCTCGAGCTACGGCGGCAACAATTACATGGTGAGCTTCGGCAGCGCCACCGCCGATGGCGCGGGCCGCTGCTATTGGAACTTTGGCCAGCCGACCGACGGCATCGTCTACGAGAACTCGAAGGTGAGGATTCGGCACGTCACCGATGGCTTGTCGAAGACGGCGATCGCGAGCGAGGCCGTGCGGAGCATCACGGCCGTGAGCGATCCCGTGACGTTTCCGGCAGGATCACCTCCACCGCAGCCGTATCAGTACACACTCAACGGCTCGACCGGCTGGAGCCCGGGCCCGCTCGTCGGCCCCGCGGGCGCCACGCCCACCACCGCGGCGATCGACGCTCTCGTCGCGAACTGGCGGTCGATCACGAGCTGGCGGGGGGCGTCGAGCCCTGCGATGCGAGGCCGGGGACTCTCGTGGGCGGCCACGACGCAGGGCAACAGCCTCACGAACGGCTTCCTGCCCCCCAACAGTCCGATTCCCGACTACGTCGTCCATTGGTCGGGCTTCTTCGGGCCGAAGAGCCATCACCGCGGGGGCGCGAACGTGCTCTTCGGCGATGGCAGGGTCGTGTTCCTCGGCGAGGAGATCGATGTGGCGCTGCATCGCGGCCTGCACAGCATCAACGGCGGAGAGGTGGTGTCGAATGACTAGGTCTCTGAAGGCGATCCTGCATGTCGCCCTGTTCACGGCGGCCTTCGGGCCGCTGTCGGCCGTCGCCCACGACACCTGGCTCGAGGCGACGCCGCGGCTGGTGCGGCCCGGCGATGTGGTGCACGTCGGCCTCTTTCTCGGGAACCACGGCAACGACCACCGCGACTTCAAGCTCGCTGGCAAGGTCGGCTCGCTCGACGAGGTACAGATCGAGGTGATCGGGCCCGACGGGCGAAAGACCGACCTCGTGCCCGAGATGGTGGATCTCGGCTATGCGCCAAAGGAGGGCTTCTGGTCGGCGCGGTTCGTGCCGGCGGTCGAGGGGTTGCACTGCGTCGGGCACTTCCGGCAGGGCATCCGCCATGGCGCGCTGGGGTTCAAGGGGGGCAAGACCTACTTTCTCGCCTCGGAATCGCTCGACAGGCCGGCCCAGCCGCGGGCAGACCTTCCCGCTCCGCTCGGCCATCCGCTGGAATTGGTGCTCGAAAGTCATCCGGTGCTCCGCGCCGGGCCGGGTGAGCCGATCGTCGTGTCCTTGCTCTTCCAAGGCGAGCCGCTGGCCGATCGGGTCGTGTCGTTCATTCCGCGCGGCGCGACGCTGGCCACGGGATTCGATGCCGCTTTCGAGCGCCGCACCGATGCCGAGGGGCGCTGCCGCTATGTGCCGACCGCGGGCAACGTCGTGCTCGTCGTCGCCCGACACGAGCTGCCGGAAGCCAAAGGGGAGGGCTACGACCGTACGGTGTACGCTACGACGCTCGTGATCGACGTGCCGGAGCGCTGCCCGTGCTGCGAGTGACGCGGCGCGGAGCCGATCCGCAGGTTCCGTCGCTTCCGCTCCGGGCTTCCTGGGTTGCGCGCGAGATCTGACTTTTCTTGCGTCAATCGGCGCGAATCATGTGTGATGCCACCGCCGCCGCGAGCGCGATGGCGGCCGTCTCGACGCGGAGGATGTGCGGGGCGAGTGACACGCGGCGGCAGCCGGCCGCCGTGGCCGCGGCCAATTCGTCCGTGGTGAAGCCGCCTTCGGGGCCGACGAGCGCGAGCACGGCGCCTGCGTGCTCCGCGAACAGCGGCCCGAACGGCTCACCGCCCGGATCGGCCACCACGGCGAGCATGCCGGGATCGCGGTCGGCGAGCACCGCGGCGAGCGGGGCCGGCGGGGCGATCTCGAGGAGCGTGGTGCGGCCGCACTGCTTGCAGGCTTCGATCGCGCCGCGAGTCAGCCGCTCGACTGCCGCCGGCGTCGCCTCCGCCACGCCGCGGGTCGTCGCGAGTGGCACGAGCCGCGCGCAGCCGAGCTCCGTGAGTTTTTCCACCATCCATTTCTGGCGGTCGCCCTTGGGAAGCGCCACGGCGAGCGTGAGCGGCAGCGGCGGGGCGGCGGGGGCGAGCGGCGGTCCGATCTCGAGCGTCACGCGGTCGCGACCGAGCGCGGCCACCTGCGCCGGCCAGGCGGTGCCCCGGCCATCGAACACGACGATCGCATCGCCGACGCGGGCGCGCAGCACACGGGCCAGATGCCGGGCCTCGTCGCCCACGAGTTCGGCGTGGCCGGCGGCGGGGGGGGCGGCGAGAAAAAAGCGTTCACTCATCGGCGTCGGAGCGGCGGTTTTCAGCGGTACATTTCGTCCTGACCCGGCCCCCATGGGCCGCTAGACTCCGCGGCATGGTACGGGATTACTGGCGTCTCAACGCAGCCCCTTTCGACGGCGCCCTCGAGCCGGCCACCTTTTATTCGGGCGGCCCGCAAGAGGAGGCGCTCGCGCGGCTCGAATGGCTTGTGGACGAGCGGCAGCGGTTCGCGCTCGTCGTGGGCGCGGAAGGCTGCGGCAAAAGCCATCTGGCAGCGATGGCGGTGCGAAGGCTGGGCGGACGCGGCGGCGAAGCGGTGCTCTTGTCGCTGGCTGGCCTGTCGGCTGGCGATTGGATCGAGATGCTGCTCGAGCGCCTGCCGCTCGATTCCGCCAGCCGGGCCGAGCCGCTGCGGCCGTGGCAGAAGCTCGAAAATCGCCTGCGCGAAAACACGCTCATGGAGCGTACGACGGCGCTTGTCTTCGACGACCTCGACCGGGCACCGGCCGATGCGATCGACGGAATCGGCCGCCTGCTCGGCGCCGCGGAGCCGCGGTTTGCCCGCATGGCCATCGTCGCCACGGCCACGCCGAAGCGCGCCGCCACGCTGCCCGGGGCCGTGGGCGAACGGGCCGCCGTGCGGGTGGAGCTCGATCCGTGGGATGCACGCGATGTCGCCGGCTTTCTCGCGCGTGCCCTCGAGCGAGTCGGTGGCCGGGGCGACATCTTCACGGCCGAGGCCACGGCCACGCTGGCGAGGTTCACGGGAGGCGTGCCGCGCATGGTGGCCCGGCTCGCGCACCTCGCGCTCGTGGCCGCCGCCGGCGACCATCTCGACAGGGTCGATGCGGCCACGATCGAACGAGCCTGGCGGGAACTTGCGCCCGACGCAACGCCCCGGCCCAACGCCCCGGCCGACGAGGCCGACGAGCCGGCCGTGAATCCGCGCGTGCGGGTCGTGCGGCGGCTGTTCGGCTGATCGCTACTTCTTGATGGCGGCGATCGCCTTCTTGGCGGCCGTGCTCACCTTCGCGTCGGCATGCGTCGTGAGCGGCCCCAGCGCCGGGAGCGCCGCCTTGGCCGCCGAGCCCATGGCGGCGAGTTCGTTGGCCGCCGTGATCCGGCTCTCCGCGGAACCATTCTTGAGATCGGCGACGTAGCCTTCGACGAGCAGATTGCCCATCGTCTTCGGCCCCTTCGGCCGCTTGCCGGCCTGGCCACGGGATTTCTTGCCCGCGGCCTTGGTGCCGGAGCAGCCCGCCATGAGAGCGAGCGCGACGACGAGACAGGTGCGGCGCTGCATGGAACTTTACCGGCTGGCAAACCCTGGAGGATCGTCAGGATCGTAGCAGGAACGACCCCGCACCGAAATCATCCCACGGCCTCGGGCCCGTTTCGGATCGTCGGCACGATCGCATACACTCAGGTCTCGAGGGAGCGACAGTTTGGCACTCGCGCGCAACAAACCGGCACAGTCTTCACGCATCGTGGCCGTTTCTCCGGACGACGGCTCGGCCATCGACCTCCGCCATCCCGCGCTCGCGGCGGTGCTGGCCTGGGCCGTGCCCGGCCTTGGCCATCTGTATCAGGGGCGGATTTTCAAAGGCCGCCTGTTCATGGGGGCGATCCTGGGCACGTTTCTCGCCGGCATGTGGCTCGGTGGCGGCAAGGTGGTGTATGCCTCGTGGAAACCGGGCGACACGCGCTGGGCGTTTGTCTGCCAGGCCGGAGCCGGCCTCGTGGCGATGCCGGCGGTCGTGCAGTCGCTGCAGCTGCATGGCGTGGCGAAGCAGCCCCTCTTCGGCAGCACGTTCATGGCGCCGCCGCTTGCCGGGGGGCAGTATGTGTCGCGCTCGTATGCAGACCGGCTCGCCACGTCCGACCCCGACATCGATGCCGAGGATTTCTTCGACCGGCCGCCGCTCAAGCAGTTTCGCGGCGAGCAGGTGTCGCACTGGCAGCGCCGGCTCGGCCGCTGGTTCGATATCGGCACGCTCTATACGATGCTCGCCGGCATGCTCAACGTGCTCGTGATCTACGATGCTTGGGCGGGCCCGCTGGGGACGCCCACCGACGCCGACCGCAAAGCCCGCACCGACCCGAAAACCTGACCTGTTCTTTTCCGCCGCCCGGCAAGGAGGCCCCTGGGATGATCGCGTTTCTCGCCACGCTGCCCGTCGTTCCCGTCGTATTCGCCGCGCTCGTCGAACGCGTACCCGGCATCTTCTTCGGGCTGCCGCTGGTGGCGCTCGCGAGCCTCGTGTTCGCGGCCACGCACCACGAAGACCCGGCCGAGATCCGCTTTGCCACGGTGCACTGGGCCGTGTGGCTCGGTGGCATCCTCGGCCTCGTGCTCGCCGCGGTGCTGCTCCTCGGCTGGTTCGCGTGAGCGGCCGCCCCGTGTGGCACTTGCCAGTCAACGCGCTCCACGCGGCCTAGGAAGCCCGAGGCGTGAGCCGAAGGGATGCTTGTGCCGTCACGTCGCCTTCGTGGCGAGGCGGCGCAGTTGGCCGCAGGCGGCGTCGATTCGGGCGCCCTTGCGCCGCCGCACGTGCACGTTCACGCCGGCACACTTGAGGATGTCGAGGAAGCGTTCGCGATCGGTGTGTGTCGGCTCGGCGAACGGCAGGCCGGCCACGCGGTTGTAGGGAATCAC
>JAIXPT010000043.1 GCA_027486095.1 Planctomycetaceae bacterium | reverse complement strand
ATCGGCAGAGCCCCGAAGAGCGTCACGAGCACCAGCACGAGCGTGGCCAGCGGGGCGAGCGTGCCCGCGCCCTCGAAGGCGATCGAGGGCTGGTAGCCGAGGGTGCTGAAGTAATCGACGCCGCACAAGCACATGATCAGCGGCCACGCATAGTGGCGGTGATCATGGGACGAATGGCTCACGTGCGGCTCCTGGTGACGACTGCCGGCGGTCGCGCGAGGCGACTATTGCCAGGCCGGCAGTTCGATCCGGCGCTCGCGGGCCCGCTGCCGGAGGGCGTCATCATAGCGTTCGAGCAGTTGCCGCTGGGCCTTCTTCTCGGCGGCCGTCGCCCCTGCCGCCTGGGAGGCGGGCGCCGTGGTCCGCGGCTTACGCGGCTTGCGGCCGTCTTTGCTCCACGCCTTGGGGTTCACCGCAAACCGCAATTCCTTGTACATGAGCGCCCGGTCGATGCTGCGGTCGAGGATCGAGCCTCGTTCGTCGGGCTGGGCGGCGAAGTAGGCCTCGATGTCGGCCGCCCGCGCCCGCTGCCATTCGGCTTCGAGCGTCTGCTGCACCTGCTTCAAGGCGGCCGGGTCCATGCGATCGACGTTGCGAATGATCTCGTCCACTGCCCGCTTGCCGGCCCGTCCGGTGGCCTCACCGGCGAGCAGCGTGCGCTCCATTTCGAGCGTCTTGTCCACAAGGCTTTCGCCGCGCGAGAGCCACAGCCAGCCGAGGAGGCAGGCGACGGCGATGGCGACCGCGCCCGCCACGACAGCGGTGCGGCGGCCGCCAGATTGCGGTGCCGGCGCGGCTCGGCGTGGGCGTGGGTGGGCCTGCCGTGTCATGTGCCGCCGCCCGTGTCATCGGGGGCCTTCGTCGGGTCGTTGCCGTCGGCGATCGTGCAATACCAGCGCAACACGTCGGAGTCGGTCTCATTGGAGATGGCTTCGACATGCCCGTCGAGGAACACGAAATTCGTGGCGCCCGGATGACGGCTGCCAAACTTGCGGCTGCTCGTGTCGTCGGGCCAGGAAGCAAGCCCGCGGAGTGTGTCGCGGAACTGCGTGGTCGGTGTGTCGGCCGCGAAGAATGCCGTGTCGCCTTGCCGATAGTGCACCATGTCGGCAGGCCACGCAGGATCGACGGGCGGGATATGCCGCTCGCCGATCGCAAACGTCTTGCTCAGGCCGTCGCTGACCTGGGCCGCCTTGATCCGCGAAAAGGTGTGGATCGGCCCGGCGTAGAGCGCGACATTCCGCGGATCAGCCGCGACGTTGGGGTCGCTCGTGTCGGGCGAGGCGTAGGTGTAGTAGGCACCGGCATTGGCCGCGTAGTCGCCGCCGGCGGCCACGCCGACTCCGCCACTCGGTGGATTGCCGTTGTTGTTGTCAAAATTGCGGTCGCTCGCCGGCGCACGGCGGCTGGGGCAGTAGTAGCCCGCCACGGGCGTGCGCATCGCCCGGGTGTTGGCGGCGTCGTAGACAGGAGCTGTCGGCACGTAGGCGTCGAAGATCGACTGCTGCTCCATGAAGGGCAGAATTCGGAAGGCCCACGAGTAGGCCTCGCGAAGCCGTGGTGGATCCCCTTCCGGATCGCCGCCGGGGCTCCGCGTGTCGCGGCCCTTGGGAAACATCTTCTTGACGCCTTCGTGGTTGGCGACGGCCAGGCCCACCTGCTTGAGATGGTTCGTGCAGGAGCTGCGGCGGGCCGCTTCGCGGGCCGCCTGCACGGCCGGGAGCAAGAGGCCGATAAGCACGCCGATGATCGCGATCACGACGAGCAGTTCGACGAGCGTAAAGGCCGTCGGCAAAGCGGAGGCGGAGCGACGCATGGCTCGCATGGCAGGGTGCCCTCGGAAGGAAAAAAGCCGGGCAAACGCGAGAAGATGAATTTTCCGACGCGATCGCGCTCGCGTCAAGAGATCGGCAGATGGCGTTTTTGGGCCTTTTCCGCCGCTATTCGCGGCGGCCGCTCACGAGCGTGCCCACCCGCTCGCCCGCCACGGCCCGCTCGATGTTCCCCTCCTTGCGGTAGTTGAACACCAGGATCGGCATGCCGTGCTCCATGCACTGCGAGATCGCCGTCGCATCCATCACCCGCAGGTTTTGCTCCCGCATCTGCTGATAGGTGAGATCGCGATAAAGAATGGCGTGCGGATTCTTTTCGGGGTCGTCGGAATAGACGCCATCGACCCGCGTGGCCTTGAGCAGGATGCCGGCCTCCAGCTCGAGGGCCCGTTGGGCGGCGGCGGTGTCGGTGGTCACGAACGGGCTGCCCGTGCCGGCCGCGAGGATCACGATCCGCCCCTTCTCCAGGTGCCGCCGCGCACGGCGGCGGATGTAGGGCTCGGCGACACCGTCCATGCGGATCGCGGTCATCAGCCGCGTCTGGGCGCCGAGGCTTTCGAGGGCGTCTTGGAGTGCGAGGCCATTGATCACCGTCGCGAGCATGCCCATCGAGTGGGCCGTGGCCTGCTGCACGCCCGCGTTGCCCGCCGTGAACGACGCCCCCCGCAGGATGTTGCCGCCACCGATCACGATGGCCAGCTGCACGCCGCGGGCCGCGGCCTGGCAGGTCTGCCGGGCGACGTGAAGCACCTCCTCCATCGAGATGCCGCGCTCACCGGGGCGGACGAAGCTCTCGCCGGAGAGTTTCAGGAGCACGCGATTATAAGGCGTGTTTTCCACCGACATGCTCCCGGGTTCGGAACGTTCAGCGGCCACAGGTCCGCTGCAACGGGCCACATCGGGGCCCTTTCACCCACCGAGTTTCCAGTTCTCCATCTTTTTGACTTCGATCCCGGCCGCCTTCGCGACCTGGCCGACGGTCTGCTTGTCGTCCTTCACGAACGGCTGTTCGAGAAGCACGCACTGGCTGAAGAAATTTCGCAGGCGGCCTTCGATCATCTTGGCGATGATGTTTTCGGGCTTGCCCTCGCCCCGGGCCGCTTCGGTGAGGATCTCGCGCTCCTTCGCCACGGCTGCCGGGTCGAGTTCGTCTTTGGTCACGGCCTGGGGGGCGAGCGCGACGACGTGCATCGCGATCTCCTTGGCGGTGGTGGCTGCCTCGGGCGTGGCGGCGTTTCCGGCTACTTCGACGAGGGCGGCCTTCGAGCCGTCGTGGTGGGCATAGCCGCCGCAGGGGGCGTCGATGCGGCAGATTCGCGACAGATCGAACACCTCGCGCATCCGGTTGAAAAGATCGTCTTTGAGCTCGCCGAGCGTCTTGTCGGGATGGGCCTGGCTCTTCTGTGCAAGCAGGTCGGCCGGGGCTTTCGCACCGGGCCCGAGGGCGAGCGTCTTGGCGATGTCGTTGGCGAGATTCTTGAAATCATCGCTGTTGGCCACCGGGGCGCTCTCGCACTTCAGCTCGATCATCGCGCCGATGCCCTTGGCGGGGTCGGTGTAGACGGCGAGGCGGCCGGTGGACATTTCGCGGTCGGCCCGCATGGCCTGCGTCTTGATGCCCTGCTTGCGGAGCCACTCCACCGCCTGCTCGGTGTTGCCCCCGCATTCCTGGAGCGCCTTCTTGCACTCCATCATCGGCAGGCCCGTCTTGTCGCGGAGCGCCATCACCGCGGCTGCTGTAATGTCGGCCATCGTTTTCTCCTCGGTGTTTTTCGTACGTTCAGGGGCGTTGGTTCCGACGTGAGTCGCCGGCTCGGGGGCGGCAAAAGTCTCGTCGCGTGGGCCGGGGCGGCCCAAGGCTCCTCGAGCGTTCGCCGACCCCCTCTCCTCCCCGCCGTGGTTTGCCGGGCCAATCCCACATCGTTTCGGGGCGTCAGACTTTCGGGGGCTTGGGAACAGCGCGCTTGGCCGTGCCACGGGGCTTGGGGCCTGGCTTGGCCGATCCGTCGCCGGCGTCGGCGCCTTCGGCGGCCACCTGGGCTTCCGCGGCCACCTGCGATTTGCCCTCGAGGATGGCGTCGGCGAGCCGGGCGGAGACGAGCTCGATCGAGCGGATCGAATCGTCGTTGCCGGGAATCGGCAGATCGACCATGTCTGGATCGCAGTCGGTGTCGATGAGGGCCACGGTCGTGATCCCCATCTTGCGGGCTTCGTTGACGGCGTTCTTCTCCTTCTTGGGGTCGAACACCACGAGGCATTCCGGCAGCCGCGCCAGCGTGCGGATGCCGCCGAGATTCCGCTCCATCTTGCGGAACTCACGGCGAAGCGACGACTGCATCTTCTTGGAGTAGGCCCCGAACTCGTCGGACGGCATCAGTTTCTCGAGTTCTTCGAGGCGGGCGAGCCGATTGCGAATCGTGCGAAAGTTGGTGAGCGTGCCGCCGAGCCAACGATCGCTGACATAGGGCATGCCACAGCGGGCGGCCTCGCGGGCCACGGCTTCGGCCCCCTGCCGCTTGGTGCCGACAAACAGCACGAGGCTGCCCGAGGCGGCCACCTGCTTGAGATACTTGCGGGCCCGCAGCAGGCCGCGGATCGTCTCCCGGACATCAATGATGTGGATGAGGTTTTTGCGGCCGTGGATATACGGCTTCATCTTCGGGTTCCACCGACTGGCACGGTGGCCGAAGTGCACGCCAGCTTCGATCAATTCTTGGGCCAAGACGTTCGACACGCTTCTTACGCTCGCGGAGGGAAGGGATGGACCGGGGGCTTTGGAGCACCGCAAACTATCGGCTTTTTTCCGCCCCTGTCAACGCACGACCCGCATCCCCGGCGCAGGCGTCAAACCTGGCCCGTGGCGACCCCGCCGGAGCCTCGGCGCGGCCGCTCGCCGCTTGAATCGGCATCTCGGCCCCAACTACACTCGCCGATTCGCGGTCATCTGACCGATTCGGCCCCCGTTGCCTCACCCCGAGCCCGCCGCCCATGCGCCACGTCCTCTCCGCCACCGTCCAGAACGTGCCCGGCGTCTTGGCGCACGTGTCGGGCATGCTCGCCTCCCGTGGCTACAACATCGACAGCCTGGCCGTCGGCGAGACCGAAGACCGCGGGTTCTCGCGGATGACCTTCGTGCTGCGCGGCGACGACCGTGTGCTCGACCAGGTGCGGCGGCAGCTCGAGAAGATCGTCACCGTCGTGCGAGTAGACGACATCAGCTCGCGTAATTACGTGGAGCGCGATCTCGCGCTCATCAAGGTGGCGGCGCCCGCCGGCCCGGCCCGCACCGAGGTCAAGGAGTTGGCCGAGATTTTCCGCGGCCGCGTGGTAGACGTAGCCGCCGACAGCGTGATCGTGGAAATCTCCGGCACCGAAAAAAAGATCGAAGGCTTCGTGGAGCTGATGCGGTCGTTTGGCATCCTCGAGCTCGTCCGCACCGGCAGGATCGCCATGGTGCGCGGCAGCGCCCCCACCCGCGAGCTCACCGAAGCTGCCGACGGCGGCCGTCCGGCCGACTCCGCCCCGGCCCGCGAATCACTCGCCTGACCCTCCGCACGCCCGTTCCTCACCAACCCGACCCCCGCGCACCCTCCCTCGAACCTCCGGAGTGATCCCTTGGCAGCGACGATCTATTACGACTCGGATGCAGACCTGAAGGCCCTCGAAGGCAAGACGATCGCCATCATCGGCTACGGCAGCCAAGGGCACGCCCAGGCGCAAAACCTCCGCGACAGCGGCCTGAAGGTGGTCGTCGCCCAGCGGCCGGGCGGCCCGAACTACGACCTCGCCAAGAAGCACGGCTTCGAGCCGATGAGCGTCGAGGATGCCGTCAAGCAGGCCGACGTCGTCAACATCCTTCTGCCCGACGAACTCCAGGGCGACGTCTACAAGACGTCGATCAAGCCGAATCTCAAGAAGGGCGCCGTGCTCATGGCGAGCCACGGCTTCAACTTCCACTTCGGCCAGGTGGAGCCGCCGCCGGGCCACGACATCCTGCTCGTGGCGCCCAAGGGCCCCGGCCATCTCGTGCGCAGCGAATACGTGAAGGGGGGCGGCGTGCCGTGCCTGATCGCCCTCGGCCCCAATGCCGCGCCCGACACCAAGAAGATCGGCCTGGCGTATGCGAAAGGCATCGGCGGCACCCGCGGCGGCGTCATCGAGACCACGATCGCCGAGGAGACCGAGACCGACCTCTTCGGTGAGCAGGCCGTGCTCTGCGGCGGCGTCTCGGAGCTCATCAAGGCGGGCTTCGACACGCTTGTCGAGGCGGGCTACCAGCCGGAAATGGCCTACTTCGAGTGCCTGCACGAGATGAAGCTGATCGTCGATCTCTTCTATCAGGGCGGCCTCGAATACATGCGCTACAGCGTGTCGAACACGGCCGAATACGGTGACTACACCCGCGGCAAGCGGATCATCACCGCCGAGACCCGCCGGGAGATGAAGAAAATTCTCGAGGAGATCCGCTCAGGCGAGTTCGCCCGCGACTGGATCCTGGAAAATCGCGGCGGGGCGGCGAGGTTCAAGAGCACCCGGCGCCGTGAACGCGAGCACAAGCTCACGGAGACCGGCCGCCGGCTCCGCAAGATGATGAAGTGGATCGAGAGCAAGGAAGTGTGAGCGGTCGGGATCCTCCGGATCCCTCCCTCGGGGCCTCCGCGACCGCCGGTCGCTGCGGCCGGAAGTGAGCCCGCCCTCCTGGCGGGCGAAGTGAGAAGTGTGCGAGGAGCCTTTCCATGACGCCTGAGGAATACCAGACGCGGCAACTCTACGAGCAACTCCAGCCGGGCGACCGGGTGGAGGTGATCCACGGCGTCACGGTCGGCTCGAGCGCGAAGTGGACGACGACGACGGTCGGCAAGGTGCTGCGCACCGAGCGCCGCCGGCACGGCCTCCACTTCCAGCGCAACCCCGACGACAAGGTCTACAGCGACGTCCTGATCCTGGCTCGCGACGACGGCGAGCTCACCACCGTCACGGTAGACGAGTTCACGCGCCTGCGCCGGGCGTAGAGCGGGCTCTGATTAGTCGTTTCTGCACCCGATCCGGCTTCGGGCTCCCCCGTATCCCGTCGCCGGACGTTCGCTGGGTAGGCGCCGGCTCGGGGTTACCCCGTACCGTCTCGCCGGACGTTCGCCTTCGCCCTCCAGGCTCCGGCTCACTCGGATGTGCCTGCGCTGCGCCATCCATGGCTTCGCTGGTCACATACGCCGTCTCAACGGCAGGGGTAACCCCGAGCCT
>JAIXPT010000133.1 GCA_027486095.1 Planctomycetaceae bacterium | reverse complement strand
TCGAAATCTAGCAGGCCTTCCGGGCAAGTCAACGCCCCCAGGCCGGCGGGATTCCAAAAATCGTCTGCGGAGCCGGCAGCACGCCAGTCGCGGACGATTCTGATGATACGAACCCCGTCGTCGGATGGTTCGGCACGACCCACAAATCTTCTGCCGGAGCCATCTCCGATGGTGGCATCAAGCGGCTATTTTTCGGCATCGAGCACGACCGGAACGTCGAGCCGATGCCCCTCTCGCTCGACCGTGATCAGCACCTGATCGCCGGGATTTTTGACGTCGATCGCCGAGAGGAAGTCGTCGGCCGTTTTCACGGCCTGCCCCGCCACGGCGACCACCAGATCCGCTCCCGTCCTGTCCACCCGCTCGAACTCTGCGAGAAAAGGCCCCTGCCGGCGCCGCTCTCGAATCACCCGAAAGCCGCGAATGCCGGCCCGCTCGGCCGGGCCCTCCGGCGTGAGCGCCGCCACCACGAGGCCCCGGTCGGTCTGATAGACGCGGGCGATTCCCGCGTCGGGGCGCACGACTTTCCCCTTCTGAATCAGCTGCGGCACGATCCTCGCGAGTGTGCCGACCGGGATCGCAAAGCCCACTCCCGAGCTCTGCCCCGTGCGGCTGGCGATCGCCGTGTTCATCCCGATCAGCCGGCTCGAGCTGTCGAGGAGCGGCCCCCCGGAATTGCCGGGGTTGATCGCAGCATCGGTCTGGATGATCGATTTGATCGTCCGGCCCGTGCGCGTCGGCAGCGAGCGATTGAGGCTGGAGATGATGCCGGTGGTGAGCGTGCGCTCGAGCCCGAACGGATTGCCGATCGCAAATACGCGCTGCCCCACGCGCAGGTCGCTCGAGGTGCCGAAATTCACCGGCACGAGCACCTCTGGCGGCGCGGCCACCCGGATCACCGCGACGTCGGTCGCCGGGTCGGCACCGACGAGCGCCGCCTGATGCGACGACCCGTCGTACAAGAGAACCTGGATTTCCTTGGCACCTTCGACGACGTGAAAGTTGGTGAGCACGTGGCCCGACTTGTCGAGCACGATGCCCGACCCGGCCCCTTCCGAGGGCACCTCGAGCAGAAAGAGTCCGGTGGGAACGGTCGTCTTCGTGTTGATATTGGCCACGCTGCGATTCACCGCGTCGTAGACGGCGATATTCGTGCGCTCGTCCGGCGTGAAGAGCCGCGTTTCATCGGCAGGGGGCGGCGCTGCCGGCTGGGCTGCGAGCCGCTGCCCCTCTGGCACGGCGGCCCCCGCGAGGGCGGTCAGCAGCAGCAGACGGATCGCGTGGCGTGGGGTCGGCATGTCGAATCCGTAGCTCGGGTGAGTGGCTTGGCAGCGGCCGAGTATTACGGGCCAGGTGTGACCGGCCAACCCGAGAGCCATGCCGGCAAGCTGGGTACACTACGAAGACCGGTTGACGCGGAGAATTCGCCATGAACCGGGCTGTTTGGCCGCAGAACGGCGTTGGCGGCGTGGGGAGCACAAAATATGCTCTCGCTCGCTTTCCGACCGCAGTTCATCGCACAACAGCGCACAACAGTCTGCCTGGAGGGACCATGTCCACCCGTATCCCGATCCTGCTCGCGACGCTCCTTGTGTGCGGGGAGCTCGCGTTATCCCACGCCGAGCAGCCGATCGCCGTCTCGTTCACCGAGGGGTTTGGCGGGAGTGATTTCGCCCCCCCGGTCGTCGCCGTGGGTCTGCGGGCGACGGCCGCCGCAGAAACCGCCGGAAGCGTCGATGTCGTGGTGCTCATCGACACCTCGGCCAGCCAGGTGGGCGCGCAGCGTATGCGGGCCGCCCAAGCGCTCGAAGGGCTGCTCGAAAAAGCGCGGCCGAGCGACCGCTTGCGGATCGCGGCCGTGGACGTCGATTGCGCGCCGCTCGGCGCGGACTTCGCCCCTGCGAACGGTCCCGAAACACGCGCCGCCCTCGCGGCGCTCGCCGAGCGCACACCGCTCGGAGCGACCGACATCATCGCCGCGCTCGACGCCGCAGCCGAACTGTTCACCGCGCCCGCAGCGGGCCGGGCGATCGTGTACATCGGCGACGGCCCGGGCCTGAACGGGATCGACGCCGTCGATTTCTTCGCCGTGCAGGAGAAACTGCGCAGCCGGCGGATCGCCTGCTCGAGCGTCGGAGTGGGCGACGAGGTGAACTGGCCCTGCCTGGCCGCTCTCGCCAACGCCACCGGAGGCATGGTGCTCGTCCCTGGCGAGGGGGTGTCGCCGCGCGACGCCGGGGCTCGGCTCGGCGCCCTCGCCATCGCTCCCGTACTCTGGCCCGAAGACGTGGTGCTCTCCGCGAAGACACCGGCCGCGAATTATCGCGGTCTGCCCGGGCGCCTGCCGCCCCTTCGCACCGACCGCGATTCCATTCTGCTCGTGGGCGGGTTGCTCGAGGACGGCCGGCTCGATCTGACACTTGAAAACCCCGCCGAACGCCACGCCAAAAGCTCCGCCGCCGTCGAGATTCCGCGGGCCGAGCCGCGGCAAGAAAACGCCTACCTGGGCGAACTGTTCCGCAATGCCTTCCCGACCAACGGCGTGTTTCTGCCGCTCGTCGGCCGCGAAGCCCTCGACCTCGCCCGGACGACGATCCGCGGTGAGGCAGCGCAGCTCGCGGCGCTCTCCAAACAGGCCGAGGCCACGGGTGCGCATGAGTCGGCACTCCGGCTGGCGGTGGCGGCGCTCCGGCGCGACCCCGACAACGTAGACGCGTCGCTCGTGCACGGCGTGGCGATGAAGAGCCTCGCTCAGGCCGAGACGCCCGTCGCGCTCGCGCGGCAGCCAGCCGACGACCCGGCCGCCGATGGCGCCCCCGTGCAGGGCGAGCTCGAGCGGCTGCCGGCCCCTGCCCCCGACCCGCGGCCCCTGCCCCCGGCCCGCGACGTCACGAACGACCCCGCCGAACTGGCCGAGTTCAACCGGCTGCGCAAGGTGCGAGCCGGGCAGCTCGAGCAGGAGACGGCCGTGCGCCTCCGCAATGCCCGGCAGTCGATGGCCGCCGACCCCGACCAGGCCCGCGCCGACCTCAAAGAGCTGCAGCGTGCCGTGCAGGCATCCGACGATCTCGACGCCGCGATGCGCGATCGGCTGCTGCGGCAGATCGAGATCAGCGTCCGCGAGTCGATCGTCCGCTCCCGCGAGAAGGCGGAGCGCGACCTCGCCACGGAGCGGGCCCGGGCGATCGGCCGCGAACGCATGCGGCTCGACGAGGAGCTGCGCCGCCGCGAAGACCGCATCAAGCAGCTCACCGAACGCTACAACGCGCTCGTCGAAGAAGGCATTCGCATCGGCTACGACCGCGCCGAACGCTATCCCGTCGTGCTCGGCGACAACACGCGGCAGTTCTACGACACCGTCACCCGCAACGAGCCGCCCACGACGGTGTTCAACGAGGCCGAGCGGCTTCCGGGCGAGCAACTGATGGAGGAGGCCCCCGAGCTGTTCGCGAATCATCCGGTGCCGATGACGGCTCGCGTGCTCGCCCGCAAGGCGTTCGTCGAGGCCCGTATCCGTGATTACGACGCCGAAAACGTGCGCACGAAGCGCGACATCGAGCGCGGCTTCATGGACTGCCTCCACCAGGTCGATATCGCGGCGATCCCCATGCCCGACGAGCCGCCGATCGTCTATCCCAACGCGGCCCGCTGGCGCGAGATCACGAAGCTCCGCGAGAAGTACAAGTCGGTCGATCTCGCCAAC